>CAYLYV010000243.1:0-4777 GCA_964387655.1 uncultured Cypionkella sp. | reverse complement strand
ATGGTGTCACCGCCTGTTTCATGGCGAAACCGAACGAGGATTACGCCGGATCGGGGATGCATTTCCACGTCTCGATGCTGAATGATGCGGGCAAGAATATCTTCATCGAAGCGGTCGAGGGCCAGTATAACGACACAATCCTGCACGCCTTGGGCGGCTTGCGCGCCACGATTGCCGAGTCGATGCTGATCTTAGCCCCGCATGCCAATTCTTGGCGGCGGCTTGCCTCGAACTCCTACGCTCCGGTCAGCCCGACCTGGGGGGTGAACAACCGCTCGGTCGCCTTGCGCATCCCCGCAGGCGATATCCGCGCGCGGCGGATCGAACATCGCCCGGCGGGGGTGGATGCCAATGCCTATCTGGTGGCCGCGACCGTGCTGGCGGGCATCCGGCATGGCATGGCCAACCGGATGGATCCGGGGCCGGAAACCACCGGCAACGGCTATACGGATGTATCGGATGCACCGCCGATCCCCGTGGATTGGCGCTCGGCGATCGAGGCGGCGAAGGCCTCGGCCTTCCTGAAGGACGCCTTGGGCGAAGACATGCACCGAACCTTCACCGCGATCAAAGCGGCAGAATATGCGCGGGTGATGCGGACGGTGTCGGAAGTGGATTTCGATCTGTATCTGCATACGGTTTAAGGCGCGTGGGCTGAAAAGCTGGAGCCTCCGGCGGGGATATTTAAGCCAATGTGAAAGGATTGGCGGTAGCGTCATCCTCTGCGCTTAAATATCCCCGCCGGAGGCTTTTTTGCTGTGCAAAAAGAGCAATCCTAGCCGCGCTTGTACCGACACTCCTGCGTGCAAACCGGCTGGGCGGCGTGGATGGCGCTTGCGATCAGGGCGGGGATTTCGGGGCGCAGGCCGAGGGCGGGGAGCAAGGTTCCGGCGAAACCTGCGCTGGCCAAGGCAGCGGGGAGGTCGGTGGTGACATGGCCGCCGGAGGCTGCGAAGAACGGCAGGCAGAAAGCTTCGGGGCCGAGGCCGGGGAGGTCTTTCAGTTGTGGGGTTTGGTCGATGAAGGCGACATGAACAGCGCAGCCCTGTTCGCGGCGGATTTTTTGGCCGACATGATGGGCGATGTCGGAGGGGACCGAGGTTTTGGAGGAGCCATGTGCGGCGAGGATGATCGGGCCAGCGCGGGTTTGCAGGGCTTCGGCTGCGGTTTTCACCGCGAGGTCGTGCAGGGCGGTGAGGCAGCCGAGGGGTTCCAGCACCTGCCAGCCTTGCGCGCCTGCGGCGGACAGGCGGGCGGGGAGGTGGATGCGGGTGAACCAGCCTCCGGCCATGAAGAGGGGGAACAACAGGCCTCCGGGGCCGAGTTTGATTATTGCTTCAGTGAGGGCTTCGGGTTCGGCGAGGGTGGCGGAGGCGACGGTTTGGCCGGGAAGATGTGCCGCCACTTTGGCCGCAAGAGAAGCCAGTTCTGCGGCGGCGGGTCCGGGATCAGAGGGTTGGCCGTGGGCTGTGATCAGGACGGGGGGCATGGCGGCTCCTTGGTTCAAGGCTAGGGTAGAGCAAGCCGGGCGCGGGGCAAGAGGGTTGCGGGGAAAAGCACTGTGTCCACGCGTGGACAGGAGTGCGGATTATATAATTTCAAGAGGTTAGCTCTGTGGCGTTAAGGGTTTGTTAAGTTCTGCGTCCTGCCCGGCCCGCACAAAACCTCGCCGCAGCGCTTGACACTCCCCCGCCTTGAAGGCCTGATGCGCCCGAACCAAAACCGGATCGAACATGACCGATGCACGCTTGGGCGAGGTGTTGTCCTCTGCCCCGCCTCTCTTGACCGATGCCGAGGCTTTGGGCCTTGCGCGCCAGCATTTCGGGGTTGAGGGCGCGCTGAAACGGCTGACCTCGGAGCGTGATCTGAACATCCGCATCACCACGCCAGTTCAGGGGCCGGGGCAGGCTTACGTTTTGAAACTCGCCAACCCCGCCGAGCCGTTTGAGGTGACGGATTTCCAGACCAAGGCCTTGCTGCATCTGGAGGGATCGAACCTGCCGGTGCCAAAGGTGATCCGCACCACAACCGGGGCGACCGAGGTGATCACGCCGCAGGGCACGTTGCGTTTGCTGACCTACCTTGAGGGCACCCCCCAGCATCTGACACCCCGCACCCCGGCGCAGGCGCGGGCGATGGCCGGGATGGCGGCGCGGGTAACGCGGGGCTTGGCCGGGTTTGCGCATCCAGCGGCGGGCTATGTCTTGCAATGGGATATCAAGCAGGCCAGCGCTTTGCGCCCGATGCTGGCTGCGGTGCCCGAGGATATGCAGGCTTTGGTGCGGGCGGCGCTCGATCGCTTTGACGCGCTTGCGCCCGACCTGGCGGGGGTGCGCTGGCAAGTGGTGCATAACGATCTGAACCCGCATAACGTGCTGGTATCGCCGGACAATCCGGATGAAATCGCAGGCGTTCTGGATTTTGGTGACATGGTGCAGACACCGCTGATCTGCGATGCGGCGGTTGCGGCATCTTACTGCGTGGACCCTGCCCGCGCGCAGGAAAGCCTGCTGAACTTCGCCCGCGCCTATCACGCGGTGTTGCCGCTGACCGCCGCGGAGGCGCGGTTGTTCCCCGATCTGGTGGCAACGCGGATGCTGACGACGCTGACCATCGCCTCGGCCCGCGCGCAGGCTTACCCGGAGAATGCGCCCTATATTCTGCGCAATGTCGCAACCGCGCGGGAGGGGTTGACCGCACTTGCGGGCATTGACCGCCCTGCCCTGCTTAACGCCTTGGAGGCATTATGAAAAACGACGGAACCATGGTGAATGCCTATGTGCCAGGCAAGGGCGATTTGTCCGCCGCCGATCAAGCTTTGGTGGCGCGCAGGGCAAAGGCTTTGGGGCCCGCCTATCGGCTGTTCTATGAAACCCCGGTGCATCTGGTGCGGGGGGAAGGCGTTTGGCTCTATGACGGCGCGGGCAATGCCTATTTGGATACCTATAATAATGTGGCGTCTGTCGGCCATTGTCACCCTGCCGTGGTGGCCGCAACCGCGAAGCAGGCGGCGATCCTGTCGAGCCACACGCGGTATTTGCACGACGCGGTGCTGGATTATGCCGAGCGGTTGCTGGCGACTTTCCCGGCTGAGTTGAGCCACGTGATGTTCACCTGCACTGGGTCCGAAGCCAATGATCTGGCGTTTCGGATTGCCCGCGCCCATACCGGCGGCACCGGGTTTATCGTCACGGAAAACGCCTATCATGGCGTGACCTATGCGATTGCGGGGATGTCTCCCAGCCTTGGCGAAGGCGTGGCTTTGGGCGAGCATGTGCGCACCGTCCGCGCGCCCGATCCGTTGCGGATGACGGACGATCTGGGGGCGGCTTTTGCGGCAGAAGTGCAAGGTGCGATTGACGATATGCTGCGGCATGGCATCAAACCTGCGGGGCTGATCGTCGATACGATTTTCTCCTCGGATGGGGTATTTGAGGGGCCTGCGGGGTTCTTGGCCCCCGCTGTCGCGGCCATTCGCGCGGCGGGCGGGGTGTTTATCGCCGACGAGGTGCAGCCCGGATTTGGCCGCTGTGGCGATGCGATGTGGGGCTTTCAGCGCCATGGCATCGTGCCGGATCTGGTGAGTCTGGGCAAGCCGATGGGCAATGGCTATCCGGTGGCAGGGCTGGTGATGCGGCCAGAGGTGATCGCCGCGTTTGGCGCAAAAGCGCGGTATTTCAACACGTTCGGCGGCAATGCGGTGGCGGCAGCCACGGCGATGGCGGTGCTGGAGGTGATCGAGACTGAGGGCTTGCAGGAAAATGCCCGGGTGGTGGGTGGCTATTTCGCTGACGGACTGCGGGAGTTGGCTGGACGGTTCGCGTGCTTAGGGCCTTTGCGCGCGGCGGGGTTGTTCTTGGGGCAAGAGATTGTCTCGGGCGGGGCTTTGGACGCCGATGCGGCGAAATGTGCGCGGATTGTCAATGACTTGCGCGAGGCGCGGGTGTTGATCTCGGCCACCGGGCCACGCTCGAATGTGCTGAAGATCAGGCCGCCACTTGTGTTTTCCAAGGCCAATGTCGATCACTTCTTGGCGGCTTTTGAGGGGGTTTTGGGCAGGGTGTAACGCACGGCGGGGTGAACCCCGCCCTACCAATTATCCGACGCCGTTTTGAACAAGGTGTAGGGCGGGGTTCACCCCGCCGCGCCAAGTTCCACCCAAAGCGGGTGATGGTCGGAGGCGATTTCGGCGTTATCGGTCCAAGCCCTGCGCAGATGCGGGATCAGGTCATTGGTCACAAAGCAGTGGTCCAACTGGCGCAGGCGGACCTCTCCGGCGATGATTTTCTCATGGGTGTGGAGGGTTTGGCCCAGATGCGCGACCGCGTTGGTCAGACCATCCGCATAGCGCGCGCCGGGGTGGTAGGGGGTTTGGCCCGTGATCCGGGCGTGCTCGATGCTGCCGGGTTCGCAGTTGAAATCGCCCATCCAGATCGCGGTTTGCGGACAGGGCGGCTCGGGTTGGGATTCGGTCCAGTTGCGGGAAGGCTCATCGTCAGTGCCGCTCCATGGCCCACCTGTGTGCGCGGTTTGGGCGTGCAAGCCTAGCAGGTGGTCGATCTGGGCGAGGCGTTCTTCGCAGCCCACATGCGCGAGATGGAGCGACAGCACGCGGATCGGGCCGAGGGGCGTGACGATCAGGGCTTCCAGCGCCGGGTTTTGGGTGTTGAGCGGCGTGATCATCCGGCGCATCGGCAAGAGGTGCAGGCGGGTCCACAGGATCGGCCAGCGCGACAGGATCATGGTGCCGAACTGGCGGCGGCGGTTGATCACGCGG
>CAYLYV010000242.1:0-4836 GCA_964387655.1 uncultured Cypionkella sp. | reverse complement strand
GGGAGACATGCGTTGTACCGATTCAGCTATGAAAGACGAAAACAAAGTCCATGCTGCGATGCGCTCGTTTGAACACGCCGTCGATGACTTCGTGCAGGGCGCGGTTTCGTGGGGGCCGGGCGCGAATATTACACCTGCTGGTGAAGTCGTTGCCCAACGGCCCTGGATGGGGCCGGGCTGCTGATTTTTGACATCCCGGCTACCTAGTGCCAACCGTCCGCTAAGGGCTCCTGACGTCGATCTGCAGCGTAGCATCGGCCTGTTGACCGTGTAGGGACGAGATCAGAGGCACGGTCGGCCCAGACCTGACTTCGGTGGATTCAGCAACGAACGGCAGGCCGGAGCCCATTGCGGTTGTGAAGGTTACGGGCTGGACCTCGTCGGAGCGCAAGAATCGTCCAATATCAACTGCGCAAAATTCAAACTGTTACAACCGCACGGAAGTAAAAATTGAGCATCTCATTCAGAGAGAGTGAATCCCGACGTAAGCGACTGCGCAAGGCCGCCCCTTCCCAGCAATTGACCAGCAGGTCGGCCATCTTCACCACATCTGTATTCGTGGCGATGTCGCCAAGCTGCCGCGCCTCTTCCAGGCAGCCCGCAATTCGTTGGGCAATTATGGAAAAGCACGCTTCGATCTTCTGCCGAAATACCTCGCTAACGCCCGACAATTCCTGACCAAGGCCACCAAGAAGGCACCCCATATAGCCCTCTTCTTGATAGGATTTTTGGGTTATCTCAAAAAAGGCCCGAACCCGGACAAGCGGGGGCCGAGTTGTATCGTGCAGACAGATATCGAGCCCACTGTGAACCAACGCCATATAGGTATCGACAACCTGAAGCGCAAAATCCTCTTTGTTCCTAAAGTGATGATAGAAAGAGCCTTTTGGAGTTCCCGTGGCTGTCAATAAGGTCTGAAGGCCAAGATCATTGTAGCCATGCTTCAACAGCATCGGCAGGCCCGCGCTGATCAGGCGCTGCTTGGTCACATGCATCACCGCAATGCTTTCAACGTCGGGCTTCGCTTTTGTGATCATCGCTAATCCCGCAGTTAGGTTTGTGTTTCTTCAGCAGGCCGGCGGCGGGCCTCAGACCTTTGTCATCGCGATCATGTGATTGATCACGTGGCTGTGCTCATGCTGTGGGCTAAACATGATGATCTCCGCGTCAGCGTCAACCTTTACGTTGTGCCCGGGCGGCCAATAGAACAGATCGTCAGTTTTTACCGTTTCTGTCGCGCCCGCGGCATCGGTCGTGGTCAGCTTGCCTTTCAGTACAAAGCCCCAATGCGGGCTTTGGCATAGGTTTCCCTCCAAGCCCTGAAACAGCGGGGTCGTATCCACACCGGCTGAAAGCGTGAAATACTCGCCGCTGATCTTTCCCAAACCAGTTGCATCACCAAAATCTTTATGCTGGCGAATGACCGCGCCGGGGATCTGCATCTTGATATCGACGTGTTCTTTCGAGATTCGCATTTCTTCTCTCCCTATCTGTTGCGTTAATAATTAGACCGACCAGTCCGTTTAATGCTGGCTCAATGCGAGCCTCCTGTCAAGTATGACGACTCGACCTTAGCTTAGATCCGTCGAACGACCGGTTTGTCCGAGGCGGTCGTGCGTGCGTGGCACCGCGAACGACTGCTTCAAGGTATTCAGCCAGATCGCCCGCGATGTAAGACGCACCGTAGTCACTGAGCAGGCGTGGCTTGTGCAGAATCTTGGCACTGTCGCTGCCTGATGCGGCTAGGGCGATGTCGAGGGTGCCCAGCTGCACGCACACCTCGATGACTTCCTAGCAGCCTACAACTTCGTCAGACGGCTTAAGGCGCTCGGCGGCCTTATTCCCCCGAATACATCTGCAAAATCTGGACATCAGAGCCAGATCGATTCATCCTAAATCCGATCCATCAGATGCCGGGACTGAACACCTAAGGGCGAGCGAGGAGATGGTCACGAGCAGTACCGAGGTTGAAGCCCCGGAATGTTCCGACCTAGGGCGCATAATCGCTCTCATGGCAAAAATCCGGACGTTTTCACACTTCTTCCGCTCGGCCCAATAGTCGCCTACTCGCAAGCCGAAAAAATCATATGTCTTGGCAGCTCCACATTGCGAGCTTACGAATTGACTTGTTGGTCAAGATTCTAACTAAATCGCGACAGGGACAAATCGATCTGGTTGTTGGGAATTTTCGAAAACTCTTTCGGCCAATCAGAGTTAGGGAGGAACTTACCTTATGAAAATTGCATCTCTGTGGGTTGCCGGGCTTATATGGCTTCCGATGGCAGCACACGCCGAGGTTGAGATTTCCTGGTGGCACGCGATGAGCGGCGCTAACGGAGAAGTCGTCGAGAAAATCGCCAGCGACTTCAATGCAAGCCAGTCGGAATACGTCGTCAAACCCGTATTCAAAGGCACTTACCCGGAGACGTTGAACGCTGGTATTGCGGCGTTTCGCGCGGGCCAATCCCCAGACATCATGCAGGTGTTTGACGTTGGCACCGGTGTAATGATGGGTGCACAAGGTGCAATTAAACCCGTAGCTGAAGTGCTGACTGAAGGCGGTTTTACCTTTGACAAAAGCCAGTATCTGGCGGGCATCGTCGGTTATTATTCCAGCCCTGAAGGCGAGATGCTATCCTTCCCCTACAACTCTTCCTCTCCCATCCTGTATTACAACAGGGATATCTTCGAGAAAGCAGGGTTAGATGTGGACACTCCACCGAAAACTTGGGCTGAAGTCTGGGCGGCGGCTCGCAAGATCAAAGAAAGCGGCGCTGCAAGTTGTGGTTATACATCAACTTGGCTGACCTGGATTCACACCGAAAACTTCGCCGCTTGGAACAATGTGTCTTGGGCCACCAACGAAAACGGTTTGGCTGGCACGCCCGAGTTGAAAATCGACGCACCTCTGTTCGTCAAGCATTTCCAAGAACTTGCTGACCTCGCTAAAGAGGGCGTGTTTGTCTACGGAGGCCGTACCTCGGAAGCCAAACAGAACTTCACGTCAGGCGAATGTGGCATTTTGACCGAAAGTTCGGGTGGTTTGGGCGACATCGTGAAATCCGGCATGAACTACGGCATCGGCCAACTGCCCTATGATGAAACCGCCGCAGGTGCGCCGCAGAACACCACACCCGGCGGAGCTTCGCTTTGGGTGATGGCAGGAAAATCGCCTGAGATTTACAAAGGCGTTGCGACCTTTTTCAACTACCTGTCGCAAACCCCGGTGCAGCAATTTCTGCACGAACAGTCCGGCTACCTACCGGTGACCAACGCCGCATATGAGGCGACCAAAGCTTCGGGCTTCTACGACAAAAACCCGGCGCGTGAGACGCCTATTTTGCAAATGTCGGGCAAAACTCCTACTGAAAACTCGAAAGGTGTGCGCGCGCCAAACTTGCCGCAACTACGCGACATTCAGAACGAAGAGTATGAAAAAATGCTTGCCGGTCAACAGACTGCCGAACAGGCGCTGAAGAACGCGGTAGAGCGTGGCAATGCCGCGATCAAAGAAGCATCAGGCGGCTGATCCTGTCGCCCCGGCGCGCGCAACCAAGCCTGCGCGCGCCGCCGTTTTGTAACGAGGATCAAGTATGAACCGGACAGTGTTTCCGCATAAGTTTTTGCCGTGGCTGCTTGTGCTACCGCAACTCGCTATTACGATCATCTTTTTCTATTGGCCCGCCGCACAGGCGTTTCGGCAGTCTATGCTGAAAGAGGATGCCTTTGGCCTAAGCACCACCTTCGTCGGACTAGCTAATTTCAAACGCGTGCTCAGCGACCCGAACTATCTGAACGCGGTTCAGGTGACGGTCATATTCTCTATCTTGGTGGCGTTCTGCGCCATGTCGATTGCACTGTTTCTTGCGGTGCAGGCCGAGAAAATCGTGCGCGGCAAAGGCTTTTACCGCACCATGATGATCTGGCCCTATGCGGTTGCCCCCGCCATCGCAGGGATGCTGTGGCTGTTCATGTTCAACCCGTCTTTCGGCACCTTGGCATGGCCATTGCGCCAGCTTGGCATCGCGTGGAATCCGCTGCTCGACGGCGAGCAAGCGATGGCCTTGGTGGTCGCGGCTTCGACTTGGAAACAAATCAGCTATAATTTTCTGTTTTTCGTCGCAGGATTGCAGGCCATTCCGAGATCCCTTCTGGAGGCCGCCGCGGTTGATGGCGCAAGCCGCCGCCATGCGTTCTGGACCATCGTATTCCCGCTGCTCGCCCCCACCACCTTTTTCCTGCTGGTTGTGAACACGGTTTACGCGCTGTTCGATACCTTCGGCATCATCCATGCCGTTACAGGCGGTGGGCCGGGAAAATCTACCGAAACTCTGGTCTACAAGGTTTACAACGATGGCTTTGTAAACCTGATCATGGGCGATTCCGCCGCGCAATCGGTGATCCTGATGGTCATCGTGATAGGGCTGACCGCCTTCCAGTTCCGTTTCATCGAACGCAGGGTGCATTATGGCTGATACATCAGACGGCCCACTTGCAGCCCGCGGATCGACCAAGCTGCTGGCACATTTCTGGATGATTTTGGGCGTCATCATCGTGGCGTTTCCGATTTACTATGTCGTGATCGCCTCAACTCATAGCACGCAGACCATCCTGCGGCCTCCCCTGCCGCTTTTACCCGGGGCAGAGGCTATCGGAAATTACAGCGACGCCTTCTCGGGCGGTATCAGCAAAATGGGCGGCGTCAGCCTGTGGCGGCTTTTGGGCAATACCACCCTGATCGCCCTAGGCATCGCCATAGGCAAAATCGTCATCTCAATGGCCTCGGCCTATGCGATCGTGTTCTTCCGCTTCCCGCTACGCATGGTGTTCTTCTGG
>CAYLYV010000241.1:0-4887 GCA_964387655.1 uncultured Cypionkella sp. | reverse complement strand
TTCCCCAACTGGGGCATGGTGAAGTTAAAAAATGGCTTTACCGGGGTGGAGACTCGGGACTACAAACGCGCAACAACGGCGCAGAAATGCGTCCGCGCGGGTGGCAAGCATAACGACCTCGACAATGTCGGCTATACCGCGCGGCATCATACGTTTTTCGAAATGCTGGGCAACTTCAGCTTTGGCGATTATTTCAAGGATCAGGCCATTGCCTTTGCTTGGGAATTGCTGACGAAAGACTTTGGTCTGAACAAGGATAAATTGCTTGTCACGGTGTATCACACCGATGATGAGGCGGCTTCGATCTGGAAAAAGGTAGCAGGCCTGTCGGATGACAAGATCATCCGCATCCCCACCGACGACAACTTCTGGCGGATGGGCCCGACTGGACCTTGCGGGCCCTGCACCGAGATTTTCTATGATCATGGCGACCATATCTGGGGCGGACCGCCGGGTTCGGCCGAAGAAGATGGTGATCGGTTCATTGAGATCTGGAACAACGTGTTCATGCAGAACGAACAGTTCGCCGATGGCACGATGCGCCCCTTGGACATGCAGTCGATTGATACTGGCATGGGTCTGGAGCGGATTGGCGCGCTGCTGCAGGGCAAGCACGACAATTATGACACGGATTTGATGCGCAGCCTGATTGAAGCTTCGGCGCATGCCACCAACACCGACCCGGATGGACCGGGCAAGACCAGCCACCGGGTGATCGCCGACCATTTGCGCTCGACCTCGTTCCTGATTGCCGATGGGGTGATGCCGTCGAACGAAGGCCGCGGCTATGTTTTGCGCCGGATCATGCGCCGCGCGATGCGACACGCGCATATGCTGGGCGCGCAGGATCCGGTGATGCACCGTCTGGTGCCAGCCTTGGTGCGGCAGATGGGGGCGGCCTACCCAGAGCTTGCACGGGCGCAAAGCCTGATCGAAGAGACGCAGTTGCTGGAGGAGACCCGGTTCAAGACCACGCTGGATCGTGGCTTGCGGCTGCTGAATGATGAATTGGATCGCCTGCCGGAAGGTGGCGATTTGCCGGGCGGCGTGGCCTTCAAGCTCTACGACACCTATGGCTTCCCACTTGATCTGACCCAAGATGTGCTGCGCGAGAAAGAGCGTGCGGTGGATGTGGCGGGTTTTGACGCGGCGATGCAAGAGCAGAAGACCAAGGCACGCGCCGCTTGGTCGGGTGCTGGCGGCACGGCGGATGCGAAGATCTGGTTTGAGATCGCCGAGGCGCATGGGGTCACCGAATTCCTAGGCTATGACACCGAGACTGCTGAGGGCCAGATTGACGCCTTGGTGCGCGATGGTGCGCTGATTGGCACGGCTGAGGTTGGCAGTTCGGTGCAGATCGTGGTCAACCAGACGCCGTTTTATGCCGAAAGCGGCGGCCAAGTTGGCGATACCGGGCTGATCCGCACGCAAACCGGTTTGGCGGAAGTCACCGACACGCGCAAATCTGCGGGGGTGTTCCTGCACATCGCCACGGTTTTGGAAGGCACGATTTTGCGGGGACAACCGGCGAAGCTGGAGGTGTCGCATGCGCGGCGGGGTGCTATCCGGGCCAACCATTCGGCGACGCATCTGCTGCATGAGGCGTTGCGACGGGCTTTGGGCGATCATGTGGCACAGCGCGGATCTCTGAACGCGGCGGATCGGTTGCGGTTTGATTTTAGCCATTCGGCAGCAATGTCGGAGGCTGAACAGCTTGTGGTTGAGGCGGAAGTCAATGAGTTCATTCGACAAAACTCGGTGGTCGATACGCGGATCATGACGCCGGACGATGCGCGGGCCTTGGGGGCGCAGGCGTTGTTTGGCGAGAAATATGGCGATGAGGTGCGGGTGGTCTCGATGGGATTGCTCGATGGCTCGGGCAAGGGCAGCGAGGGGCGGACCTATTCGCTGGAGCTTTGCGGCGGCACCCATGTCGGCCGGACGGGGGATATCGGCGCGTTTGTGCTGCTGAGCGATTCCGCCTCGTCTTCGGGCGTGCGGCGGATCGAGGCTTTGACGGGGCAAGCGGCGCTGGATCATCTGCGCGCGCAGGATCAGCGCTTGGCCACGGTGGCTTTGGTGTTGAAAACGCATCCGGGCGATGTTTTGGATCGGGTGCGGGCCTTGCAGGAGGAACGCCGGGCTTTGGCCAATGAGGTGGCGCAGTTGCGCCGCGAACTCGCGATGGGCGGCAAGTCTGGCGGGCCGGAGATCAAGGAAATCAACGGGGTAAAGCTGATTGCTCAGGTGCTTTCCGGGGTTTCGGGCAAGGATTTGCCGGGGCTGATTGACGAGATGAAGGCGCAGATCGGTTCGGGCGCGATTGTGCTGATCGCCGATACCGGGGCGAAGCCTGCGGTGGCGGCGGGGGTGACGGCCGATCTGGTGGCGCGGATTTCGGCGGTGACTTTGGCGAAGGCGGCTGTCGAGGCCTTGGGCGGTAAGGGCGGCGGTGGTCGCCCGGATATGGCGCAGGGCGGTGGGGCGGATATTGCTCTGGCGGATGCGGCGATTGCGGCGGTGCATGCCGCGTTGGAGGTTTGAGATGGCGACGGCCCTTTGGATTGCGCATGTTGAGGTGATCGACGCCGAGGCTTATGGCAAATACGCTGTGCTGGCGGGGCCGGTTTTGGCCTCGTTCGGCGGGAAATTCCTCGCCAGATCAGGACGTTATGTGCAGCTTGAGGGCAATGACCGTGCCCGCAATGTGGTGGCGCGGTTTCCAAGCGTTGAGGCGGCGGTGGCGTGCTATCATTCCGAGGCCTATCAGGCCGCACTGGTGCATGCCAAGGGGGCCTCGCATCGCGATCTGGTGGTGGTGGAGGAGTTGGGCGAATAGTGTTTCGTCTCGCGGAAATTTGACGGAAAAATGTGCTGCAAGTGATGCATTTTATGGTATGTTTTCCTTAAGAGGCCAGTCAGGTCCGGATATGTGAGGGCAGAACATGTGCCGTTGGGCAGCTTACGCGGGCGCGCCGATCTTTTTGGATGAGATTATCAGCCGTCCGGGACATTCACTGATCCATCAAAGCCATGGGGCGACGCAGTGCCATTCCTCGATCAATGCCGATGGCTTTGGCGTGGCCTGGTATGGCGATCGGCCCGAGCCGGGGCTGTATCGCGATGTGCTGCCCGCTTGGTCTGATCCGAACCTGCGCAGTCTGACGGCGCAGGTGAAATCGGGGCTGTTTTTGGCGCATGTGCGGGCCTCGACCGGCACCGCGACCAGCCGCAACAACTGCCATCCGTTCGTGCATGGTGTCTGGTCGTTCATGCATAACGGGCAGGTCGGCGGCTATGAGCAGTTTCGCCGCGATGCCGATATGATGATTCCCGATGGGCTTTATGCGGCGCGCAAGGGGGCGACCGATTCCGAGGCGCTGTTTTTGGTGGCGCTGGCGGAAGGGTTGGACACCGATCCGCGCGGGGCGTTGGAGCGGGCCTCGGCGCGGTTCATTGCGGTGGCCAAGGCCAAGGGCGCGGCCCCGCATTTGCGGATGACGGCGGCTTTGTCGGATGGCAAGCGGCTGTATGCGGTGCGTTATGCGACGGATGATGCCGCGCCGAGCCTGTATTACCGCTGGTCAGAGACGCGCGGCGGCATGGCGGTGGTGTCGGAACCTTTGGAGGCAGAGGAGGGCGGCTGGAACCAGATCGCCTCGAACACCTTCTGCACCTTTGACGGTGTGGATGTGCGGGTGGAGGCGTTCATGCCGTGTAAATTGGTCGATCAGTTTATGCGCGCCGCCGCTGCGTGAACGCTGGCGGCGGCAGTGCTTCCATGTGGCAGGTCACTTGATTTTACCGCTTGCCACGAGGTCTGCCAGCAGATGATCTGGCAGGGTGGCGGGGGCGTCGAAGCCTTCAAAATACTGCATGTTGCGCGACCCATCCCGGTCAATCTTGCTGGCGGCACCGCGGGTCATTTTGTATTTCTGAAAGTATTCCAGACTTTGAATCGGGTAATGATTGAGGTGGAACCTCTCATTGTCGGACACGGTGCGTTCAGAGCGCGCGCCATTCAACACATGAACCCCGATGGTTTGCGCCGATTTTATCACCGAGGTGCGGCACATATATTTGCGCCCAGTGTGGAAATGCAATTTGGGGTTGCGCATGGTAAAGGCTTGCCGAATACTGACGGGGTGTTTTATCAGCCCGCTGCTGCCAAACATCCGCCAGTTGCCATAAATCACATCCAGATCGCGATAATCCTTGAATTGGTCGGAAATTTTCTCACCGGTGGGACAATACCAGAACTCATCAAGGTCGGCGATGATCAGCCATTGGCATTTGCGCGCGATCTTGAACTCGTTGAAGGCGGTCCAATAGTGCTTTCTTTGGCGGTGCGGTTGCGGATATTCGACAAGCTCGACAACGCCTTTGGCGACCCAGGCTTTCGCTTTGCTGACAGAGTCATCGGTGCTGCCATTGTCGATCAGAAAGATTTTGCCCGCACCCACTGAGAGATAGTGCTGCACCCATTCATCAATGTTCACGCCCTCATTCTTCATGATGCCGAGCACGCCTAAGGTGAACTCATGCGCCGCCTTGCTAGCGCGGGCAGCACGCAGCCGTTCGACGCGCAACCTATTCCAAGTGCGCAGCTTGTTTGTCAAATTATTCAGCACCTGCGACATCCCCTTGAACCGCCTAAGGGGATTTTTATACCCGAACTGAAGACGCACAACAATATTCAGCGCTTTAAAGATGAATTTGTGCGGCATGAAAAAACCCGCCTCTCGGCGGGTTTGTGTCGTTGAGGCCGAGCGCGACATGCGCTTGCGGTCGTTCGGTTCGAGGTAGCGTTTGCGCCTCCGCACCGATTTCGGGGTTACTTCGGACCGTTTATGCCTGTCGACATAGGCGATGGCCTGCGCCCAGCCG
>CAYLYV010000240.1:0-4921 GCA_964387655.1 uncultured Cypionkella sp. | reverse complement strand
CGGATGTCTGTCGCGGATTTCTGCGAGCGCTTGGGCGTGACCGACAAGACGCTCGCCAAGCTCGAGACGGGCGATGGCGGTGTGCGGCTAGAGACTCTGGCCATGGCGCTCATGGTCCTGGGCGAACTTCACCGGCTCGGCGAAATGCTGGATCCGGCGAAGGACGACACTGGCCTGGTCCTTGATCAGGCCCGCCTGCCGGAGCGGATCGCCAACCGGCGCAAGCCGTCGTCCGGCGGATCGGCCACAACACAGGCCCGATCTGATGAGATCGATGATGAAGGGAGCGTGTTCTGATGGTCATGGCGCGTGTCGTTCTTGGAAATGGGCTGGTTCCGGTCGGCCGTCTG
Source organism: uncultured Cypionkella sp. (assembly GCA_964387655.1). GTDB lineage: Bacteria > Pseudomonadota > Alphaproteobacteria > Rhodobacterales > Rhodobacteraceae > Cypionkella. The sequence continues at coordinate 4,571 of CAYLYV010000240.1, read as the reverse complement.
GTCTTTGAAACGGACGGGCGGCGCGCGCATTCCACCTTCATCTATGACCAGGAATGGACCCTCAACCCACGTGGTTTCGACCTCAGCCCGCAGATGCCGAGGGCGAGCGTGCCTTATCACGCCAGCTCTGGCGGGCGCGAAAGCCGGAAGCGCGATGTCATCGCCGGGCCCTTTGCGGATACCTCCCCGGACAGTTGGGGCCGCAAGCTGATGCGCCGGGTTCTGGGCGAGGGGGCAACCGAGTTCGACTTCTTGACCACATGCGACGATACCGCGCGCCAAGGCGCACTGCGCCTTCTGCAGGAAAATGGTGAGCCATTCCCGCAGATCGGAAAACCCGTCCCACGCCTCGCTGAAATCGAGGATCTGCTCAAGATTGCGCAACGGTTCGAACGAGACCCGGCCGGTGCTGAGCAAGATGCACTGGACCTCGTCGGTGCCGCCGGCACGCCAGGCGGGGCGCGACCAAAGGCCAATATGAGAGACGGGGACCGGCTCTGGCTCGCGAAGTTCACCTCCATCAACGACACATGGCCGGTGGAACGTCTCGAGGTGGCAACGATGAAGCTCGCCGGGATCCTTGGCCTGCGTACACCGGAGTGCCGGCTCGAGTTGCCCGGCAGCTCGCATCCGATCGGTCTCTTCAGCCGTTTCGATCGCCGGGATGGCGGCCGTGTCCCTTACATCTCCGCGCGCACCGCGCTCGGCAAGGTTGGGCATGCGGGCGGCTTTTACACGGACATCGCCGATATCATTCGCACCATCTCGGCCCGGCCCGGTGAGGATCTGCTGGAAATCTGGCGGCGGATGGTTTTCGGGATCCTTGTCACCAACACGGATGACCACCTGAAAAATCACGGTTTCATCTATGCCGGGCAGAACCTCTGGCGTCTTTCACCGCTCTTCGACGTCAATCCGCAGCCCCGGCGCCACGCCCAGATGGAAACCGGGATCAGCCCGATCCATGGGCATGAGCCGGACATCGCCGCCGCAATCGAAGCGGCCGAGTTTTTCGATCTCAAAGTGCAGGAAGCCCGGATCTTAGCGCGGGATATGGCGCGTAGCATCCGCGACAGCTGGCGGGAAGAGTTGCGCCGCCAAGGGCTGGGCGGCGCAGAGCTGAACGCTTGTGCTCCAGCCTTCGAACATGACCGCATGGATGCGGCGCTCGGGCTTTAGTAACCGGGCCGGACACCGCGAGGGTCAGTCGGCCAGCGTCCCGCGACTGGCCGGGCCGCAAGCGTCGAGGCCGCACTGCGCGCCTTCGGAAAAGTCCGAAACCTGCACCTGCGTCCGTTTGCGTCGTAGCTTTAGCCAGACGGCACCCCCGGCCAGCGCAGCCAAGGCAATGCCTCCACACAAGATGACATCGAGGCTGAGTCCGGCCAGCCAGCCGCCGCCAATTCCCCCGGCACCGACCAGACCGGCAGCGGCCAAAATTGGCCAAACAAGGGGTACGATAAGTGGTGCACAACAGGCGGCGCAGGCTGCAACTGTTCCGGTGATGGCAAGTTTTCGCGAGACCATAGAATCCTCCAGCGTGACGGCTTGCTTTGGCGTAGCACTTAAAGCTACTTTAAGAGCAAGTTGAATTTTCAAGGTGGTTGTAATGTCTCTCTCGATCGGTCAGGCGGCAGAAAGGTCCGGCTGCACACCGCCGACCATACGCTACTACGAAAGCATCGGCCTCTTGCCGCCGACACCGCGCAGCGATGCGGGCCGCAGGGCCTACGGCGCGCAAGAGGTGGCGCGGCTTGTCTTCATCCGACGCGCACGCGACTTCGGGTTGGGAATTCCTCAAGTCCGGGATCTGCTGGGCGCAGCCGAAGCTCCTGCAACCGCCTGCTTCATGGCGCGCCCGGTCGTCGAGGAACACATTCGCGCGCTGCGCGCCAAACGTGCGGAACTGAAGGCGCTGGAGGCCGCTCTCGCTGCGATCCTGGTCCGTTGCGACGAGGGCTGCAGGAGCGGAAGCCCGGGAATTTGCGCCATTTTTGATGATTTCCATCTGCCGGGGGCCGCTTCAACATGACCACAATTTTCATCTATGCTGGGGCGGCGATGGCCGAAATCGTGGGCTGCTTCGCGGTCTGGGCCTGGATGCGGCAGGGCGCCAGCGCGCTATGGCTGGCCCCCGGCTTGGCCAGCCTTGCCATTTTTGCCTGGCTCCTGACCCTTGCTCCCTCAGATTTTGCAGGGCGGTCCTATGCGGCTTATGGTGGCGTCTATATCGCGGCGTCGCTCATTTGGCTTTGGGCCGTAGAGAAGCAGCGCCCCGATGTTTGGGATATGACTGGCGCAATCTTTTGTGCAATCGGTGCGTGCATCATCCTGTTCGCGCCTCGACCCTTCTCTGGTTGAACACACGTTTGCAGAACGACTTGGCGTGCTGGCCGCCATGCCTCGCGTCCAGAGTCGCATAGGCAGTGTCGAGTCCGCTCCGGCTGTAACCGAGTACCTCAATCAAGGGCCGCTTTCCGCCCTGGGCAACGATCTGCGCGTCACCGGCTCGGTCGGCCCAGAGTCGACGTTCAGCTACGACCTTCCGCGAGTTGCTTTATGCCAAAATTGGACAATCGAGGGTCTTCGCTTTAAGGCCTCTTTTGTTCAGTGAGCGCCGCTTGGTGGACTTCCAGCCCAATCTCGCTTCTTAAGCCGCCGATCGTCTAGGCCTCGTATGACACCGGCAAGGAGACCACTTCGTTGAGCATTCTTTTATCACCCGTCACGTTTCGCGGTCTAACTCTTAAGAACCGCGTCGTCCTGTCACCCATGTGCCAGTATTCAGCCAAGGGAGGGGTGGCCAACGACTATCACTTTGCCCACCTCGCCCGCTTCGGCCTCGGCGGTTTCGGGGCGGTCATGGTCGAAGCGACGGCCGTCACACCAGAGGGGCGCATCTCTTACGCTGATCTGGGCCTGTGGTCTGACGACCATGTCCCGCCGCTTGCCCGCATCGTGCGCTTCCTGCGGGACCAAGGGGCAGCCTCGGGCATCCAGATCGGCCATGCGGGCCGCAAGGCATCCACAGCTGTCTGGTGGCGTGGTCGCTTCGACGAGACCGAAGAAGAGAAGCCGCTTGTCGGGTTCGAGGATTGGCCAACGGTCGGACCAAGCGCCATTCCGCACGCTCCGGATGCGTCCGAATACAAAGTGCCGCATGCTCTGACAGTCCTTGAGATGGACGATATCCGGGCAGCCTTCGTCGCGGCAACGCAGCGAGCAGAGAGAGCCGGCTTCGATTTTGTCGAGGTCCACTCTGCCCACGGCTACCTGCTCCACCAATTCCTCTCTCCCGTTGCCAATCAGCGCGAGGACGCGTTCGGCGGCAGCCTCGAGAACCGGATGCGCTTTCCGCTGTCGGTGGTCAAAGCGGTCAGGGACGTTTGGCCTTCGGAAAAGCCGATGTTTGTCCGCATCTCGGCGCAAGATGGAATTGAGGGTGGCTGGACCGTCGACGACAGCATCATTTACGCCAGCGCGTTGAAGGATATTGGCGCGGACCTGATCGACTGCTCGTCAGGGGGCTTTGAAGGCGGTATTTTTTCGGTCGGACCGGGGTATCAGGTCGCTCTGGCGCGTTCTGTGCGGGACGGGGCGCACCTGCCAACCATGGCCGTAGGATTGATCACAACACCCGACCACGCCGAAGCTATCGTGCGGGAAGGGGACGCCGATCTTGTAGCGCTTGGCCGTATAGCACTCGACGATCCGAATTGGCCGCTCCATGCTCGCCTGCAGTTGAGTGGTGCAGAGGACCCATATGCCGAGTGGCCGCGCCAAGCGGGCTTCGTCGTGCGTCAGAAAGACCGTGCGCTCCGCCTTCGCGGCTTTGCTCCAGACTGATCGTGAGCAACGTCTGAAGGATTCGCCGCCAGCAAATGCAGAAGGTCGCGAATCGGGAAGAGGCTTGCGATACGGCTGAAAGTTTTCAGCTGCCTAACGTCTCCTTTCCGCCCTACGCTTCGTCAAAGCTTTTGCCCCGGTCTTTCGACCGGGGCCTTTGCCTGTGAACGATCAGTCGCCACGGCGGGTGTTGGGGCGGGACCAGATGAGGCTCGAGCCCTCGCCGTCTTCGTCATCGAAGAGGTTGGCGTAGATCGGGGCGGCAAAGCTCGGATCGTCCAACTTCAGGCCCAGGTATTCGCGGCCCTCGTTCGATTTCTTCGTCCAGGCGGCGCCGATCTCGGCGCGGCCGACCAGAACCCGGTGGGAGGGGGCGTTCTCGCCCGAGGCCCGCAGGTCGGGGACGAGGCGCACACCCTTGGCCTGCAGGCTGAGGGTGAAGATTTCGCCGGTGTATTCAGTGCCGGTCTTCTTGAAGGTGCCGATGGTCGCCATGTTCTTTCTCCGTTTTGCTCTGTTTCGGGCCCGCGTCCTTGCGGCCTCGATGGCGATCGACAGCCCGGAGGCGGCGACCGCTGACGCACCCCGCTCGCGGGGCTGGACAGCACAGGAGGAACTTTCTTGCCTCGCGAGGAATGACGGTGCCCGCACCGACAGGGGAAGAAAGTTATGACGACGCTGTTGCGCCGAAGCGGTCGAGGCGAAGACGTCCTTCGGGCAGATCA
>CAYLYV010000239.1:0-4936 GCA_964387655.1 uncultured Cypionkella sp. | reverse complement strand
CCAGCCTTCCGCTCCAAAATCAGCGAGGCTGTTCCAAATCATTCGACGACGGACAGGCAGAGAGGCGAAGCCGAGGGTCGATCCGGCCCCCGCGGCACGATTTCTGTAGGCTTGGCCGTTCGACCCGGTAGCAGAAGCGGACAACCTGCTCTGATTGCTTTTGAAAGCGCAATCAACCTTGCCAAAGATCGTGCGGCAGGCAAACAGGGTGCGCTGCGGTCTGGCCTAGTGCGACCCTCCGGGCGATGACGTTGCGGCCAGCTGAAGACCAGATCAATACGGATACGTCGGTCTATGGGATGAGCTGAAGATCTGCCCCGTCTAATGTAACCGGATGAGGGATTGCAGTCCCATCTCTTGGGCGGTTGCGTAAAGCATCGTTTGATATTGCCGGACTTTCAAGTTTGGCCCTTGGTAGGTGACTAATGGATAAGACGCTCATAGCCGATGCAATCAGCGCAGCCGAGATTGCAATACTGGTGTTGGACGCGGCTGACCGGGTCATTGAGAGCAACCCTCCGGCGGCTAGGCTGCTAGGCCATTTGCCGGAGGATCTGATCGGGGTGCACGTTTCCGCCTTCCTGCCGTTGGCTTTGGCGACGGCTCTCTGGAGCAGCAGACGGATACAGACGCCGCTCCAAGGTGCGGTGGAATACATAACTGGGCGCAACAAGACCAACCAGCCGATTTCCTTGGCCGTTTCAATCGCCCGCTGGACCGATTCTGCTGGACGTGCCTATTCGACGGTTATCATGCGCGACGCCGCCGCCGAGCGCGAGATTGATCAGATCAGGCAGAAAGGCCTCATCCAGTCGGACAATGCGATCCGGGGAGCAAACATCGGTGTCTTCGAATACGATCCGGCTACCGACGCTGTAAGCGTTTCAGACATCTGGCGAGAGGTACTGGAACTTGCGCCGGAGGAAGACCTTGATGTGCAACTGGAATGGCGGAGCCGAGTCCATCCCGATGACCTTGCGGCGGCTCTCGAACCTATTCGGCTCTGTGGCGGGGGGCAGGCAGGGCGGGCGAGTTGCGAGTATCGGCTACAGTCCCGCGATCGCTCACATTGGCAGTGGATGCGGACAGATATCGCGGTGGCGCGGCGCGACCCAATGGGCAAGCCCAGCCTGCTGGTCGGCGCGCAAACCAACATCACCGAACGTAAGGCAATGGAAGATGCGCTGCGAATCAGCGCCGAACAGTTCCGATCAGCGTTCGAAAACGCGCCAGTCGGCATGGCCATCGTTGGCCTTGACGGGGCTTGGCTGAAAGTCAATCCGGCCCTCTGCAACCTATTGGGGTTTGCTGAGGAGGAGCTGTTCCGGACGGACTTCCAGACGCTAACCCACCCCGACGATCTGGATATGGACCTTGACCATCTCAAATTGCTGACCAGTGGCGAAGTCCCCTCCTACACTATCGAAAAACGTTACTATCGGGCCAATGGCTCGATCCTGTGGGGGAAGCTGAGAGTCGGCATGGTTCGAAATGCCGATGGTAAGCCGGATCATTTCGTCTCGCAGGTCATAGACGTCACCGAACAACGACGGATCGACCAGATGAAGAGCGAGTTCGTTTCCACTGTCAGTCACGAATTGCGCACACCACTGACGTCGATCCTTGGTGCCTTGTCGCTTCTGGAAGCCGACGATGATGCGCCGTTTTCAGACGAGGTGCATCGGCTTTTGTTCATCGCCAAGACAAACGGTGACCGCCTGCACCACCTGATCAACGACATTCTGGATTTTCAGAAGTTCTCGGCCCAGCAGATGCGTTTCTCACTTACCCCTCACCTGGTCGCCGGTCTGGTGGAGGAGACGCTTCTGGCCAACTTGGCATCGGCAGACAAATACGGCGTGAGGTTCACGACGGTGTTCTCAGACCGATCTCTGATTGGCCTCGTCGATCCGAAACGGTTCCATCAGGTGATGGCCAACCTCTTGTCGAATGCCACGAAATTCGCAGGCCCTCGCAGCGCGGTCGAGATATCCGCCCAACTGCAGGGACCATCAATCCGGGTTTCCGTCAGCAATACCGGTCCCGGAATACCGGAAACATTCAAGAAACAGGTTTTCAAGCCGTTCTCGCAGGTCGCATCCATGTCTGGTCTCAGATCAGGCGGAACAGGGTTGGGCCTGAGCATTACCAAGCAAATCGTTGAGCAGATGGGCGGCGATATCGGATTTGAAAGCGTGCCTGAGGTAAAGACGACATTCTGGTTCACAGTCCGCCCGGGGGAAGCCTCTCAGTAGAGTGCTCGCCCTGGATTCTTCGACAGATTCATGATCGCCCGGTTTGTGGGACCCTACGGCCCGCACCGGCGGATATTCACTGCGGGAGATATCTCAGGTTTTGTCAGGGACCGGGTTTCAGCGCGGGCGATGGCGCGTTCAAATGATTTGGATGCGTCGGCGATGTCACTAAAATTTGGCTGAATGGGGTTCCCGATCGAAACTTCGAGATCAAGCGGGGCACCGCAGTCATACTCAGAGTTCTTTTCGTCGAGCAAGTGCTGAACTTCAGCTTCAATCTCACTGGAAGAAAGCGGGCTAGCGCTGTTGGAAACGACAACGAATATCCCGTTGCCCACATATGAGATCAAACCGCCCCTTGTCTGCAGCATTTCGTCGACGGCGTCAGCAACCTCGCGCAGCGCGTAGGTAAATTCTTCGGTGCTGGCACGGGCGTAGAGTTCCTCGACCCGGTCTACCTTGACCGCAATCACATGCGACGCGGCAAGGCCCGCACGGGAGATCTGCTTGAGGTAGTTTTTCAGTGAGACGAAATCGACAAGGGCCTGCATTCCGTCGATACGGATCGCCTCGGACAGGTCGAAACCATGCGTTTGGTTGAGTGCACTACCGGATGCCGCCTGCGAGTCCTTCGCCATTTCGGCTTCGCGCCGCGCGATGACCAGCTCCTGTGCTACCCGAAGCCGTGCACCGAGTTCGCTGATGTCGAAGGGTTTGGTGGCATAATCTGTGGCACCCGCCTTGAAGGCCCTGTCTATGTATTCTCGTTCGGACATTGCTGTCAGCATGATAATGGGCGTCGTGCGATAGGCCTCAAGCCGTCGCACGCGTTTGCACAGTTCTATCCCATCCATGCCTGGCATATTGATATCCAACAAAAGGCAATCGAAGCAGGCCTTTCCGTTTGCCAGTGCATCAAGTGCGAGTTCGCCGGACGATGCTGTGGTCACATCAGGAAATCCGGATTTTGCCGCAAGCAACGGCATCAATTCAAGAATGCAGGGGTCATCATCGACGGCGAGGATTCTCATGCTTGCCTCCAGATTGGTTGCAGCTGCCGATCTCGAAGAGACATTCAGCCTTTGCGAGAACAATAGCTGGTCCTAAGTGTGAAGCCAACCACGACGGTTTGATGCTGGGAGGATGCCCGACGAAATCCGCCGTTTGACGAAGCTTGAACGCGAAAATGTGCGGCTTAAGAAGATCGTGAGGAACCGACTTTAGACCGCAGAATGCTGCACTAAATCTACCGCTCAGAAAGCTCAGAAAGCTCAGATGCCAGTGGGCGTTTGACTACTGACTACGCCACTGCAAAGAAGTCAGTTTAGCCACCGTCTGTGCCGCAAGGCTGAAGGTGCCGTATCAGGCGATCGCCATCCGCGAAATTGGCAGAAGCCGGTGCGGCTCGGCTCTAACTGACGAGACTGCGGGGTCTTATGGGCATTACGCCGAAAAAATCATGCGACCACAATGATGCCCCACCGCAACGCGGCTATCATAGGATTTGCCACGCAACTTGCTCGTTACCGTGGCACGAAACGGGCCAAGTTGTCCTCGCGCGACGTATCGGTGTCATCCCGCACTGGATGTGTGCGGATGATGGCGGCTTCCGATCAGACTTCACCGCACGCCATGCGGAATAAAGAATTGGATTCCAAACCGTTGCTTGCCCAATCGTCGGCTCCGAGTTTCCCCGGAGATATGGTTCCAATCATGCCGCCGTGCAGGTTGTTGCCCATCGACATCGAGTACGCCAATGAGATGGGCGCATGCGAAGCGCATCGAACCAGCAAAACTTTGGCGGCCACGGCATCGACCAAGGACAAAAATATGCATCCGGAATGATCTCAGACAAAGGGGGCTGACAGCAGGATGGCTCATCCTTGCAATCTGAGGGGACTCACTACGTCTAAACAAAATGCCTTGAAGTTCGGTGAATTATAAGTATTTTTGTATCAAATTTAGTAGCTCAGTGGCTGTGATTTGCCGCGTACAGACGTCTGCATTGGTGGGGTGATTAGGATTTCAGGCGTGCTAACCCCAATAGCTAAGCAAGTTAAAGAGTGAAATAAGAGGAACGAATGAAGATCCTGGCCGTTGATGATGACGAGTTCCTATTGGCACTGCTTCCGATGATTATCGCAAAAGCGGGGTTTGAGAATGTCTCGACAGCCTGTTCGGGGTTCGCTGCGCTAGAGATATTGCATAGTTCCGAAACGGCTTTCGACTGCTTTCTGCTCGACATAAATATGCCCGGGATGGACGGCATCGACCTATGTGCTCGGGTGCGCGCTCTTCCGACCTACCGAAAAACGCCAATCATCATGCTGACAGCGATGTCGGAGAGACAATACATCGACAGTGCCTTCAAGGCGGGCGCCACAGACTTTGCCACCAAACCGTTTGATATTGTCGAACTGGGCACGCGTTTGCGCTTGGCGCAGGAACTGATCTTGGCACGTGAGGAAATGGTTGCAAGTGTTGAAGGGATCGTGACCCCTTCGGCACCGCAAGCTATCAGCAATAAATTCAATCTGTCAGAAAGAATTCAACTTGAGGGCGCGCAGAATCTTGTCAGTTTTCCAGCCCTTTCGAACTACCTGACACAGCTGTCCCGTGCGGGGTTAGTTAGGGTCCAGACTCATTGATCGTCAAAGCCAGAACAAGACGGTTGCGGCGAG
>CAYLYV010000238.1:0-4978 GCA_964387655.1 uncultured Cypionkella sp. | reverse complement strand
CCAGCGCCTGAAAGCGTCGACCGCCAGCCGGGATCTCGAACTTGCCGGTCTCGACCCCATCGGCACCCAACACAGGCCGCACGCTGAGGCCTTGCAACAAGCCGCGACGGGCGATGTCCTCGGCCAACTCTTCAACTGACACACCGGCCTTGATGCGCCGGACGTTGGACTGGCTCAGCACCAGCTTATCAAAGGGGATATCCCGTGAGGACGACAGGGTGATCTTCTGGGCAGCTTGGGCCATCAGGTCTTCTCCACGACGGGCGCCGGGAGCCACTCTCCCGATCTCACTTCCCGCCACCCTCAAACCAACCATTCTCTCACTTTCGTACTGGACATAGGTGCCAACGACAGCTTGCCAGACCGGCGCGTTTCAGTTGGACAATCTACGTACCAACGCAAAGTTGGCCATGGCCAACTCTTGTCCTGGCGCAACCGGCTATGATCCTCGATAGGTAGTTGTCAGGGCTTTTGACCTGGTCGATCCTGCAGGCCATTTGATCTGCCACCTGAATCGCTTCTGCTAGGCCAAGCACAGACACCGCCCTACCCAACAGAGCGCTGTCTATTCTCAGCATCTTACCAAACTCAAATAGCAGCTGTAGGAGGCCGTGTTCTGTGGTGGGGTAGTCTGGATAAAAGGCGGGGATTTCGGTCAAGCAAGCCCACAGCTCTGTCATCGTGCGTGGGAAGGTTTTTTTTGTATATGATTTTTGAGTCTCTTTGTGCCGGACATTTTGTCCGTCTGAGGCGGTCGGTTTGTTCGAGTTAGAAGACGGTGCTTGTTCTTGGCGTTGTTTGTGTTCTGGATTGTTGGCCGCGGCCAACTCTTCGAGATGCGGTACGCTTGGAGTGACTTCCTTACTTTGCAGGATGCATTTAAGTCTGCTGATGACGCTGCTTGCCTGAAGTACAGTTACTCCGGTTCGACGCATAAAGTTGCGGGCGGCTTCGACGAACTCAAGGGCCTCGCCTTGCAGGCAGAGGGAGAGGCATTCACCGCGCAGTTTTTGGATGTAGGCTTTCATGCCTCGAAGTTCGTCGGCTTCCTGACGATGTTTCTGAGACAGTGCAAGGATTTCGCCAGACCGTACGAGCAGGGGCGACAGGTCGATGCCAAACGCGCCGATGACTTTACCGTGGCGCATAATTGGGAATCGTTTGCCGTTGGAGCTGTCACGCCGTTGGATCAGATTCGCAGCTTCAAGTTTCTCAAGGTGCCGCCGAAGTTGCCTGTCCGTTATGCCTTTCGCACGAAAACATAAAGTGTCGTTGCAAGCGAACACGGTCAGCAGGGTGAGTGGCGTGATTGGGCTGTCATTCCCGGTTTTCAGATCGTTGCAGGGAAGGCAGCTCAAGAGTGCGTCAAGCACAACGACTGAAGACGGTCGCAGGCCGAGTGCGCGACTTGTGGTGTTGACGGCCGCCATGAGTGCGCGCCGCGTTACAGGTGCGAAGTTTGGCTGATGTTCGATCGTGCCAATACCGGCGAAAGAATCGAAGATTGAAGGCGCACAACTCAACTGTGCCTCGACCTCGATGGTCGTGACTACTTCTTGTTCCATCTGTTTTCAGACAGCAAAAGGATACCGGTCACCGAAATCGGTGTTGCAGTGATTCGATTTTTTGGGTACCAATAAATTGCGAGTAAATCGGGACCCTCTGGAGTGCTTCACCGCCTTCGGGGGGTTTCTTTTTGCGCTACGTCTGCCTCCTTTTTGATTGTTTCTTGCCTGTTTGATAAGGGTTGACCATGGCCAACCCTATAAAGATCAATCACTTAACCGTTTCGGCGTCATGATTTTTCTTTCCACTCCTTGTAGAGGCGCTCAAGCTGCGTCTCCACGAAGTTGATGAACCCGCGCTCCTTTTTGTCGGAAACCTCGATCAAAAGACGCTGGCCTTTGGACCTGAACGCCACCGAAGTTGCGGGCATATTGTTGAGCGGGGCAGGGGAGGGGCCCTTGGCGGCAGTATCCGATGCGTTCTGCTGTGCATCCGCAACCTTCTGCAGCGCATCGATGACAGCGCTGAGCTTCTCGGCCGCAGTGCCTTCTTCAGGAACAAGCAAGAGGACAGAACTGTCTGAAGGGGCGTTTTCCGTTTTGACCAGACGACGCAGTTCCAGCCATGGGCGACGGCCTGCTTCATGCGCGGCGCCAATTTTGTAGATCACTGCGTCGGGCACGTCTCGGGCAACGCCTATCAGCTTGCTTAGCGTTCCCTTGTCGACAGCTAGCACATCGCCGATCTCGGCCCGGGTGAAGCCCTGGTCCTCCAGCTTGGTGGCGAAAATGGCTTGTTCGATGAAGCTGCGCTCTAGGCGCGCAGAGTTTTCCAGGGCCTGCGAGACAAGCGCCTCGCGGTGGTCCATTTCCTTGACATAAGCCTTGACCTTGATCCCAAGCACTCGGCACGCGGCAATTCTGCGGCGTCCGTAAACCACCTCATAGCGAGGGCCAGGGCCGCGGCGATAGCGGAGCAGGGCAGGGAGCTGTTGTCCTGATGTCCTGATGGACTCGATCAGATCATCGAGCCCTTCTGATACGTCAAAACGATCCGCGATTTCAGAATCGCCGATCTCATTGACATCCACGTCCTGGGCCGCCTGTGCCGAGACCTGAGAAAGGACGTCTGACATGCTCTTCAGGGAACGAGGCGAGCTTTCGTCCACCTTCGGCCCGGCGTCGGCAGCAATCAAAGGCTTTGAGCCCATTTGTGCTAGGCTCTTGGCAAGAAGATCACGCTTCATTTGTGCCCCCTCGACCCCATGCTGACTGGATCATCTTTTCAATGTCATTTGAAAAGCTCATCACCGACTCTAGGGCTCGCTCATAAGTCTTTCGGTTCTTGGTCGTAGCGAGGTCCACTTCGAAGATTGTCTTCTGCGAAAGGCCGGCCTCGCTAACCGCCGAAGACTTCACGAAGGGGGTCTTGATCACACTGTCGCCTAGCAATTGCCTGAGCCATTCAGACAAGTCCTGCTGCGTGCTGATAGCGGTGTCGAAGCGCGTCAGGAGGTAGGCAAAATTGTCATACGCGCCGATGCCACCGTTCGAGTACAGGACTTCCAACACGCCCGACGCCATCGTCAGGAACTGGCTGGCCGAGGCCAGGTCGACACGCTCAGGGATGATGGTCATGAGAAGCGACGTCGATGCACAGACCGCTGCCATCGTCAGATAGCCAAGCTGAGGCGGGCAGTCGATTAAAACGATGTCATAATCGTCTTCAACCTGTCGTAGCGAGTCGCGGATCCGATTGAAGAAGACGGGTTGTTCGCCACGGCTCAGCGCGGTTGGAGTTTCGGTTTCGAATTCCGAGAGCATGATCCCGCCGGGCACTAGATCCAGGTTCGGGAAGTAGGTCTTGCGCAAAACGTCCACGATAGGCACCCGGGACGTTTCGCCATCGTTGTAGCGAATTGCATCATACAGCGTGCCGCCGTGGCGGAAGTCGATCTCTGGCTGGTATCCAAAGAAGGTCGTCAGTGAGGCCTGAGGGTCTGCATCGACCAAACACACACGGTAACCACGCAGGGCGAGCCGCATCCCGAGAGTCACGGTGGTCGTAGTTTTGCTGGATCCGCCCTTGAAGTTGACCGTTGACCAGATCTGAAGCTTATCACCTTGTCGCCGACCGGGAAGGAACTGAAACGGATCCTTTGCATTCTGAGCCAGAATGTTGCGGATCTGGAGGATGTTCTCGGCAGAATAAAGGCGCTTGTTACCCGGTCCCTGTTCGACTTCTGGAATTCTGCCGTCGAAATGCGCCTTGCGCAGATAGCCGTCGCTCACCCGCAACAACTCTCCGACCTCTGCGCTTGTGAAGGCGCGGAGTGTCTTTTCTTCCTTCGGTGCCAGAAAAAGCTTCGACATATGTTCAAGGGCTTCAGAAAGCCGCTCTGCGTCTGCCTTGAGCTTGTCATGCAACACTTGGTGCATCATCATTCGCCTGTCTCGAGACATCTCTTAAGCGTTACCCGTGATCTGCAGTCGATCGGTGCCAGCAGGAACGCAGTGGACGTCGTTTTCTTAGTTTTCGCGTTACAGATATGACGCCCGTCGGGAAGAAACTCAAGGCAAATCTTGTGCAGCTATCTTGTACTTTCTGCCGACCATGGCACCATATGATGCGAAAAGGCTAAAGTGACCTGTTAAAGGTTGGGTGTAGTATATTGTAAAGATTACACAAAATGTCGCGAGACTTATCCACAGGACCCGACGCCCTTGAACCCACGCGTGATGCTTGGAAAATCTCTGACCAGGCTCAGTAACGCTGTAGCAGACCTGACCACGGCAACCGTGTTCGCGTGAGCATCGCAAGCGATTCTTCGTCTGAGCCCGTCGGTAGAATGCCTTTTGGCCTCATGGGCACCGAAAAGCGTTACCTACTACAACAGTCCCAACTTCTTCGCGCGCTCCAAGATCATCTTGACCGATGACGGCTCCCACTTGCTGCGGCCCCTAGGCGTCCGTTCGCGCATGGTCTCCAGCCGGTCGCCGATAGCTTGAAGAGTCATCTTGGGATCTGCGCCTTTGATGCCCGCGACGATAGCGGGCAGGCGATCATCCTTGTCGGATGCGGTGGCACGGGAAAGGATAGTGTCTGGCAGCAGGCCCTCGCGGACGAAGGTTTTGGCAGCACGGATCAGGCGGGGCAGGGACCAAGGCTGCGCCTCGCTCGGCAGACCTGAATTGACGATGCGCAGCACGTCTTCCCAAGGCAGGCCCGGTCTCAGACGGCGCACTTCCGGCACCCACTGTTCAGCACTGGCATTAAGCTTCTGGAAATGGCTTTCCACTCGCGCGGCTCTTGCCTTGCGGATTGCCACGGGATCGCCCGCCTTTAGCCCTGGGTTGCCGCCAACCCGCCCTGCCGCCTTCGCAGATCGCAGCCCGGCCTTGGTGCGCTCGCGTATCAGTGCCCGTTCAAACTCGGCGGCTGCGCCCAGAACCTGCAGGGTAAACTTGCCCTG
>CAYLYV010000237.1:0-5146 GCA_964387655.1 uncultured Cypionkella sp. | reverse complement strand
GATCCGAAAAGCGCCAGCAAATGAGCCTTCTTTCCGTCAAAAACCTCCGCGTCACCTTTGACACCGAAGCGGGCCGGGTCGAAGCCGTGCGCGGCGTCTCCTTCGATCTCAACCGCGAACGCCTCGGCATCGTCGGCGAGTCCGGCTCCGGCAAAACCATGACAGGCCGCTCTGTCCTGCGTCTGATCCGGCCGCCCGGCAAGATCGAAGCCGATGAGATGACCTTTGACGGCATCGACCTGATGCGCGCCTCCGAAACCCAAATGCGGTCCTTGCGTGGCCCCCGCATCGCCATGGTGATGCAAGACCCGAAATATTCCCTTAACCCGGTGATGAAAGTCGGCGCGCAACTGACTGAAGGCCTGCGCCAACGCGATAAACTCTCCAAACCCGAGGCCTATGCCAAAGCCATCGACGCCCTCAACGCCGTGCAAATCCGCGATCCCGAACGCGTGATGGAGGCTTATCCGCACGAGCTGTCCGGCGGCATGGGCCAACGCGTGATGATCGCGATGATGCTGATCCCCAACCCCGACCTGCTGATCGCCGATGAACCCACCTCTGCGCTGGACGTCACCGTGCAAGCTGAAGTCCTGTCGATCCTCGACGGCCTCGTCAAAACCCGCGGCATGGGCCTGATTTTCATCTCCCACGACCTGCGCTTGGTGGCCCGCTTCTGCGACCGCGTGCTGGTGATGTACAAAGGCAAAGTCGTCGAAGAACTTGCCGCCAAGGACCTCATGCACGCCAAACACCCCTACACCCAAGGCCTGCTGAACTGCCTGCCCCGCATCGGCGGCACGCGGGAAGCTCTGCCAAGCCTCGACCGCGACGCAAGTTGGGCGCTGTAACATGCTGATCGAAATCGAAAACCTCTCCGTCACCTTCACCGCCCAAGGCCGCCACGTCCGCGCGGTTGAACGCGTCTCGCTCAACGTCAAAGCCCAAGAATCCTTCGGCCTCGTCGGCGAATCCGGTTCCGGCAAATCCACCATCCTGCGCGCCATCTGCGGCCTCGCCCCGATCAGCGGCGGCACAATCCGCATCAACGGCCAACCGATCACCCACGACCGCGCCTTTTCGCGCAAAGTCCAGATGGTGTTCCAAGACCCCTACGCGAGCCTCCACCCCCGCCACACCATCGACCGCACCCTCAGCGAACCCCTCGCCATCCACGGCCTGCCGCTGACCGATGCCGCGATCACCAAGGCCCTCACCGACGTCGGCCTGCCGCCCAACTTCCGCTTCCGCTACCCGCACCAACTGTCGGGAGGCCAACGCCAACGCGTCGCCATCGCCCGCGCTTTGATGCTGCAACCCGAAATCCTGCTGCTGGATGAGCCGACCTCCGCCCTCGACGCCTCCGTGCAGGCCGAAACCCTCAACCTGCTTTCCCGCCTGCGGAGCGAGCGCGGTCTCACCTTCCTGATGGTCTCCCACGACCTCGCCGTGATCGACCATATGTGCGACCGCATCCTTGTGATGCAACACGGCAAAGCGGTGGAAGAACTCAGCCGCGAAGCCCTCGCCACCGCCCAAATGACCACCCCCTACGCCCGCAGCCTGTTCGCCGCCTCCGCCGACCGGATGCTCGAAGGCTAGTCCACCCCAAGACAGGTTCATCTGTCCTAAAATATCCCACGGGGGCGCGGGGGTGTGAAACCCCCGCCCGCCAGCAAAGCAAACCATAGGCACCAAAAATGTTCCCCACCTTCGACGGCCACAACGACCTGCTGCTGCGCCTGCACAACCATCCCGAAAACCGCGAGAAGATCTGGCTGACGGGTGAGGGCAAAGGCCACCTCGACCTGCCCCGGATGCAAAAGGCCGGCTTCAAAGCCGGCTTCTTCGCGATCTACATCCCATCGCCAACCTCCCACGACGCCCCCGACTACATGACGCAGATGGAAAACCCGCCGTTCTCCCTGCCGCTCGGGGATCTGATCACCGAACCCGAAGCCCTGCCCATAGCGATGTCGATGGCCCGCCAGTTCCTCTGGATGGAGCGCGCCTCAAACGGCCAATTCAAACTCTGCACAACCACCGCCGAAATCCGCACCTGCCTGAAATCCAACATCATCGCAGGCATCCTGCATATGGAGGGCGCCGAGGCGATCGACGAAACCCTCGATAACCTCTACGCCTTCCACGCCATCGGCCTGCGCTCGCTTGGCCCGGTCTGGTCGCGCCCCACCATCTTCGGCCACGGCGTTCCCTTCGCATACCCTTCCAGCCCCGACACCGGCGAGGGCCTGACCGATGCCGGAAAACGCCTGATCCGCGCCTGCAACGATCTGAAAATCATGATCGACCTCTCCCATATCAACGAGGCAGGCTTCAACGACGTGGCAGCCCTGACAGACGCGCCGCTGGTCGCCACCCATTCCAACGCCCACGCCATCACCCCCTCCAGTCGCAACCTCACCGACCGCCAACTCCAGATGATCCGCGAGTCCAAAGGCATGGTTGGCCTCAACTTCGCCACCTCCTTCCTGCGCCGCGACGGCAAACAGTCCGGCGATATGGGCTGGGAAGATGTGCTGGCCCATCTCGACCACCTGCTCGCCCAACTCGGTGAAGACCACCTCGGCCTCGGCTCCGATTTCGACGGCGCAACCCTGCCGAACGGCATCGGCGACGTCACCGGCCTGCCCGCCCTGCAACAAGCCATGCTCGATCACGGCTATGGTGAGGCGCTGATGCAAAAGCTGTGCTACGACAACTGGCTCGCCCTGCTCGACCGCACTTGGGCCGCGTGATGTAGGGTGGGTGCAACCCACCGAGCTTTAACATATGGTGGGTTGCACCCACCCTACACCTGAAGGCCCCGCCGATGTCCAAACTCGCTCTCGTCACCGCAGGGCCCTCCGCCATCGGTCACGCTCTCGTGACCGCCCTCGCAGGCGCGGGCTATGACATAGGTTTCACCCATCTCGGCCAAGCCGAAGCCGCCCAAACCCTCATCACCACCGTCGAAGCCCTCGGTCAACGCGCCCGCGCATGGGAATGTGACGCAGGCGACGCCGCCCAAACCGCCCGCTTCCACAGTGAAGCCGCCGCTTGGGCCGACACCGCCGCTTCCGTCATGGTCAACAACGCAGGCATCCAGACGTGGTCGTCCCTGCTCGACCTGAACCCCGAGGATTGGGACCGCACCATCGCCACCAACCTGCGCGGCACCTTCCTCAACACCCAGATGGCCGCGAAAGCCATGATCAAAGCCGGCCAACCCGGCGCGATCATCACCCTCGGGTCCGGCTGCAACAAACTCGCCTTCCCGAAACTGGTCGATTACACCACCTCGAAAGGCGGTATCGAGCAATTCACCAAGATCGCCGCTGTCGAGCTTGGCCCGCACAACATCCGCGTCAACTGCATCGCCCCCGGTGCCATCGCCACCGCCCGCACCGCCGCCGAGGCCCCCGATTACGACGCCACTTGGGCCAAAGTCACCCCCCTGCGCCGCGTTGGCACCCCACAAGACCTCGCAGGCCCTCTGCTGTTCCTGATCTCCGACGCCGCCGCCTTTGTGACAGGCCAAACCCTCTGGGTCGACGGCGGCGCCTTCAGCCAAGCCAACTGGCCCTACGAAACCTAACCCATAACATTTATCTAAAATTTGCTTTCAGACTGGCTTAAATATCCCCGCCGGAGGCACCCACCTCTCACCCTGAACGCCCCTCAATCGCGCCTCTTACCGCATCTCGCACATGCGCGGCCATGAAATCGGTGAACAGCTTCACCTTCGGATCCTTCAACCGCCGATGCTGCGACAGGCTGGAAAGCTGCGTCGGCAAAGGCGGTGTCGCCACAGCCACTGGTACCAAAGCCCCAGAGCGCAAATGATCCGCCACCTCAAACACCGGCTTCATCACGATGCCACGCCCATCCAGCGCCCAGCCGGTCAGCACATCACCATCATCGCTCTCAAACGGCCCGGTGATCTCATAGCGCCGCACCCCATCCGGCGTCTGCAACGCCCATTGAAACTCCTTAGCCCCCGGAAACCGCAAGTTCAGACACTCGTGCTTGTCCCCCACCAAAGCCGCCCCATCCGCAGGCATCCCCCGCCGCGCGATATAGGCCGGGGCGGCACAGAGCACCCGAGGGCAATCGGCGATCAACCGCACCTTCAGCGTCGAATCCTCCAGAATCCCCAGATGAAACGCCACATCCAGCCCCTCGGCGGTCACATCAATGATCCGGTCCGACAGCCGCAGCCGCACATCAATCTGCGGATACATATCCTTGAACACCGGCACATGCGGCGCAATGAACCGCCGCCCCACCCCTAACGGAGCCGAGACAAAGATCGTCCCGCGCGGGTTCTGCGTCACATCCATCACCGCCGCTTCGGCCTCGTCGATCGCCTCCAGAACCTTCTTGGCGCCTTCAAAGAAAATCCGGCCATTCTCGGTCGGCTGCAAACTCCGCGTCGTGCGGCTGAACAACCGCACCCCCAGATGCTTCTCCAATTCCGAGATCCGCGCCGAAGCCACCGCAGGCGAGGTGCGCTGATCCCGCGCCGCCGCAGACATGCTGCCCAGCTCATACACCCGCACAAACATCTTGATCGTGTTGACATAGGACATTTTCGCGCCAATCTTGAAAGTATTCCCCGGTTTTTCAGGATTAACAGATCAATGCCCTCCGGTATAGCCTGCTGAAAACAGGAGATTACCGATGTATGACTGGGTCGTGCTGGGAGAATGGGTCGAACTCGCGGTGCGTTGGTTGCATGTCACCACCGCGATGGCGTGGATCGGTTCATCCTTCTACTTCATCGCCCTCGACCTCGGCCTGCGCAAAACCCCCAGCCTGCCGCCTTTAGCCCACGGCGAGGAATGGCAAGTCCACGGCGGCGGCTTTTACCACATCCAGAAATACCTCGTCGCCCCCGAACTGCTGCCCGAACACCTCACATGGTTCAAATGGGAAAGCTACAGCACCTGGCTCTCCGGTTTCGCCATGCTGTTCCTCGTCTACTACCTCGGCGCCAACCTCTACCTGATCGACCCCGCCATCGCCGATCTGACCCAAACCCAAGCCATCGCCATATCCCTCGCCTCCCTCGCCTTCGGCTGGATCGCCTATGACCTGATCTGCAAAAGCCGCTTTGGCGATGACAACACCCGCCTGATGATCG
>CAYLYV010000236.1:0-5170 GCA_964387655.1 uncultured Cypionkella sp. | reverse complement strand
TGTTGCCATCGATATGCGCGACCGAGGGCCGCTCGGCTGGATCGGCGCGGAAGAACGCCTCGCCCGCCTGGCGGGGATCGTCGAATTCCTGCGCTGTCCCAGACAGCGTCAAACGGACAGAGAAGTATTCCTTTGGTCGCTCGACAGCCAAACGTTCCGCAGCGCCGCGCTCTGTTCGCGGGCGCGCCGCGCCTGCATTGATGTCGTTTTCCATGGTGTACCTGCGGGGCAAAGAGCCGGAAATAAGGAGGAGAAGGGGAGGGCAGGCGCTGCCCCGATGTCAGTCGTCGAGGCCGGGGAAATACATCTCCATGATCCCGCGCTGATCGCCGATGCGGCCCATCTGGAGGATCACGTCGATCGAGGTCTGAAGATACCGGATGACCTCGCCAAAACTGAGCTTGGTGCCTTGGGCCATCACCAGAAGTGCCAGCCGGTCCATCGCCTTGCGGGCCGAATGGGCGTGCAGCGTGGTGAACGAACCCGAATGCCCGGTGTTGATCGCGTCCAGAAACGTGGCGGCCTCAGCCCCGCGCAATTCTCCGAGGATAATCCGGTCTGGTCGCAGGCGCAGAGTGGCCTGCAAGAGTTTGTCGGCCGAGCGGGGCGAGCCTTCATCTCGCTGCGCGATGAGGCTCACGGTATTGGGCTGGCCGGGCAGAAGTTCGAGGGAATCCTCAATCGTGACGATCCGCTCATCGGAGGCGACCATTTCCAGAAGCTTGCGGCCCAACTCTGTCTTGCCGGTCGAGGTGCCACCAGAAACGATGACGTTCAGCCGCTCGGACACCAGCTTGCTGAGGAAAGCCTCGACATCCGCCCCTTCAGAACCGGCGCGGATTTCCGCCACCATCGCGCGGCGCTCCTCTTCCAGGGAGTTTTCTTGGCCGCGCAGGAAGCTGAAGGATTTGGCCACGCGCCGAACATCCCCCTGCCGGGATCGAAACACCCGAATGCCAATCACCGTGCCGCCGGAAACGGCGGGTGAGCCCACCACCTGACAGCGTAGCATCAGATCGCGGTAGCGCACTGCCGCCGAGACCAGAGGCGCCGTTTCCGTGAAAGTGTTCGAGGTCGAATTGGCAATCTGGGAGGCCAAGTCGCGCACCGCCCTGGCGGGCAGGGCGGCAAGGCCGCTTGAGGTCATGTGAATCTGCCCCGCGCGCTCCAGCCAGATTGATCCATCGGCATTGATTGCCAGCTCGATGACGGCCGGGTCCGACAGGGCGGCATCAAGTTGCCCGAGATAGGTGTCGAGATAGCTCATCAGTAAAACGCCAGATCCGCATCGACGCGGATCATCACGACAGCGCCTTGGTTGACGCTGATCGTCGGCGGGATGCTGAGATAATCGGCCATCACCGTATTGACCGCCTCGCCGAGATCAGTGCCGACGTTTTCGGCGGTGTCGGAGGCCACCTCATTGGCCGCGTACTTGTCGGCTGCCAGTGTTGGCACGGCACCAATTAGGGAAATGAGCGCGGCGGTGCCAAAACGCTGGAGGAAGTGGTTTCGGACTGCGCCGGGCAGACCAGAGCGCCCGATGCGGTCCGTGCCATAGGCAGCAAGGGTGACGGATTGCCCGTCGGTCGTCACCAGCCGGTCCCAGGCGATCAGCACACGCCGCTGTCCGGCATCGACCTCGGAATCGTATCGCCCGAAGAGGCGCGAACCGCGCGGGATCAGGACGCGGGACATATCAAACGACCAGACATCATGGCTGACGATAGCTGAGACATTTCCTGCAAGATCTGTGCTGATCGCGGTCTCAAGGGCCGCTTCGATCAACGTGCCTTGCATGACAGTATGGGCGGGATCGGCGATGACCTCCGCCTGCCGGACTTCGGCCGCCTTGGCCCCGGCCCTGCGAAACGCATCATCGCCGGTGGCCGCCTGTCCCGGCGCAGCCGGGGCGGGGGCTCCGGTGCCACCCTCGCCGCCCATGTCCATGCTGGAGCGCAGAGCCACCATGTCGGAATGGATTTGCGCCTCGTTCAGCATCTCGGCCTCTTGCCTGCGCCGCGCCAGTTCCTCTTCCCGAGCGCGCGCCGCCTCAGCCTCGGAGTCGCCATCGATCAGCGCCTTGGTCTCAAGCTCGGTCTGCAGCCGGATGTTTTCGCGCTCTAGATCGGAGAGGGCTGCCGCTCGGGCCTTTGCGTCAGCATCAAGGGCTGCGACCTGTGCTTTGAGGTCAGCGAGTGCCGCCTCGTCAGTGACAGTCACGGGATTGGCCTTCAGATCGGCGATTTGGGCATTGAGCGCCTCGATCTCGGCCTGCAACCGTTCTGCCTCCGAGGTGTCGGGCGCTGCCGGGACGATCTGCGGCTTTGGCCGTGTGACGCTGAAGCCATCGGTGCCGGTGCCATCGCCTTGGAAATCGCTGACCGAGGCCGTCTCAATAGCGGGAGCCGGAGCCGGGGCATCGGGTGCGGCCAGCACCAGCCATGCCCCGACGCCAACGCCTGCCACAGCCGTGGCGGCGGAAAGCGCGTAGGGGTTCAAGCCCCGGCGGCGCTTGGGGCCCTCGGAGGGTTTCATGCGCTCCATGCGGGCAGTGAGCTTTTCGGCCTGGGTGTCATCACTCATTGGCTGACCCCCGGCTCGGCGGTGACGCAGACGTATTCCTCGCCATAGCGCAGCACCCAACGCTCAGAGCGGGTGCTGACGGTGATGATGGTGCCGCGGACGGAGGAATTGACCGAGTATTCCTGACCTTTGGCATCGGCCCGGAAGATCGTCGGCATTGGCGCGCCGGGTGGGATGACAAAGGTGGTTTTCCGCCCGTCATCCGAGATGGAAACAGGCGCAAAGCCGGGCAGGGCGCGGCCCTTTTTCATGATTTTGTACGTCATGGGCAGGGAGGCTGGGATGTCAGTGCCGGTTGCTGCCGCACGCGTGCTGCCCGGCACAGTGAACTTCACCGAATAGTTCGGATTGCCCTTTCCGCCTTCGGTTACCTGCAGGAAATAGATATTCCGCTGCGTCTCGACCGTCAGGTTGGTCGTTGCCCCGGCGACGACGGGTTTGATGATGAAGAGATTGGCCCGCTCCAGCTTGTCGATCTTGAAGCTTTCGAGATCGCCGATGGCGATGGACTGGATCTTCTCGCCTTCGCCAAGCTCGACGAGGGTCACATTCCTGAGCCGCGTGTTGATCCGGTAGACCTGCCCCTCCTGATAGGTGGCATAGGTCACGCGGGCATCATGGCTGCCGGGCTTGGGCGCGGTTTCGGCCAAGGCGGGCAGGGCGGTCATCGAGATCAGAAGCCCGAGCGCAGGAAGGGTAAGGGGATGGGTCATGTCATTCCTCCGTGGGGGCGAGGGTTTCTGCGGTGATGCGGTAATCCGTCACCAAAAATCCGGTCGGGTTCTGCCAAACGAGGTCGAGCGCGGTTTGTTTGGACGGCTCGAAGCGATAGGTGACGGTGGCGGTGAACTTGCCGATCCGGTCGGGCACGCCTTCACCATCGGAGACCCAGGTCTTGGTGAAGCGCACTTGCGCGGTGCTATCGGTCACCGGGGTGATCGACAGGATGTCGATGACCACCTTGGAATTCTGGCCATAGAGCTTGGGCGGATAGTTGGCGTTGCCTTCCGTCCAGAGGCTCACTAGCCCTTGGCGGGCATTGCCTTCGGACCAGGTGTAGGCGCGCAAGATGCGGCTCTCGTTGTCGTGCTGGTCGTAAGTTTCTCGGTCGGTGACATATGCAAAGAGCAGGCTTTGGCGGATGGCCTCGGCCTGTTCGATCCCGGCCTTTTCCACTGCGACCACGCGTTCGGCGACCCCGGTGTCCTTGTCGACGATGGCGAGGAAGGCCTCGGTCTGCTTCAGGGGCAGGAGGGTCACAACGGCGATCATCCCCATCAGGCCGATGGCGAGACCGCCGCCCGCCACCAGATAGGCGATGCGTTCGCGTTTTTTGACGCCGTAGAACATCTCGGCTTCGAGAAAACTTCTCAATTCAGGGGGTGAACCTGTCATCGTGGTGCTCCGGAAATGGGGATTTGCGCGGTCGGCAGTTGTACGGCGTGGGCCAGTTCGTCAGCGTCAACTGTCGCGGATGAATTGACCCAAACGCGCTCTTGCGGCCTGTCCGCGTTCGGCATCGGACCGCGCCTGATCGCGCAAATGGTGGTGTTCGGTCTTGCCGTGCATGAAGCCCGATCGGACCTCGTTCATGCGCCTTGCCGAATAGTCGGAAGCCTTTTCTAGCGGCTTGCCCGCAACCCGCAGCGCCTGCGGTGCAATGCTTGCAAGGCTGATCTGGCCAGTGATGTGCGTCACGGCATTCGGGATCGCCATCAGGGCAAAAATGCCGACGAAGACGATGACGAAGAATCCGAGGATGGAGCCGAGGTCGGTCACATCCTTTGTCTCGCGGAAAACGTCGTGGGCAACGGTGACAACAGCGACGATGACCCCGGCGGAGGCGACGGGATACATCAGGTAGCCGATCATGGCCGAGAGCCAGGCCTCGAACATGCCTTTGGTCTTCTCAAAGATCGTGGCACCGATCGCAATCGGGGCAACCCCGAGAAGGAAGGCGATCATCAGCTTCGAGAAGCCGACGATGAAGACATAGACCGCCATCAAGACGCCGAGCACCACATAGAGAACGGCGGCGACAAAGCCCCGCATGATCGAGGACATGGCCGAAGACACGGAATCCACGTTTCCGGCCATCATGTTCGCCATGTCATCCATCGCTGCAGTGGCGGATGCACCGACACCGCCACCGCCGAGCCGGAAGTATTCCAGCGCAAGAGCACTGAGCCCGTTGCTGGCGGCGTCATAGATCTGGGTGAAGTTGGACCAAGTCAGACCGAACATCAGGACCATGACGATCCGGAACGACAGTTGAACCGCATCGCGCATGGAAATCCGGTAAACATTCAGGGCCGCGTTGATCCCGACCATGACGAGCAGGAGGGCAAGCAGTGTCGTGTAGATCGGCCCGACAGCACCGGCTGTCGCCTCGAAGTATTGCCGCCCCGCAGAGGTGATTGCCGCATCCAGCGTTGTCAGGATGGCAGAGACGCTGTCCATCAGAAGCTGCCGCCACACATGGTTTCTGCGACAGCCGTCAGGGTTGCGGCCTCCTCCGCAATCGCCTTTGTCTGCTGCCAGCTGAGGCGCTGGACGTCGTGATGATCGCGCAATGCAGCCGCGA
>CAYLYV010000235.1:0-5214 GCA_964387655.1 uncultured Cypionkella sp. | reverse complement strand
ATAGACGGCGAGCATGAACAGCAGCCAGCAGAAAAAGCCCAGCCCGGCGATACTCAGAAGAATGCCGATGATGATCATGATGGTGGTCTCCGTAACAATGGTCAAACGATTGCGCCTTCCACCACGACCACCGCGCAGGAACTAACATGGCCGGAAATGTAGGGCGGCGGAAGCGTTCAAAGCAGTGAAGCACGGCAATCGCATATGGATTTTTTGATTCTTTCTGTGCTTCAGAGATCCGATCCGAATTCGAAACTTGCGTACATCTGTCAAATTTGGGCCATATGCGGTCGCACCGCCAGCACCCACTAACTGACCACCCACATCCTGAAAGCCGCCGATATCGCGCTTTGCGGCGGCACTATCCGTCACCCGTCTTTCTGCTTGCGTGTCCTCAGCACCGATTTGGCATGATGCGCGAACGCTGCCGGAACGTCCGATAGAATGTTGCCAAGCCAGAGCGGGTCTTCTCGTTCGGTAAGCAAGTAAGGATCGGCTGCATCCAAGATCGCGATTAGCAAGCTCCATTGCCGCTTGCAGGCTGCGGACGGAAAAGCTGCTAGAAGCGATTGGACACTACTATCCTGACGGTGCAGCTTGAGCGCTGCCAGCGCCGCGCGTCTAACCTCCACGACGTTGTCATTATCGGCGAGACGGCCGAGCGCGTCCTTGATCGCCGGGATGGGGAGCCATCCAGCCAATTCAGCAGCGACTTTCCGTCCTGACGCTGAGCCGCTCATACGTTCGATGATGAGGCACGAAACAACCCCCGGATCAAGCCTCCGCAACGCCTGTCCTGCGGCCCGTCTTAAAGACCCCCGCTCTCCAGAGACAGCAGCATCGATGAGTTTCGCAGCCGCCATATCGGGCGCGATGCGCACCAAGAGCCGACAGAGCTGTCGCTCGATCCTGATATGCAATTGAAGCCCAAGCTCGATTGCCTCCACAGCCCGCTCCACGTCGAATTTTGCCAACCCCTCGATAGCGCGGAGAGGTTGCGTCGTTACGACGGAACGGGTGGCGAAAGCCTTGTCGAGGATTTGCTCCCGTAAGGCCGGTTCGTTCGCTTCTGCGGCGATGTCATAGGGGGCGTCAAGCAGAAACTGCCCCCGCAGACACCTGTCCACCGCGGCTTCAATGCTCAGTTTCCGGGTAATGGGGTTGTCATAGAAAGCACGGATTACCAGATCATCATTATCCGTGCGCTTCATCGCGCTACGGCCCTCCAGCCATTTCCCGAGGAGTTTCAGCCCGTGCTCCCCCAGGCAAAACAAAGCATTCAGGCCCCAGACGCCGTTTGCTTCCGTGTGAACAAGGCGCAGGGCGAGTTGTGCGAAATCCTCCGCAGAGTCGCCAAGCGCTTGAAGCGCAATGCAGGCATATGCGGCAATTTTGCCTTCTGGGTCGGCCCGTTCAAGGACTGAACGGACTGGCAGGATCATGTCCGGATCATAACTGACCCAAGCTATGATGAGGGCGGTTAGCAGCGCATCCTCGTTTGGTGCCGTACTCTGCAATATTCGTCTCGCCTGATCGGTAAGGGCCTTTGGCATCGGGCCCCGATAAGCGCGAAGCTCGGCAAGGTCGACCGGGACCTCTGCGATGCCACTATGTTGCACTGCTTCGACCAGAGTCTCGTCGGCCCCCAGTGCGGCCAGAGCGGACGTCGCTTGGTAAAACTCCTGGTACGGATCAGATTGCGGTTTTCCATTTCCATCGCGGGGGACCGGACGGCGCGCAATCGATGCAAGCCGCTCGATTGTGCCGTTGTCGAAACTGACCAAGGCCCAATTCAATCCACCGTGACGAACCCAGAAATGTTCCGACTCCAGTTCCCGATTGACAAGTGTGGTGATGCCGTCGCCACCCATCAGGATCAGGACACGGCGTGCACTTTCGAGGACATGATCACGGCAATTACTATTGGTCCGTAAGCGACTGCATGCAACGGCGGCGATCATCCGTTCCAAGTCCTCGCCGGCCTGTGCTTGGAGGATAGTTAGCAACTCCAGACGGGCAATGCGTCCGAGAAAGTCCAGCGGATGAAAGAGCCAAGACGGATCTCCCACGACAGCTTCGTCGAGATGCTCGCGTAGGTTCCGCGCAAGCGCGCTAAGTACAAAATGAAGCATTGTCTCGTCTATCTCGTCCGGTCGCTCCCAAAAGAGATGTTCGATCAGGCGATGTTCTTTCTGGACGGACTCGGCAAGCTCACGAATACGCCGACGCGTCAACTCAGGTTCAGCGTACAGAAGTGCTGGAAGCCATTGGTCGCGTGTAAGGTAGCGCTCAGAATCCTGGACTTCGACGAGCCGCTCAACTGCGGCCCGGGGATCAAGGACCGAAAGCGCCGCGAGAGCAGCACCGCTTGCAGAGTCCTCTGATCGCGACAAATGCTGGATCACGAACTCCAGCTTCTCATGATCTGCAAAGCGCGCGATACAATAGAGCAGGCTGCGCGGCTTGTTGGTGGAGACCTTCACCATTAATATATTCCCGGTCTCTTTCCATATCCCGGGCGCATCAGCGTGCTCCAGCCCGTTTAGCAGATATCCGAGATCAGAAACATGCTCCTTCTCCGCTTCGGCGGAGATAATGCGGTTGCGAAGCCACCCAGGGTTCATAGCAACTCCGGCGCGTAGCGCCGCAAAGCTGGCGTTGCAGTCGGTATGCCGTGATCCGTCAGTCCTATCCTCCAACGCATACAAGCGCTGTTGGTGAATCTCCCATAGGCGATCGAGGTGCTGGACATCGGGTTCAGCCGTAAGCGCGGTGATGGCGACCGCTTGCCGGATCCTGGTCGGTGCATGCACAAGTGAGTTGATAACCACCTGCAACTGGATGTTTCTCTGCCGTATTAGGGCGGCGAAGGCCTTGCCGATCTGCCCTGCCCGGTAGCCGCCATCCGAACCGTCGGTAATTGCGCTCAGCCGCTCGAGGAGGATTGGTACCGCGCGCTGTCCCAGTGTTGGCAAGAGATGGACATAGAGATCCTCGCCGTAACTTCCGAATTCGTGGCTGCCCTCCATTCGCGCAATAAGCCTGCCAAGCGTCTCAGTATTCTGGTCATCTGCCGCAAGCAGCCACAGCACATCCATCGGCACATAGCCGAGCTGCCCACGCATGTGCCACTCCGCCTCGCTGACTTCGCCAACGAGAATCGCGCCTAAGCCTTCGATCGACAGATCCTTGCGCTGGAATTGCCGCACAAGGGACTTCGCAACCGCCCAGTTCAGGAGGCGGTCATGCGCGAATGCGACTTCGCCATCTTCTGTGGTGCGGAACCAGCCGGCAGCCTCCAGACGCGGAGCGGCTTCCTCGCTGTCCAGCCCGATCCCGTGCCACTCGGGCCGGGGCAAGGGATAAGGCTTTCCCTGATGCATATGGGCGGCGAGAGCTATCACGATCCCTTCGTCTCCCGAGTGTCCCTTTGCAGCAATCCGCTGCCAAAAGTTTTCGAAAATCTCATATTCGCTGCACGGCGCATGCTGGATCGAGGTATAGGGTAGCTCAAGAAAAAGCCCAGCGAGAATTGGTTTGCGCAGGAGTTTTTTGAGGTCTGGCGGCAAGTATGCCCACCGCCCTCCACGGTGCTTCATAAGTGTATCAAGCTCGTCAACAGAGAAATCGCCGACGGTTTGCACATGGATGGCTTTGCTGTCGGTAATCTGAAGCGCGCGCGCCACTGCCTGCGGCGCGGTTATTACCAAACGCATGCCCCAATCTTCCCAGTTCTGCCGAACAAGGTCCCGCGCCAAGTCGATACTCTGGACGTCGTCAAGCGCCACGGTAAGTACGGGAACAGGGGCATTGGGTGCGAGTTCCCGGAGGAAATTATTGACAGCGATGATCGTCTTATCAGATGTTTCGCCAAGCCCCGTTTGCCACACATCGCGAGCGGCGCTGGACTTCAACTCTTCGGCAGTCTTGGCGGAATGCACGAAGGTGGCGACTTGGCGATCTTGTCCGCACGCTTCCAGCAGCCGCCCGAGTTGCCATGTCTTGCCGGTGCCGCTTTCGCCGACGATAACGAGCACAGGCTTATCTCCCGGCCACTCAGGGATACCACGTACATCTTGTTCTGACTTGTATTTCAGGGACACGAAGCGCCGGTGCGTCAATGCACTCATCGTTTCAGTAAGCGCTGCTATCCTGCGCAAGCGTTCGGGCATGAGACCGACATCGCGGAACATGGCATCAATATTTTTAGCATCGAGATGCACTTCGCCCTTGCTCAACTTCTCGAACAGCACACCGACCAGACGCTCCCGGATTTTGCGCTCATCGCCAAGGTCCGGCCCATAGGGACGAAAGCGCTGTTCGACTTCTGCCACGCGGGATTCAGCGTCGGCACCGAATTCCATCTCGAAACGGAATAGAAGATGAAACACAACTGTACGATCTTCTACGCTTGATTGTGGAAGTCCACTCTGTGTCTCAGCAACAACGTGCTCGAAGAACCCGCGATTGGTGGCGGAAAGGCCCTTCCGGAATTCTCTCTCTTCCGTGTTGTCTAGATCGTCTGGCCTAGCGACCGACTTCACCTCGGCTAGAAAGGCATAGAACTGACCCAGTCTGCCCGCGTAACCATCCGTCACAAACCGATAGCGTGCGTTTACGGGACGTGGGGATGGGACGGCCTTCCGAAGATTGCACAGAACCTGTACAATGTCTGAAATGGACCATGTGCCATCTTTTCGCGTTTTATACTGTTCTACGAGATAGGTGCCGTATGCCTCCGCGCGCGCATCTCCTCCATCGCGAGGCTCCAGAATTAGGCAGGCGTCCTCAATCATCTGACCATCCAATGTGCCTGACAAAGTGACATCAGCAAGCCACCCCAGATGGTGGATGATCTGGTATAGAAAGCCATTGATCGCCGCTGGTCCGCCAGCCTGAGTCATATCTGTGTTCCGCTCCGGTCTCTCGTGTGAGGATACAGAGTATTAAAGTACGCGCAACGCCGAGTAATTTCTGCGCCATTCACTGCGTAGGTGACGGCTATCTCGATTGATCCCTCCACTTTTGGAAGGGCCGTTAATGACTATTTGCGGCGAGGGCCGACCTTAACATCTGGTGTCGATAGATGTCGAGAGAACGGCGCTCATGCGCCGCTGCTCCCGAACCGCCACACCGGAATGCCCATCTTGCGGGCCTTATCGGCGAGATTGTCCTGGATGCCGGTGCCGGGGAACACCATGACCCCGACGGGCA
>CAYLYV010000234.1:0-5217 GCA_964387655.1 uncultured Cypionkella sp. | reverse complement strand
CGCAGCAGGCCAATCCCGCCGCTACCGTGGCCGACTATTGCGCCGCCGCTTACAACAAGCGTTCACCTCATCCGGCTTGAACGCCTCCAGTGCCGACACCGTCCGCGCGATCCGCGCCTTCAAGTCGGCAAAGGGGACAATCTGAGCAAGGTCCGGCGGCGTCCAGGCACCAGTCCGCATTGCTTCAATCCCCCATACGGAATAATTGTCCACGCATTCGATCTGGAACCAGAATGGCGCCATGTCCGGGCAAAGGCGCGCCGTCACAAGATCGCTCGGATCGAGGCCGGTCGCATCGCAATGAGCGGCGGCCTTTTCGAGAAAGCCACCGACCGCACGTGCAGTCTGCAGAAAAGCCGGAACGCTCATATCAAAGAGTGTGGTCGCCATCGCTTCATCTGACTAAATGCTTGAATCGCGCCGCGTCAATGCGCAGTTTTCCCAGCGTACTCTTTCCTGGCCACACGGTCCATTGGATCGTGCCAAGGAGCGAAAAGCTGATTTCCCATCAATGGCAGCAAAGTCCGCATCACTTCCAGTCAGCACAGCACAAAAACCTCTGGGCAGAATGATATGGTCAAAGAAATGTCCAGTTTGTGCATATTGATCCTCCATATTTGGACCACAGCGCGGCAGCAAAAACGGCGTTTTAAGCCGATGGATGCCAACGGTCCTTCGGCCCAATTGCCCACGCCACGAAACCCAGTTATTAAATTGCCATATGTCTCACATATGTTTCACTGGAGCCCCAATGACCAACCTCGATACTCTCTCCCTTGCCGAACTGAAGCAGCTCCAGAAGGACCTCGCCAAGACAATCGCCGGATTTGATGACCGCAAGAAATCCGAAGCCCGCGCAATGCTCGAAGCCCAGGCCAAAGAAATGGGATATACTTTGGCTGAGTTGGCCGGACTGCCTGCGACCCGCAAAAGGGCCGAGGCTAGGCTGAAGTACCGCCACCCCGAGAATGCTGATGTCACCTGGTCCGGCCGTGGTCGCAAACCGCACTGGTTCAACGCGCATCTCGCGGCAGGCCATTCGCCCGAGTCACTGGAAATCTAGCCACGCTCACGACCGCACCACAGGATCCCGGCGTCATGTTTGCACAGCCCAATGCGCGACAGGTTCATATTTCAATTGCGGAGATAGAACCGGTAATCTGGCGAAGGTTGATCGTTCCTGCCGACTGGACGCTGGATCAACTGCATCTTGGAATACAGGCCGCGTTCGGCTGGGCAAACTATCATCTCCATGAATTTCTGATTGGCGGCCTGCGCTATGGCGATACCGCCACATTGAATGACGGCGCATTCGATGATGCGCGTGTCTGCGATTCCACCCAAGTGCGTCTGCGGGATTTCCAGAGAGATCGTGTTGAATTCGACTACCTTTATGACTTCGGCGATGGCTGGCGTCATCTGGTACGCTTGGAAGAATCAATCTTGCTGGAGCCCGCGCCGAAATTTGCCTCCTGCATCGCAGGCGCTCGGGCGCGGCCACCGGAAGATGTCGGGGGCATCTCGGGATATGAACGCTTCCTCGAAATTCTGGCCGACCCGGATGATCCGGAATACGCCGATACCAAGCGCTGGTGCGGCGGGCATTTCAACCCGGACTGGTTCGAGCTCAATCAGATTAACAAAGACCTGCGCAATGCGCTGCGCTCGAATGCCCGCCGTCCGTTAAACCAGCCCAGGCCCAGACAGCCTAAATCCTGAGCGGTTATTGGCAGGTCTGAAAGCCCATCAGAAGTTGCCCGAGCAAGCTTTGCCAAGCTGAAGCGAGCATTTGTAGCTTTCGCCAAAGGCACCCGTGCTAAGGCCCGGCGGGTTCTCCCGCCGGGCGCTTTCGTTGCGTTCTCAGAACGGGATTTCATCGTCGCGGTCGACCAGTTCGGGGTTTTCGTTCTCGCTGGCCTTCGGGCGGCTGAGGAAGTCGACCTTCTCCGCGATGATCTCGCAACCGTAGCGGTCGGTGCCAGTTGCGTCGGTCCATTTGGTGTAGTGGATGCGGCCGTGGACCATCACCTTCATGCCCTTTTCGCAATGTTCGGCGACGGTTTTGCCGAGACCGTTGAAGCAGGTGATGCGGTGCCATTCGGTGTCCATCACGCGGTAGCCGTTCTCGTCGCGCTGGACCCGGCCTTCGGAGAGGCGCGGCCGCGAGGTGGCGAGGGTGAAGTGGGTGATCTTGGTGCCGCCCTGCGTGGTGCGGATTTCCTGGATCTGACCGATGTTGCCTGCAAGGATGACGATGTTCTGCATTTTAAGTCTCCAACTTGGTGTGTCCTTGGGACCATTCCCTTCGACAAGACCCGGAAAAAGACCGTCGGTTTTGGCCTGCACGGCAGAGACGCAGGCGATGACGGGAACCCCCGAAGGACGGGGTGGAGCGGGCAGGCGTGGCACACGCCAACACGGCCCGGCCTGAGCGGGGTTGCGGGCCTAAACCGAACGGGCTTAGGGGATTTGTCAGTCGAAGGGGGTGGTGCCGGGGATGCCAGAGGTCAGGAGACGTCGCAGAGGCATTGGCTTACTTGCAGGGATAGGGCAGCATCACGATATGCCCACCTTCGGCGGCTGTGGATTTCAAATACCTTCATCAGACACTTGCAGCCGCACCGCCATCAAGCGTCACAGCACGACAATTGGCGGTTTAGCGGGATCACCGTATAACGCTCCCTGCTGCAATCACCTCGGTCGTCGCCAATTTGCGAAACGGAGCTGATTGTGTTGGTTGCTCATGCCCGTCTACATCAAATCCGCCCCCACACCGTGGCGACACTATAGGACGTGAGCTTCCACGAGGGTTTTCGAAGCGCCTTGACCAACAAGAAGGGACACCGGCGGCCAGCGACCGGATGAGGACTCTCGATGAAACCTTCGGGCAATAGGGCCTGCGCGAAACCCGCTGCAGCTCGCGAGACCGATTCAGCCAACTGCGGTTCGCATGACAAAGCCCGGTGCATGGCTTGATGCGCTAGGAGAATACTAGCCATAACCATATGACAATGCTACATTTGTGGTGCCTGCGATCTAATATCGCCCCACAGGGACAACAAACTTATGATTTTCAATGAGTTGGATCACAGAATAGCACGAGAGCGTATCAATCTCTCACAGGTTTGGCAGGCATGGATTGAGGCCGAAGATCTCCGCCGGCACAGCTTCCTCGGTACGATGGCCTTTGAACAGCGCGACGCCACCGACTATTTATACCGTAGAATCGGTTCTGTCGGAAAGAGCCTTGGGCCGCGGTCCAACGGCACCGAGCAGCTGTTGGAACGCTTCAAAGCTTCCCGTGAGCAGAACAAGGCGCGCTTGCAAGCTCTGTCAGAGAACTTGAACACCCAGGCGGCCATTCTGCGCAGCCTGGGCGCCGGGCGGATGCCAATCATACCAGCTAGAATTCTGCGCGAACTGCGCATTCATGGCAAACAAACCGGCTTGCGCGTCATCGGCACCAACGCGCTCTACGCTTACGAAGCCTTGGCGGGCGTGGTCTTCGAAGAAGGTGCTACCGCAACGGGTGATATCGACCTTCTGCAAGATGATCGGCGGCGGCTAAGACTGCTCACCGAAGAGAAGACCTTCACCGGGCTGGCGAAGCTTATTCAGGACAAGGTGGATCGCAGTTTTCTGCCGCGCAACAAGCGGGATTATCGGCTGACCAACGATGACGGCTATATGGTTGAACTGATCAGGCCGGAACCTCGGCCCGCCTGGAAGAAAATGGCCGGAACCGGGTCGCCCTTTGAGGGTGACCTGGTTGGAGCGCCAATTATTGGTCTACAATGGCTGGTCAACGCGCCGTCGGTTGACACAATCACCGTCGATGAGCGTGGATTTCCCGCACCAATGACCTGCCCCGACCCGCGATATTGGGCCGCCCATAAACTTTGGCTCTCGCAACGCGATGACAGGGAGCCGGTCAAAAAGGGCCGCGATTTGGCGCAGGCACTGGCGGTGATCGCACTCATCAAAGAGCGGTTGCCCCAGTTACCCATAGACGACACGTTTCTCGCGACTTTGCCGAAGGCACTGGCTGATCAGATGACTGGCCCCACCGAAAAGAAACCCAACCTAGGGCCCAATTGGTAGCCTTGCACCTCTCGCGCCTGACATGCATCGGCACTGCCACCCCTTTCAGACCGCGTTATGGAGGGGTTGGGCCTTACTGTGCACCATCATGCACCTTGAGGTTAGCCAACATGGCCACTCCTGTTCGCCCCAGATGTCGGTGGCATTTTATCTGCTTTCACAAGCTCACCAGACCCAGTAAGCAGCCCAATCTTTGAAGTTTTGGGACATATCATGGCGCAAAATGCCACAATATACAAAGTCGAGCTTTCAGTCTCCGACATGGATCGGCACTACTACGAGACCCACAAACTGACGGTCGCGAAGCATCCCTCCGAGACGGAAGAACGTCTGATGCTGCGCATCATCGCTTTTGCGCTGAATGCTCATGAGAATTTGGAAATGACCAAGGGTATTTCGACCGAAGACGAGCCGGACATCTGGCAAAAAAGCCTGAGCGGCGAGCTTGATGTGTGGGTGGCCCTAGGGCTTCGCAGCGAAAAGGTGATGCGACAATCCTGCAGCAAAGCCGACAAGGTGATTGTCTATCCTTATGGCGGCAGAACGGCCGAGGTGTGGTGGGACAAGATCAAAAACAGCACCACCCGTTTTGAGAATCTTCAAGTGGTAAGTTTCTCGGAGAAAGACACCGACGAACTGGCAAAACTGGCAAGCCGCGCGATGAAGCTGCAGGTAAACGTTCAAGATGGCGATGTTATGGTCAGTGTCGGTGATAATATCGTTTATGTATCCCCGCTGAAATGGAAAAGCGCGGCCTAGCTCGCGAGTTCCCATCGCAACGAGGGGCACGAGGTGTTCGATGATGCCCGCTTCGGTCAAATGTGGATTGCCAATGTCCTCAGCGAAAAAGCTGCTTCGCCGCGCGATTGCTAAGCGATTGGCGGTACTGCGACGAGTGTGGAGTTGAGGGGGCTCACGCCCCCTTCTCAAACTTCAGCACCGGGATGCCGAGCTTCTTGGCCTTGTCGGCGAGGTTTTCCTGAATGCCATTGCCCGGGAAGACGAGAACGCCCACAGGCAGCACGTCCAGCATGGCGTCGTTGCGCTTGAAGGGCGCGGCCTTGGCGTGTTTGGTCCAGTCGGGCTTGAAGGCGACCTGAGTGACCTTGCGGGCTT
>CAYLYV010000233.1:0-5329 GCA_964387655.1 uncultured Cypionkella sp. | reverse complement strand
GCCGAACCCACCACGATGGGCCTGACCTTCGCGCGCTTTTACGCCGAAATGGCCCGTGGCCGCGCCCGCCTGCTCGCCGCCCGCGCCGAGATTGCGACGGGTGCTATTTCCGGCGCCGTCGGCACCTTCGCCAACATCGACCCCTCGGTGGAAGAACATGTCTGCGCCCAGCTGGGTCTTTCGCCCGAGCCGATCTCGACCCAAGTCATCCCGCGCGACCGCCATGCAATGTATTTCGCGGTGCTTGCGGTGATCGCCTCCAGCATCGAAAACATCGCCATCGAAATCCGCCACATGCAGCGCACCGAAGTGCTGGAGGCGGAGGAATTCTTCAGCCCCGGCCAAAAGGGCTCCTCTGCGATGCCGCATAAACGCAATCCGGTTCTCAGCGAAAATCTCACCGGTCTTGCCCGTCTTGTACGGATGTCCGTGATCCCCGCTTTGGAGAATGTGGCGCTGTGGCATGAGCGTGACATCAGCCATTCCAGCGTGGAACGCGCGATTGGCCCCGACACCACCATCACGCTGGATTTCGCCTTGCACCGCCTTGGCGGTCTTGTTGAAAAGCTGGTGATCTACCCGGAAAACATGCTGAAAAACATGAACAAATTCCGCGGTCTGGTGATGAGCCAGCGCGTTTTGCTCGCCCTGACCCAAGCCGGGGTTTCCCGCGAAGACAGCTACCGTCTGGTGCAGCGCAACGCGATGAAGGTTTGGGAACACGGCGCGGATTTCAAGACCGAATTGCTGGCCGATCCCGAAGTCACCGCAGCACTCAGCCCCGCCGAGATCGAAGAAAAATTCGACATCGGCTATCACACCAAACATGTCGACACGATTTTCAAACGGGTGTTTGGCGCTTAAATCCGCCTTAACCTGATGCGGTCATTCTACCCCTGAACCAGAACGGATCAGGGGATAGATATGGCAGGCGAACCAGCAGTTCTGGCGCGGATCACTCCGGTGCAGCGGGCGGTTGCGGCCCCCAACAGCCAGCCCAGCCCACGCCAAAAAGCCGCGATCATCGTGCAGTTTCTGCTGGCCGAAGGCGGCAGCCTGCCACTGGCCAAGCTGCCCGATCAGATGCAGGCGGCTTTGGCCGAGCAGATGAGCCTGATGCGCTCGGTGGATCGGCGCACCTTGGCGGCTGTCATCGAAGAATTCATGGGTGAGTTGGACCAGGTCGGCCTGTCCTTTCCCGGCGGGATCGAGGCGGCTTTGTCGATGATGGATGGCCATATTTCGGCCAATGCCGCCAGCCGCTTGCGGCGGATGGCGGCGAGCAATGCGTCGTCTGATCCGTGGGAGCGGTTGATGGCAATGTCGGTGCAAACCCTGCTTCCGGTGCTGGAGGAGGAAAGCATTGAGGTCGGCGCGGTGATGCTGTCGAAACTTCCCGTCGCCAAGGCTGCTGAATTGCTGGGCAAACTTCCGGGTGAAAAAGCCCGCCGGGTCGCTTATGCGGTCTCACAAACCGGCAATGTTGACCCGGATACCGTGCGTCGGATCGGGGTTTCGCTGGCGGGGCAGTTGGAATCGCAACCGCTGCGGGCGTTTCATGCCAATCCGGTCGAACGCGTCGGCGCGATCCTGAATGTCTCACCTGCGCTGACGCGCGAGGATGTGCTGAAAGGGCTGGATGAGGCCGATGCGGGCTTTGCGCAGCAGGTGCGCAAAGCCATTTTCACCTTCGTACATCTGCCGCAACGGGTTTTGGGTCGCGATGTGCCCAAACTGATCCGCATTCTCGATCAGGCGCAACTGGTCACCGCCTTGGCCGCCAGCACTGGCAACTCGGAGATGGAGGCTGCGGCGGAATTTATCCTGTCGAACATGTCGCAGCGCATGGCGCAGGGGCTGCGCGAAGAAATGGCCACACGCGGTCGGGTGAAAGAAAAGGAGGCCGAGGAGGCGATGAATCAGGTCGTCACCGCCGTGCGCCAGTTAGAGGCTGCGGGGGAAGTGGTGCTGATCCAGGACGAAGAATAGCCGAACAATCCGGCGATCTGCGTGTCGGGGTCTTGCTGCCCCGCAGCCGCCCGCTTAGGGTCCGGCGCATGTCCGCGATCAAAATCCTGCCCACCGCCGCCGCCACCCGCAAGGGGATCCTGACGCTGATGCTGGGGGTGGCGATGTTCAGCACCATGGACGCCGTCGCCAAGGGCCTGTTGCAAAGCTATCCCACCGCGCAAGTGGTCTGGGCGCGGTTTATTGGCCAAGCTTTGCTGGTGCTGGCGATTCTGGGGCCAAATCGCATCGGTCCCACCCTGCGCACGCCCTATCCTTGGCTGCACATGGCGCGCTCCAGCTTTCAACTGGCGACGACGGGGCTGTTTTTCCTCAGCTTGGGCTATATTGGTCTGGCCGAAGCCACGGCACTCGCGGATGTGAGCCCTTTGCTGATCACGCTGGGGGCCGCGCTGTTCTTGGGCGAAAAGCTTGGGCCCCGCCGCATCGCCGGAGTCGCGGTGGCGATGATCGGGGCGCTGATGATCATTCGACCGGGCGCGGGGTTGTTCACCCCGGCGGCTCTGCTGCCGCTGGCTTGTGCCATCTGCTACGCCGCCTCGGCACTGCTGACCCGGTTGGTCGGGCAAAAAGAAGGCCCCGCCACCTCGATGCTGCATGCAGCACTATTTGGCGCGGTGGCGACCAGCATTGCGGTCACCTTTGTCTGGCAGCCGATCCATCTCGCCGATCTGCCGCGCTTTGCCGCCCTTGGCTGTTTGGGCACCGCTGCGCAATTCTGCCTGATCCGCGCATTCTCGATGGCCGAGGCTTCGGCGATTGCGCCGTTTTCCTACCTTGGTATCCTCTATGCCACGCTGTTTGGCATCGGGTTTTACGGCGAATTCCCCGACACATGGACGATCATCGGCGCGCTTGTGATCGCGGGGTCCGGGCTTTATGTCTGGCATCGCGAAACCATCAAGCGTTGACCCATGCCCAAAGCCGCCTTTCAGCCCCTCGCCTTCGCGCAGAACCTTGTGGTGCGCGGCCTGATCGGGCTTGGCTTGGCGCTGCCGTATCGCTGGCGCGTGCCGCTCATGGGGGCGATCCTGCGCGGCCCGGTGGGGCGCATCGCGGGTTATCGGCAGCGGGCGATGGACAATCTGGCGCTGATTTGGCCGGATATGGAGTTGAAGCATCGCAAGAAGATCGCCTCTGAAGCCCTTGATAATGCGGGGAGAACGCTGATCGAGAATTACTCGACCGCTGGCTTTCTGACTCGCCAATCCAAGCTCATCCCGCAGGGGCCGGGCGTGGCGGCTTTGGCAAAGGCTCAAGCCGAGGGCCGCGCGGTGATCCTCGTGTCGGGCCATTTCGGCAATTATGAAGCCGCCCGCGCCTGCCTTGTCGCGCAGGGCTATACCATCGGCGGCCTGTATCGCCCGATGTCGAACAGCTATTTCAACGCGCATTACGTCCGCACGATGGAGGCGTTTGGCGGCCCGATCTTTCCACAGGGTCGCGCCGGCACCACCGGCTTTGTCAAGCATCTGAAGGCGGGCGGGCTGTTGGTTTTGCTGTTCGATCAGCGCGCGGGCAGTGATCAGATCAAATTCTTGGGCGAGCCTGCCCGCACCGCTTTGTCCGCAGCCGAGCTTGCCCTGCGCTACAAAGCCGATCTGATCCCGTTCTATGCCACCCGCCAGCCCGACGGCCTGAGCTTTGCCGTGGATCTCGAAGCGCCGATCCCGCATACCACCGCGCTAGAGATGACCACCCAACTGACCCGCAGCTTGGAAGCCCGCGTCAAAGCCCATCCCGGTCAGTGGTTCTGGATTCATCGCCGCTGGCGCTGATCACTTCAACCGAGCGGCCGCGACGATCTGCGCCGGACCAACGCCATCGGGCGCGCGGCTCTGCAGGATCACCACCACCGGGCCACTGCCCGCCGCCGTCACCAGTTGCAAAGGCTCGACCCCAGACCAGTCGCCCACCTTCTGCCACGAGGTCACGATGTTGTTGTAGACCACCTTCAGCCCGGAATTTTCGCCGCGCTCAATCGCCACTTCGGCATGGTCGGTGTATTGCACCAGTTGCACGATCACCGGGTTGGCCAAGGCTTGCGTCGTACTGGCGTTTATCAGCAAATCACCGCCCTGCCGGATCATCGTCAGCGTCACCGGGCTGGGCTTGACCGCCGCCAAGGCAGACGCCACTTCGTCTGGCTGGTTGCCCGCCACCCGCGCGTCGCCCGCCACGATCATTTGCGGTGTATAGATCATCTTTTCCCCCGCCGCATGGGCATAGGCCTTTTGCCGCTCGGTGAAACTCGCCTGACCGAAAGTGTCGGTCCAGCCGATGTAATCCCAGTAATCGACATGCAGCGCGAGGCCAATCACCCCCGGCACCTGCGCCAGCTTGGCCATCAACGCGTCGGCGGGCGGGCAAGACGAGCAGCCCTGCGAGGTGTAAAGTTCCACGACGATGCCCTGCTCCGAGTCGGCCAAGGCAGTCGTCGCGCAAAGCATCATGCTGCCAATCAAACCCATACCTTTTGTGCTGAAAAGTTGGTGCGACATGCTGCTTTCCGATCTCTGGGCCTGGTTTTTGTTCTACATGATGCGAAGGCACCGCCGCCAATCAAGGTTTTGCGAGCCGATATTACAGTATAGTCACACAACCGTTCCAAGGATGCCGTTCAAACCAAGCCAGACTCCCAATTCCACACTGGATTTTCGGCATACCATTGCATACAATAGCCGCAAGACCAGAGATGATTCCCTTGCACCGCGCGCGCCCTTAGGGCAAAGCCAGAGCAATCCGTCAACCGCAGGAGGCCACATGACCGTCACCGTTGGACACGACAGCAGCAAAACCCGCAAAACTTTGACCGCTGGCGGACAAAGCGTTTCGTATTACTCGATCCCCGCCGCCGAAGCCGCAGGTCTGGGCGAATTCACCCGTTTGCCCGCTGCGCTGAAAGTCGTGCTGGAAAACATGCTCCGCTTTGAAGACGGTAAGACCGTCTCGGTCGACGACATTAAGGCGTTCTCGGATTGGGGCAAACGAGCGGGCAAAAATCCGCGCGAGATCGCCTACCGCCCTGCCCGCGTGCTGATGCAGGATTTCACCGGGGTTCCGGCGGTGGTTGACCTTGCTGCGATGCGCGACGGCATCAAGGGTTTGGGCGGCGACGCGCAGCGGATCAACCCGCTCGCCCCGGTGGATCTGGTCATCGACCATTCGGTGATGATCGACGAATTCGGCACCCCGCGCGCGTTTCAGGCCAACGTCGACCGCGAATACGAGCGCAATATGGAGCGCTATGTCTTCCT
Organism: uncultured Cypionkella sp.; assembly: GCA_964387655.1. Classification (GTDB taxonomy): domain Bacteria; phylum Pseudomonadota; class Alphaproteobacteria; order Rhodobacterales; family Rhodobacteraceae; genus Cypionkella. The sequence goes on along the minus strand of CAYLYV010000233.1, from coordinate 44 downwards.
GAAATGGGGTCAGAACGCCTTCAACAACTTCCGCGTCGTGCCGC
>CAYLYV010000232.1:0-5333 GCA_964387655.1 uncultured Cypionkella sp. | reverse complement strand
GCGCGACTTTACGGGTTGGAAAGCCCCAGACCGGCCATTTCCTCGGGCAAGCTGGCTTTGTAACGCCCCATGTTGCGGTTCATCAAATAGGGGGCGAAGTTGGTTAACCCAATCTCGCCCAAACGCGGCACAATGGGGGTTTCGTCACTCATGCGCCCAACCTCTTCGCCGCGTTAAAGCCCGACCCGCCGCCAAGCCCCGGCCCCGGATGGGTGGATGCGCCGATATGGATCAAGCCGCGCACTGGCCCCGTGCCATTGGTGGAATGCGCAAAGGGTCGCCAGATGAAAAACTGATCAATGCTGCACGCCCCGCCATAGGGATCACCGCCGACAAGGTTGCAATTCATCCGCTCCAGATCAGCGGGGGAATAGGCGCGGCGCGCCAGTTTGATCTGATCGAAATCCTTGATATGGCGCGATAAAATTGCCTCGATTCGGTCGGCAAACGCCTCGCGCGCGCCGTCCCAATCCTGCGCCGCAATCTCGCCGCCCGCATCGCCTTTGATCACGCGCGGCGCATCGGGGATTTGCAGCCAGAGGATCGCCTTACCCTCGGGGCACCGGCTTGGGTCCAGCCGATGCGGCTGGCCGACACAGATCGTGGGCTTCGCAGGCAGCATCCCCCGCTCGGCCTCATTGGCGGACTTCGACACCGAATCCACCCCATCCGCCAGATGGATCAGCGCCACATCGTCCAAGCCGGGCGTTAACCATTCAGGATGTCGATCCAGCGCATAATGCAACTGGAAGTTGCCGCGCCCATGCCGGAACTGCCGCACCGCCGCCTGATCTTCCGGCAGATTCACATCCAGCAACCGCCCATACAACTGTCCCGGCGCGACCGAAGCCAGCACCGATCCGCAAGCAATCGCCTCGCCCCCTGCCAATCGCACCCCGGTTACGCGACCGTCCCGGGCGGTGATTTTCTCGACCTCCGCGCCGGTGCGGATCACCCCACCCTGCGCCTCAATCAACCGCCGAAACGCCACAGCCGCCTGCCCCGCGCCACCTTTCGAGATCGGCGCGCCCGCCACCTCCAGCGCGAAGGCGATCACTTTGCCCATCTGCGCCGAATAAGCCGACTCAGGTGTTAGCCCGCAATGCAGCACCCAAGGTGCCCACAACGCCTGCACCAGGGGGCTTTGATAATGGTTTTCCAGCCAGCCCCGCGCCGGGGTCAAAGCACTCCCCATCCAGGCCGCAAGACCACGCAATCCGCGCCGCCGCACCTGCCCGAACATCAATTTCGCCGTGGCCCACGACCACAGATTGCCCCCCAGCAGCGCGAACAAGAACGGCGCATCCGCCGCAATGCCGCCCACATCCCGCGCGTGCTGATCGCCATCCCCGGCCGACAAGGCATTGAAAGCACGCACATTCTGCGCCGCATCCATCGTCAAAACCAGCGCAGACCCATCCGGCCGCAGCACCGCTGTCGGATGCGGCGAATGGCAATACTCAAAGCCGTGCCGCGCCAGATGCGGCCCCAAAGCGGCCCCTGCAGGCGAGGTCATGAACAGCACAAAGGTCGCCGCCATCACATCATGCCGGAACCCCGGCAGCGTCACTTCTTCGGTCAAAAGACAGCCGCCAATCCGGTCTTCCCGCTCCAACACCAGCACGCGCCCGCCTTTCAGCGCCAGCAGACTCGCCGCCACCAGCCCGTTGATGCCAGAGCCGATGATGATGTGGTCGAATTTTCCCGAATCGGCGGCCATCGGTTAACGCGCCACCAGCGCCAAGGCCCTAATCGGGCTGCCAGTGCCGTTCTCGATCTTCAGCGGCGCTGCAATCAGGATCGCGCCCTTGGCAGGCAGACGATCCAGATTGGCCAGCGAGGCCAAGCCGTAGCAGTTGTTCTTGTGCAGCAGGTTATGCGCCGGGAACGGCGGCGTCATGCCACCCGCCTGCCCCGCATCGGTGCCGATGCACTGGCCGCCCCAACCGACAATTCCCTTTGAAATCAGATACTCGATGACTTCGGCGGTCGGGCCCGGCGTATGCGGCCCGGTTTCATTGGCATTCAGAAACAGGTCTTCGGAATGGCTGCGCTTGTCCCAATCCGAGCGCAAAACCACCCATTCGCCCGCGCCAATCGCGCCATGCTTGGCCTCCCAAGCCTTGACATGCTCGATGGTCAGCAGGAAATCCGGGTTCGCACCACACTCGGCGGCAAAGTCCAAAACGTTAACGGGGGCGACCAAGCGCTGCACCGGCAGCGTGTCGGTATAGCCGTCGGCATAGTCCTTGCCGGTGATCCAGTGATGCGGCGCGTCGAAATGGGTGCCGGAGTGTTCCCCAACCTTCAACCAGTTCCACGCCCAGAACGGGCCATCGGCGTCATATTCCGAAATCCGGTGAATCTCGATCGCGGGCGTGTCCTTGGCGAAATCCGGCGGCAGCTTTAGCAGTGGGGTTTTCGGCCCCAGAACCCCGGTGCAATCGACCACTTCCACCCCGCCCGAGGCGAGCATCCCGGCCAGACCGGCCAACACATCAGTCGAACTCATTGCTATCTCCCTGATTGCGGCGGCTGCCCCGCCTTACGGAATAAGACTAGACAGAATTAAATGCATTTGCAAATATCCTTAAGTCAACCGGAGCGAAATATGCACCAGAGCTACGACGCGGTCTTTATCGGTGCAGGCCATAACAGCCTTGCCTCTGCCCTGCATCTGGCCGCCTCCGGCTGGAAGGTCGCGCTGTTTGAACAGGCGGCGGTGGCGGGAGGTGCTGTGAAATCCGGGGCCTATACCCTGCCCGGATTTCAGCATGACTGGGCGGCGATGAATCTGTCTTTGTTCGCTGGATCGCCGTTTATGAAGGCTTATGGCGCAGAATTGGCGCGCCATGGGCTGGAATTTGCGCCTGTTTCCAATCCCTTCGCCTCTGTGTTCCCCGATGGCAGCTGGTGCGGCGTCTCTACCGATGCCGCCGCCACCCGCGCCCGTATTGCAGAACTGTCCCAAACGGATGCCGCCACCTGGAGCCGTTTGACCGACAGCTTCGCCACGGAAGCCCCGCATCTGTTCGGCCTTCTTGGTGCACGGATGAAATTGCGTGCGCTTGCATATTTCGGGTTCAAAACACTTCGCGCCAAGGGGCTTGGCGGCACCTTGGACATGACCCGCTTCCTGCTGCAATCGCCGCGCCAGTGGCTGACGCAGACCTTCGAGTCGCCCAAAGTGCAAGCGATGCTCGGCGCGTGGGGGATGCATCTCGATTTCGCCCCCGATGCCGCAGGTGGTGCGCTGTTTCCCTATCTGGAGGGCATGGCCGGCCAAGCTTTTGGCATGGTTTTGGGCAAGGGCGGCGCGGATACCATCATCCGCGCGCTGGTTGCGGCGATTGAAGCGCGTGGGGGGCATATCGAGACCAGCCAAACCGTCACCGGCATCCTGCACTCGGGCGGCAAAGCCAGTGGAATTGTTCTGGCAGATGGCCGCGAAATCACCGCCCGCCGCGCCGTGATCGCCAATGTCGCGCCGCGTGCTCTGCCGCACCTGACCGGGACCACCAGCGATTTTGACACCAAACTCACCGCCTTCACCCATGCCCCCGGCACGATGATGGTGCACCTCGCGCTGTCGGGTCTGCCCGATTGGAAGGCCGGTAACGATCTGAAATCCTTCGCCTATGTCCACATCGCCCCCAGCCTGGACCAGATGGCGCGCACCTATCAGCAGGCGCAGGCGGGGCTGTTGCCGGAGGAACCGATCCTTGTGGTGGGACAACCGACCACGGTGGACCCGTCCCGCGCGCCTGCCGGGCAGCACACGCTTTGGTTGCAAATCCGCATGGCTCCGGGCACGATCCGCGGCGATGCCAAGGGTGAAATCGCTGCGAAGGATTGGACGCAAGCCGCCGAACCCTTCGCCCAACGCGCGCTGGATATTCTGGAGGCTTACGCCCCCGGCACCCAAGCCAAGATTCTCGCCAAGCGCATCGTGCCGCCAACCGAGCTTGAATCCGACAACCCCAATCTGGTCGGCGGCGATCAGATCTGCGGCAGCCACCACCTTGCGCAGAACTTTCTGTTCCGCCCCGTGCGCGGATATGCGGACGGCTCTACCCCAATTCAAAACCTGCACCTGACCGGGGCCGCCGTTTGGCCCGGCGCGGGGCTTGGCGCTGGCTCAGGCTATCTTCTCGCCCAAAAACTGACCGGGAAATAACCCCGGCCTCATCCATAACCTCAGGGAATTGCTATGAAACTCAACCGTCGTGCGCTTTTACAACTCTCCGCTGCCAGCGTATCGCTGGCCGCCTTCAGCCTGCCCGCCCGCGCGCAAGCCATCGCAGAACTGGTGATCGCCTATAACGTCAACCTGCCCGCATGGGACCCGACGACGGGCCCGAGTGCGGTGAACCCGACGATTCAGGGCATTTATCAGTCGGTGTTTGACCAGTTCATCCTGCAACAACCCGATCTGAAACCCGCCCCCGGCATTCTGACCGAATGGGGCTGGAATGACGACAAAACCCAAGTCTGGATGACGGTGCGTGACGGCGTGACCTGGCATGACGGCTCGCCTTTGACCGCCGAGGATGTGGCATGGAGCCTCGCGCGTGTGGCCGACCCCGCCACTGGCAGCCCAATCCAATTCGTCTGGGGCACGCTGACCAACCACCGCGTTGAGGGCAACAAGGTGCTGGCCGATGTCGCGCAATTCGACCCCGCCATCTTCAAATGGATGTATTTCCTGACCGGCTATGTGCTGCCGAAAGCCTATTACACATCGGTCGGGGCGGAGGGTTTCGAGGCAGCCCCGATCGGTTCCGGCCCCTATATGGTCGAGAAATTCGAGCGTGACGCCTTCGTCCGCCTGAAAGCCAACGCCAACTATTGGGGTGGTGCGCCCGAGTTTGAAACCGTCACGATCAAATTCGTCACCGACGCCGCCGCCCGTGTGGCCGAGGTCGAATCCGGCAATGCGCATGTCACGCTGGAAGTGCCCTACGAAGAATACGACCGCCTGAAAGCCACCCTGACCGGAACCGCGGCACCCATTTCTGACATCGGCATGATTTTTCTGAACGATATCGAGGTGATGCTCGACCCCAATGTGCGCAAGGCCGCCGCCCATGCCATCGACAAACAGACCATCATCGACCGTCTGCTGAAGGGCTATGGCGTGGCGATTGATACGTTGGAGACCCCGGAATATGACGCCTATGATGCCAGCATCAAGGTGCCCTATGATCCCGATCTGGCGGTGAAACTGCTGGCGGATTCTGGATACTCCATTGATAACCCGGTGAAATTCAAAATCCAGACCAGAAAGGGCTTCAAGCCCAAGGAATAAGAAATGAGCCAGGCCATCGTCCGCC
>CAYLYV010000231.1:0-5377 GCA_964387655.1 uncultured Cypionkella sp. | reverse complement strand
GGGCGGCAGGCTTCGCGTTCTTCATCGGGATGGTGCAGGATGAAGACGTGGTCGTAACATTCTTCATTCTTGCGCGCCGCATATTCGGTGGTGATCCACGCGCCATAGCGGCGCGGGTCCAAGCTGGCCATGTCGATCTCGGCCTCGCCATTCACCATCATCTGCGCGAGGTAATAGCCCGTGCCGCCCGCCGCCGTGATGCCGAACGAGAAGCCTTCCGCGATCCACATATTCCGCAAGCCCGGAACCGGGCCAACCAGCGGGTTGCCATCCGGCGTGTAGCAGATCGGGCCGTTGAAATCGTCTTTCAACCCAACCACTTCCGAGGACGGCAGGCGATGGATCATCGCCATATATTCCGCCTCGATCCGCTCCAGATCCAGCGGGAACAGATCGGCGCGGAAACTATCCGGCACCGAATATTCAAACCGCGCCGGAGCACCCTTTTCATACGGCCCCAAAATCCAGCCGCCACGTTCCTCACGGACATACCATTTGGCATCGGCATCGCGCAGAACCGGATGCTCGGGATTGTTCTTGCGGTATTCCACCAGCATCGGATCAGGCTCGGTGACGATAAACTGGTGTTCCACCGGAATCGCCGGGATCTTTACCCCAAGCAGCCGCGCCGTGCGCTGCGCATGGTTGCCGGTTGCAGTGACAACATGCTCGGCCCGGATTTCAAATTTGTCGTCCGAGGCCACCAGATTGCCGCCCTGCTCCACCATCCGGGTGCAAGACACGATCCATTCGCTGCCGGTCCACTTATAGCCGTCGACCTGCACCTTACGCTCGATCGTGACGCCATGCTGCCGCGCGCCCTTGGCCATCGCCTGCGTCACATCTGCCGGGTTAATATAGCCATCCTGCGGGTGATACAAAGCGCCGACCAGATCATCAGTGCGCAGCAGCGGCCAACGCTCTTTCATCTGCGCGGGCGTCAGGAATTCGTGGTAAACCCCCGCCGTCTCCGCCACCGACGAATAGAGCATATACTCATCCATCCGCTCCTGATGCTGCGCCATCCGCAGATTGCCCACCACGGCAAAACCCGCGTTCAGCCCGGTTTCCGCCTCAAGGCTCTTGTAGAAATCCACCGAGTATTTGTGGATATGCGTGGTGGCATAGCCCATATTGAACAGCGGCAGCAGCCCCGCTGCGTGCCAGGTCGAACCGCTCGTCAGCTCATCGCGTTCCACCAGCATGGTATCCCATCCGGCCTTCGCCAGATGATAGGCAATGCCATTGCCGACCGCACCACCGCCCACAACCAGCGCCTTGACATGAGTCTTCATCGAGTCTCTCCGAATGGAATTTGCACCATATGTGCCGCAAGCGCACGCGGACGGGCTAGGCCAGCCGACACATGACGGATAAAAACGACATAGGTGTCAAAAAGCGGCATTTTCCCCTGCCGCCACCAGACCGATTTTTGAGAAAAATCGTGGCCCGGTCCTACGACCGTCGCATCCGGCCAAACACCGCCGCCAGCGCGAAAATCACCGCCGCCGCCGAGACAATCGACGGCCCCGCAGGCGTGTCCTGCCACAGCGACAGCCGCAGCCCCACCAAGCAGGCCAGCGCGCCAAAGCCCGCCGCATAGAGCGCCATGCTTTCCGGCGTGCTCGCCAGCCCGCGCGCCGCCGCCGCCGGGATGATCAGCATCGCCGCGATCAGCAAAGCCCCGACGATCTTCAGCGCCACCGCCACCACCAAAGCCAAGGCCAACGTCAACACCAGCCGCTCTCGATCCGGGTTCAGCCCCGAGGCATGGGCGAGGTCCTCATTCAGCGTCGCGGTCAGCAAAGCCTGCCAGCGCCAGACCAGCAGCGCCACCACCAACAAGGACCCGCCCCAAATGAAGCCCAGATCGGCCTTGGACACCGCCAGAATATCGCCGAACAGATAGGTCGACAAATCCGCCCGCACCCCCGGCACATAGGAAATCGCCACCAATCCAAAGGCCAAGGCCGAATGCGCCAGCACGCCCAACGTCGTATCCATCGCCCAGCCCCGCGCCGCCAGCGTGGAAACCGTCCCCGCCATCGCCAGCGCCACGATCAGCGTCCCCACCCCAATCGGCAGCTGCAACGCCAGCGCCAAAGCCACGCCCAAAATCGCTGCATGGCTGGTGGCATCGCCAAAATACGCCATCCGCCGCCAGACCACGAAAGACCCCAACGGCCCGGTCGCCAGTGCCAAACCTAAGCCCGCCAAAGCTGCCCTTACCAGAAAATCATCAAGCATGATTATGTCCATGATGCGGGTCAGACGGCGCGCGGCCATGGGCGTCGACCATATCCGGCTCGTGGCTGTGGTCGTGCTGGTGCTGATACAGCGCCAGCGCCCCCTGCGAGCCCAAGCCAAACAACGCGCGATATTCCGGCGCATTCGACACCACCACCGGCGAGCCCTGACAGCAGATATGGCCGTTCAGACAGATCACCCGATCCGAGGCCGCCATCACCACATGCAGATCATGGCTGACCATCAAGATCGCCGCCCCGGTTTCCCGCCGCACCTCCTCGATCAACCGATAAAACCCGGCCTCACCGGGCTGATCCAGCCCCTGGGTCGGCTCGTCCAAAATCAACACCTGCGGAGCCGATAGCAACGCCCGCGCCAGCAACACCCGCTGAAACTGCCCGCCCGACAGCGCCGCCATCTGCCGCGCCTCTAGCCCCGGCAGACCCACCCGCGCCAAAGCACCTGTGGCTTCTGCATCGCCCACTCGCACCGGCAGCGACAAAAACCGCCGCACTGTCATCGGCATCGAACGATCAATGCTTAATTTCTGCGGAACATAACCCAGCCGCAGCCCCGGCGCACGGCTGACAGACCCCGCCGCCAGCGGCAAAATCCCCAACAACGCCCGCAACAGCGTCGATTTGCCCGAGCCGTTCGGTCCCAGAATCGTCACGATCTCCCCCGGCTCGATCGCCATGGACACATCCGACAGCACCGGCTCACCCCCGAACCGCACCGTTACCCCATGCGCCGCAAGCAGGCTCATGCCGCCACCTGACAGCTTGGGCACAAGCCAAGCGCCTCGATGGTGGAGCGTTCAATCACAAAGCCGCTCTGCCCCGCCGCCACCTGCAACGCCGCCATCACGGGGGCTGCCGGCGCTTCAGCGACGACATTGCAACCCCGGCAAATCAGGAAAGCAGGCGCATGCGCCTCACCCGGATGCATGCAGGCCGTGAAGGCATTCAGGCGGCGAATACGATGCGCAAGCCCTTGTTCCTCCAGAAAATCCAGCGCGCGATAGGCCACTGGGGGCTGATTGCCAAAGCCCTCGGCGACCAGCCGCGTCAGCACATCATAGGCCCCCAAAGCCCGATGCTCCTCCAGCAAAATCTCCAGCACCCGACGCCGCACGGGGGTCAGTCGCAGCCCCTTCTCGGCCACCAAAGCCTCGGCCCGCGCCAAAGCATCCGCACTGCAATGTGCGTGATCATGCGCCGCAAAAGCCAGATCCGGCGCTTCACAGCCGGGGCAAGCGTCAGAATGAAGATGCGCCATACGGCCCCCTTGACATGTTATACTATAACAATCATACCGCCCCTTGTCGCCAAACAAAAGGCCCTAACGATGCGTTATATCATATCTCTCGCCCTTGCCACCCTCCCCACCGCAGCCCTCGCCGAAGTTCCCACTGTCGTCACCGACATCCCGCCCGTCCATGCCCTTGTGGCCCAAGTGATGGGCAACCTCGGCACCCCGGTCTTGCTGCTGGAAAAGGGCGCGGATGAGCATGATTTCCAACTCCGCCCCAGCCAGATGCAAAGCATTGCCGACGCAGATACGGTGATCTGGATCGGCCCCGAGCTGACCCCCTGGCTCGACCGCGCGATGACCGACAGCAAGGCGGTCTCGCTGGCTTTGCTGGATGCGAAAGGCACGCAGACCCAAGCCTATCCCGCAGGCCAAAGCGAGGAAGCAGAAGCCCATGATCAGGATGAAGTGGCCCATGCGGCTGAAGCTGATCACGCGGATCATACCGACGAAGCGGAGCATGACCACGGCCATGACGGCACCGATCCGCACGCATGGATGAACCCCGCCAACGCCGCGATCTGGACAGATCTGATCGCCGCCGACCTCAGCGCGCTTGATCCCGAACACGCCACCACCTACGCCGCCAACGCCGCCGCCACCAAAGCCCGCATCGCTACGATGGATGCCGAAATCACCGCCCAACTTGCCCCTATTAAAGACAAAAACTTCGTCACCTTCCACGCCGCCTACGGCTATTTCGCCACCCATTACGGCCTCGCCCATCACGGCTCACTCGCGCTTGGCGACGCCACCACCCCCGGAGCCGCCAAGCTGACCGCGTTGCAAGCGGAGTTGAAATCCGGCGCCTACACCTGCGCCTTCCCCGAGGTCCAACACGACCCCGCGATGCTGACACAACTGATGCAAGGCACCGCCACCAAACTCGGGCATCCCCTCGACCCCGTCGGCTCCACCCTGCCCTTCGGTCTCGATGCCTACGACACCCTGATGCGCCGCATCGCCAACACCCTGACCGATTGCCTGAACGGCTGACACCGACCGACGCCGCCGCCAAACCCGCTTGACCTGCCAGCGGCGATACCGCTTCATCGCCGCAGGTAAGGATCAAAACGGCAGGCACAGATGGCACATTTCGGCACCACATCCACAGGCAAAGCGGTGGAGAAAATCACCCTCACCGCAGGCAATCTCACCGTCGCGATCCTGACTTGGGGGGCCGTCATCCAATCCGTCCGCCTCGCCCCAATCGCCCACGACCTGACCCTAGGCTCCAACGCCCTCGCCGATTACGAAGGCCCGCTGCGCTATCACGGCTCGATCATCGCCCCGGTGGTCAACCGCCTTAGCCGCGCCCAAGCCCCGCTCCAAGACGAAACCCTGCACTTCCAAGTCAATTTCAACGGCCAACACACCCTGCATTCCGGCGATGCAGGCACCCATCTGAAGGTCTGGCAGCTGGTCCATGCGGCCGAAACCGAATGCCTCCTCGCCCTCACCCTCCCCGATGGCGAAGGCGGCTTCCCCGGCACCCGCCGCATCACCGCCCTGTTCCAAGCCAGCGCGCCCGCCTCCCTGCGCCTGACCATCACCACCACGACCGACGCCGACACGCTGCTGAACGCCACCAATCACAGCTATTGGAACCTCGACGGCACCGCCAATTTCTCTGGCCACAGCCTACAGATCAAAGCCGACCACTACCTCCCGGCCACCGATGAATTCATCCCGACCGGAGAAATCCGCGCGGCCACCGTTATGTTCGATTTCCGCAAACCTAAGCCGGTTGCCCCCCACTCCCCCGACCTCGATAATTGCTTTTGTCTCAGCCAAGCCCAACGCCCCCTGCGCGATGTCC
>CAYLYV010000230.1:0-5443 GCA_964387655.1 uncultured Cypionkella sp. | reverse complement strand
CGGCCGCCAATCCCTGCAAATGCGGCTATATGTCAGACCCCGCCCGCGCCTGCGCGAAAGTGCCGATCTGCGGCGAGGATTACCTTGGCCGCATTTCTGGCCCGCTGATGGACCGCTTCGATCTGCGCATCGAAGTCCCGCCCGTCGCCTATAGCGATCTCGACCTGCCCTCGTCCGGCGACAGCTCCGCCACCGTCGCCGCCCGCGTGCAAGCCGCCCGCGCCCTGCAAACCGCCCGTTTCAAAGGCCATGAGAACACCCGAGTCAACGCCGATATGGAAGGCAGCCTGCTGGAACAGGTCGCCGCCCCCGACCCCGAGGGACGCGCCCTGCTGGCCAAAGTTGCCGAACGCTTTGGCCTGTCGGCGCGCGGCTACCACCGCGTGCTGCGCGTCGCCCGCACCATCGCGGATCTGGACGCCTCAGCACAGGTCCGCCTGCCCCACATCGCCGAAGCCGTCAGCTACCGCTTGGCGGTGGGGGCAAAAAACTAACCACCCGCTCCTCAATCCTTCCGGCTCTCCTCGCTGAAGCGAAGAAGGCCGTAAAGCCTGATGAGCGCCCGCTTACATCCCGCGCTTGGCCTCAATCACCTGCCAAATCCGCTCCGCCGTGTTGGTGCCGTCAAACCGTTCTAACTCTTGAATCCCGGTGGGTGAGGTCACATTGATCTCGGTCAGATAATCGCCAATCACGTCGATGCCGACGAAAATCTGACCATGCTCGCGCAGGGTCGGCCCAATCGCCGCACAAATTTCCAGATCGCGCGGCGTCAGCCCGATCTTCTCCGGTCGCCCGCCCGCGTGCATGTTCGACCGGGTTTCCCCCGCCTGCGGCACCCGGTTGATCGCGCCCACCGGCTCGCCATCCACCAAAATCACCCGCTTGTCGCCGTTCGAGACATCCGGCAAAAATTTCTGCACGATCAAAGGCTCGCGATTCATCCCCGTGAACATCTCATAGAGACTCGCCAGATTCCGGTCATTCGGATCCAGCCGGAACACCCCCGCGCCGCCATTGCCATAAAGCGGCTTCAGAATGATATCGCCATGCCGCGCCTTAAATTCCCGAATCGTCTGCAAATCCCGCGCAATCGCCGTCGGCGGCGTCAGGTCTGGAAACCCCAAGACCAACAGCTTCTCGGGATAATTCCGCACCCAGAACGGATCATTCACCACCAAAGTCTTCGGGTGAATCATGTCCAGCAGATGCGTCGTGGTGATGTACCCCATATCAAACGGCGGATCCTGCCGCAGCCAGACCACGTCAAACTCCGCCAGATCAACCTCAGTCTCCGGCCCGTAGCTGACATGATTGCCAACCTCCCGCCGCAAGGTGATCGGAAACCCGCGCGCCATCACCCGGCCTTCGACAAAGGCCAGCTTATCCGCCGTATAGAAAAACAACGAATGTCCCCGCTCCTGCGCCTCAAGCGCGATGCGGAACGTACTGTCACCATTGATATTGACTGACCCAATCGGGTCCATCTGTAGCGCGACTTTAAGCGGCATGAGACTCTCCAGACTTCATTGCCCCTTTGATGCCGCAAGCCCCGCCCGGATGCAATCAGGCGGCGTAGGCGTTTTCCAACACTTCGATCCGCCCTACCGCATCGACCAAAGCCACGTCGAACCGCACATCGGTCAACTGCCCCGCCGGTTCCCCCGCCAGAAATTCCGATGCCGCGTTATAAATCCGCGCCATCTGCCGCGCTGTCAGATGTTCTGCCGCCTGCGCATGGGTCTTGCTTTGCTTGACCTCGATGAAGATCACCTCAGCGCCATCGCGGGCAATAAGATCAATTTCCCCAGCAGACCCACGCCAGCGCCGCGCGCACACCGCCCGCCCCGAGCGGTCATAAAGCTGCGCCACCTGTTCTTCGGCGGCAAACCCTGCGTGATAAGACCGTGCCCCGCTCATGCGCCTGCCCTTTTCAATGCCAGTTGATACATATCGCGCCGGGGCAGCCCATAAGCCTGCGCCACCGCCGCCGCCGCATCCTTCATCGTCATATGCGTCAAAGCCTGATCCAACGCCTGTTCCACCGTTGCCGCATCTGCCACCTGTACGGCTGCACGATCAATCAACACCACGATTTCGCCCTTCACATCGCGCCCGTCAAACGCCGCCGCCAATTCGCCCAACGTCCCGCGCGAGACTTCCTCGAATCGCTTGGTCAGTTCCCGGCACACAACAGATTTACGCCCTTCCCCCAACTCTCGCACCAAATCATCTAACAATGCCTTAACGCGCTTCGGCGATTCATAAAGAATCACCGTCGCCTGCATCTGCGCCAGGTCCCGAATGAAGGTCTGCCGCGCGCCTTTGGCCGCAGGGGGGAAGCCTGCGAACAAAAACCGGTCCGATGGCAGCCCCGACACCGTCAGCGCGCAAAGAACCGCCGACGCCCCCGGCGCGGACAGCACGCTATAGCCCTCGGCAATCGCCGCGCGCGCCAGCTGAAATCCGGGGTCGGAAATCAGCGGCGTGCCCGCTTCCGAGGCATAGGCCACCGATTTGCCTTCGGCGATCGCGCGCAGCAGGCGCGGCAGTGCGGCATCGTTGTTATGCTCGTGATAGGCGACCAAAGGCCGATCCCCAAGGCTAACCCCATGAATTTCCATCAGATGCCGCAGGGTCCTTGTATCTTCCGCGGCCAGCACATCCGCCGAGGCCAGAATATCCAGCGCCCGCAGGGTGATATCCCGCGCCGCCCCAATCGGGGTCGCCAAAAAATACAACCCCGCCACAAGGCGCTGTTTTTCCGGCGCCGCTCTGCTGATCGTCACCCGGATCGCCTCCCTGACAAGTTTACTTCCCGCCCCGATGCGCTTAACCTGAACACCAGTCCGCCAAGGGTGAGGGAGTTCTATGTTGTCCGTTTTGATGCGGGCCCGCAAGTCGCTGGGCCAAATAGTTATTGCCGGGGCCGCACTGGTCTTGGCCGCTTGCGTGCCTTCCGCAGGCCCTACCGCAAGCGGAGGCAATGCCTCGGGCAAAATCCAAGTGGCATTGCTGGTGCCCGCAGGCTCGGGCCAAGCCAGCGATGAACTGCTCGCCCGCTCGCTGCAAAACGCCGCCCGGATGGCGATATCTGATCTCGGCGGTGCCGCCCGCGTCGATCTGCGCGTCTACAACACCGCAGGTCAGCCCGCGCAAGCTGCCGCCATGGCGACCCAAGCCGTCGCTGATGGCGCGCAAGTCATCCTTGGCCCGGTGTTCGCGCAAGAGGCCAATGCCGCAGGCGTCGCTGTCGCTGGCTCTGGCGTCAATGTGCTTGCCTTCTCGAACAACCCCGACATCGCCGGCAACAACGTCTTCGTGCTGGGGCCAACCTTCAGCAACACCGCCAGCCGTATGGCGTCCTATGCCGTGCGCCAAGGCAAGTCGCAGATCATGATCGTCCATGATCGCAACACCGCAGGTGAGATTGGTCGCGCCGCCATAGCACAAGCCGTGGCGCAGGCGGGCGGTTCGGTTGTGGCCACCGGCAACTACGAATTCTCGCAAAACGGCGTCGTCGCCGCAGCCCCCGGTATCGCAGCCGCTGCGAAATCCGCAGGCGCGCAGGCGGTGTTCCTGACTGCTGACACCGCGGGCGCTTTGCCCTTGGTCAGCCAGCTTCTCGCCGACAATGGCCTCTCCAGCGCCTCGGCGCAGTTCATCGGCCTGACCCGCTGGGATATTCCCGCCGCCACCCTCGGCCTGCCCGGCGTGCAGGGCGGCTGGTTCGCGCTGCCCGATCCGTCGCTTTATGCGCAATACCAAGCCCGCTACCAATCCACCTTCAGCGAGGCACCGCATCCGATTTCCGGCCTCGCCTATGACGGCATCGCCGCCATTGGCGCGCTGATGAAAAAGACAGGCTCCGGCCCGCTGTCCAAATCGGCGCTGACCCAAGGCGCGGGCTTTGTCGGCGTCAATGGCATCTTCCGGCTGCGGTCGGATGGCACCAATCAACGCGGTCTGGCCATCGCGCAAATCCAAAACGGTCGTGCCGTCGTGGTCGATCCCGCGCCGCGCAGCTTTGGTGGCTTTGGGTCGTAAGAGAGGCCGGAGGCAGGCATGAAACGCGCCGTGGCCCCTGTGGCTGGCCCTGCTGCAGCACCCGATCTGTTGATCCCCGCCGCCGATCTGATCGACGGCGGGGCACTTTTGGCCGCAATCCTCGCTGAATTCCCGGCAGCGGATGCCCGCGCAGGCCGCGCCGTGGCGGTGCGCCACATGACACAGGCGAAGAACCGCGCCAATGAAATGCTGGAAGCCGCCTTCCTGAAACAGCCGCTGAAAGCCCGCGCGCTGGTGTCTGCCCAATCGCATCTCACCGATGTGCTCGTCACCACCGCCCTGTTGATCGCCCGCGATCATCTGCACCGCGCGCCATCACCGACCACCGCAGAACGCCTCACCGTGCTGGCGGTCGGCGGCTTTGGCCGGGGCGAAATGGCGCCGCATTCCGACGTTGATCTCTTGTTCCTCACGCCATGGAAAATCACCCCATGGGCGGAATCCGTCATCGAATCCATGCTCTACATGCTGTGGGATCTCAAACTGAAGGTCGGCCATTCCAGCCGCACCGTCGCCGATTGCATCAGGCTGGGCCGCGAAGACATCACCATCCGCACCGCCCTGCTGGAGCATCGCTTCATCGCAGGCGACGCCTCCCTCGCGGCAGAGCTCAACGAACGCCTGTGGTCCGACCTGTTCCGCAACTCCGGCCCCGAATTCATCGAAGCCAAACTCGCCGAACGTGCCGAGCGTCACAAACGCCAAGGCGGGCAGCGCTACGTTCTGGAGCCCAACGTCAAAGAAGCCAAAGGCGGCTTGCGCGATCTGCAAACGCTGTATTGGATCGGCAAATACCTGCTGCGGGTGTCTTCCTCGGCGGGCCTTGTCGCTGCGGGCCTGCTCAGCCGCGAGGAATACGACCAGTTTGAGCGCGCCGAGAATTTCCTCTGGGCGGCGCGCTGCCATCTGCATTACATCACCCACCGCGCCGTCGACCAACTGACCTTCGACGCGCAAGTCGATGTGGCAAACTGCATGGGCTACCACGACAGCGCAGGCCGCCGCGCCGTTGAGCTGTTCATGCAAGACTACTTTCGCCACGCCACCCATGTCGGCGAGTTGACCCGGATTTTCCTGACCGAATTGGAAGCCCGCCACGCCCAAACCGAATCCAGCATCCTGGGCATGGTACGCCTCCAAAAGGGCTGGTTATTGTTGGCTTTCGCTTTCTCGCGAAGTTTCCTGTTTCAAGGCTTGAATCGCTTTCTTCATGTCATCCGTTTCCTTAGCCTCTCTTGCCGCCTCGGCTTTGGCATTGGCCAAAACCGCTTCGGAAAATGCTTCTTCGGCCATTCGACGCGCCTCATCGTTTTCTTCATCAGCCATCTGCTTGTTGGCGCGATGTGGATCAAGCGCAACAGTTCCATGATAACGA
>CAYLYV010000229.1:0-5464 GCA_964387655.1 uncultured Cypionkella sp. | reverse complement strand
CAACCCCCGGCCCGCTGCAGGACCCCCAGCCCCGCATCCCCCGCCGCCAGCTTCAAAGCGCCGTCCAGATCGGTCTGATATAAACTCGACCATTCATGCTCGTTGCCGATCACATAATCCAGATCCTTGACCAATCGCCGGAAGTCCCCCCGGTGCCGATCCACACAGAACGGGTCCGACAGCGCAATCCCCGCCTGCCCCCCCGCCGCCTGACACAGCCGCGCCGCCCGCTCAAACGCCTGCATCCCCTTCGGCTTGTCATAGAGATAGCCTTCAAGGAACAACACCGCAGCCTGCCCCGCCACCTCATCCGAGACATCCTCTGGCCCCAGTTCCGAGGAAATCCCCAGATAGGTGTTCATCGACCGCTCACCATCCGGGGCGACGAAGATCATCGAGCGCGACGTTGGCAACTCCCCCCCCGCCACCGGAGCGTTGACGAAATCGGTGCCGCCCTCGGCCATCGAAGTCGCATAGAACCGCCCCAACGCATCATCATGCACCCGGCCAATGAACGCCGTGGTCAGCCCCAGATTGCCCAGACCCGCCAGCGTATTCGCCACCGACCCACCCGGTGCCTGCACCCGCCCCGCCATCGCCGCATACAACAGCTCGCCGCGTTCCCGCTCGACCAGTTGCATGATGCCCTTTTCGATGCCCATCATCTCAAGGAAACTGTCATCCGCCTGAGCAAACACATCCACAATGGCATTGCCGATGCCGACAACCTGATAGCGTTTCATAGGGTCTTTTCCTCGTACAAGCAGTCATCGACAATCGGGCAGATGCCGCATTTGGGTTTACGCGCGATGCAGATATACCGCCCGTGCAGGATTAACCAGTGATGCGCGTGGCGCTGAAATTCGGCTGGCACATTGTCTTCAATCGCGCGTTCCACCGCGACCTCATCCTTGCCGGGAGCAATCCCGGATCGGTTGCCCAACCGGAAGATATGAGTGTCCACGGCCTGCGAGGGCTGGCCGAACCACATGTTCAACACCACATTCGCGGTTTTTCGCCCCACCCCCGGCAACGATACCAATGCGGCGCGGCTGGACGGGACTTCGCCACCAAAATTGTCGATCAAAAGCTGCGAAAGCTTGATCACATTCTTCGCCTTGTTGCGATAGAGCCCAATCGTCTTGATATGCGCGATCAGCCCCTCTTCACCCAAAGCCAGCATCTTCGCAGGCGTGTCCGCGATGGCAAACAGCTTACGGGTTGCCTTGTTCACCCCCACATCGGTCGCCTGCGCCGACAGCGCCACCGCCACCACGAGGGTAAAGGCGTTGGTGTGCTCCAATTCGCCCTTCGGCTCGGCCTCCAACGTCTGGAACCGAGTGAAAATGCGCTGCATGGCGGGGTAATCAAGCTGGCGTGTCATGGTTTGGATATGCCCGATGCCATGCAATCGGGCAAGCATAAGCGCAGGAATCGGGTCGCGAAAGCCCGCCGCTGTCCTTATCTTGTGCGCAAGGAGACCGTTATGACCGATCAATCCAGCTATCACTACGCCGTCATCGCCCGCGCGTTGAAGATCATTGACGAAGGCGGGCCGAGCCTAAGCCTCGACGACCTTGCAGGCCAAATGGGCATGAGCGCGGCGCATTTTCAGCGCACGTTTTCGCAGTGGGTCGGTGTCAGCCCGAAACGCTATCAGCAATACCTGACGCTGGACCATGCCCGCCGCTTGCTCGCCGACCGCTTCACCGTGCTGGAAACGGCCCATGCGGCGGGGCTATCGGGCGGGGGCCGCCTGCATGATCTGTTCCTGACATGGGAGGCGATGAGCCCCGGTGATTATGCCACCGGCGGCGCAGGTCTGGTGATCCGCTGGGGATATTTCCAGACGCCGTTCGGCGAGGCTTTGGTGATGGCCACCGATCGCGGCATCTGTGGGCTGGGCTTTACCGAGGAATTTGGCCGTGATTGGTCGATGAATGATCTGACCGCGCGCTGGCCGCAGGCCACCTATATCGAAGATCAAAGCATTGCGCCGCTGGTCGTTGAGGCGATGGCGGGACGCTCTGCCCGGCTGCATCTGATCGGAGCACCCTTCCAGTTGAAGGTGTGGGAAGCCTTGCTGCAAATCCCCTCCGGCCATGTCACGACCTATTCCGAACTCGCAGGGGCAGTCGGCCATCCAACGGCGCAGCGCGCGGTGGGCACCGCTGTGGGGCGCAATCCGATCAGCTTTTTGGTGCCCTGCCACCGTGCCCTGCGCAAATCTGGCGGCTTGGGGGGCTATCACTGGGGGCTTCCGGTCAAACGGGCGATCCTTGCATGGGAATCCGCACGCGAGGATGCAAGGGTGTGATTGCACCCCTATGCCCTTCTTTCACATCTGCGCGATAAATTGCCAATCCAGTGCGGGAACCATGCCGCCCGATCTGCGTTGCTGTATATGGATGTTCGAGGCCGAAGCGGCCCACACAGCAGATTAGAGGCAGCTATGAAGTTCAAATCCCCCGTTATCATCTCCACCGTCGCGCTTTTGGCGCTGACCGCCTGCGTCAATCCCGATGCTTATCCGAATGACCCGAATGCCCGTGCGAAAAACGGTGCGATCGTCGGCGGCCTGTTGGGCGCTGTCGCGGGCGGCACCAGCAAAGGCGATGACCGTCTGGCGAAAGCCGTGATCGGTGGCGCTTTGGGTGCGGCCGTTGGCGGCGCGATTGGCTCCAGCTTGGACGCGCAAGCGGCTGACCTGCGCGGCTCGCTGTCCTCGAACGTTTCGGTCACCAACAATGGCCAGTACCTCGTTGTGAACATGCCGCAAGATGTGCTGTTCGCCAGCGACAGCGCAACCCTGCGCCCGGATCTGACTTCGGACCTGCGCGCCGTGGCAGCTTCGCTGAACCGTTACCCGAACTCGACCATCGAGGTGATCGGTCATACCGATAACACCGCCTCGGCAGCGTATAACCAAGACCTGTCGCAGCGCCGCGCCTCGGCTGTCGCCAACGTGCTGATCGGTTCTGGCGTCCCCTCTGGCCGCGTCGCCGCTTACGGTCGTGGCGAGGATCAGCCGATTGCCTCGAACCTGTCGGCATCGGGCCGCGCGCAGAACCGTCGCGTGGAAATCATCATCCGCCCAACCAAATAAGTTTGGCATTATGGCGCAAAGGGCCGGGGTTGATCCTCGGCCCTTTCGCGTTGAAGCCTTTGTGATTGAGACGCCGGGGGATTGGTCATATATTTGCACCAATCAGCCGGAGCCCCTCATGCCCTTCCTTAAAATCGACGCGGAAAAACTGTCGCAATCGGTGGTGCAGCAGATCGAACGGTTGATCCTGCGCGGTATCCTGCGCCCCGGTGAACGTCTGCCATCCGAGCGGGAATTGTCGGAACGCATGGGTGTGTCGCGGCCGAGTTTGCGTGAGGCGGTGGCCGATCTGCAAGCGCGCGGGCTTTTGACCAGCCGCCCCAATGCCGGGATATTCGTGGCCGAGGTACTGGGATCAGCGTTTTCGCCTGCCCTCGTCGGCTTGTTTTCCGCGCATGAGGAAGCGGTGTTCGACTACCTCGATTTCCGCCGCGATATGGAAGGTTTAGCCGCAGAGCGTGCAGCGCGACTGGGGTCCGACACCGATCTGGCGGTAATCGCGGCGATTTTCGCCAAAATGGAAGCCGCTCATGCGAAACGCGATCCATCCGATGAGGCAGAGCTGGACGCGAATTTTCATATGGCGATCATCGAGGCCAGCCATAACGTGGTGATGCTGCATATGATGCGGTCGATGTATGATCTGCTGCGGCAGGGGGTGTTTTACAATCGTCAGGTGATGTTCAAAAACCGTCTGACCCGTGATCACCTGTTGGATCAGCACCGCGCGATCAACACCGCCATTCAGGCGCGTGACCCAGTTGCGGCGCGCGAGGCGGTGGCGACACATCTGGGCTTTGTCGAGGCGGCGATGGCCGATCAGATCAAGGCCAACCGGAATGAGGCCATTGCCCGTCAGCGTCTGCAACATGAACAATCGAAATAGATCGTGTGACATGAAAAAGCCCGGTGCGAACACCGGGCGTTTCCTCATATTTCGAAACCCTTAGTGGAACTTCGCGTCAACCGTCGCAATCGCCGCGTCAATCGAAGCCGCGGCGGTTTCAGCCGTTGCCTGCTTGGCCAGAACTTCGCCCGCAGCCGCCACCGCCACCGAAATCGCGCTTTCGCGGACTTGGCGCAGAGCCGACGCTTCTGCCGAAGCGATCTGCTCCTCTGCCGCGGCCAGACGGCGCGCGATCGAGTCTTTCAGATCGGCCTTGGCTTGCTTGGCAGCAGCTTCGGCTTCTTCCTTGGCGGAAGCGATGATGCGGGCAGATTGCTCCTGCACCTCTTTGTGCTTGGCATCGTAAGACGCCAGCAATGCCTTGGCTTCGTCGCGCAGAGCACGCGCCTCGTCCAACTCGGCCTTGATGCGGGTTGCCCGTGCGTCGAGAGCCGAAGCCAGCTTGGCCGGAACGCCGGTATAAAGCAGGATGCCGACGAAGATCAGGAAGGCCAGCAACACCACGAAGTTGGTGTTATGCAGGCTGACCAGCGGAGCGCCGTGGCTTTCAGCGGTCACGACCGCGACGATGCCAAGCAAAGCGATGAGCAAAAACACATTTTTCATCGCGTTACCCTTTCAGCCGAGCAGTGACTGCTGCCGTGATCGACCGGGCATCTGCCGTGCCGCCCAAAGCTGCCACCAGTTCTTTGGCGGTGTCTTTTGCCACTTCCGTGATGGCATCTTGTGCGCCAGCCCGGATTTCGTCAATGCGGCCCGCCGATTCCGTGGCTTTCGCCGCGATCTGGGCATCGGCTTTCGCGATGGCCTTGTTCAGGTCAGCCTGAATGTTCGCCTTCGCCGCAGTCACGATCTTGCCTGCTTCGGTGCGCGCCGAAACCAGCGCGTCGTTGTAGGCTTTCTCGGCTGCAACAGCCTTCTGTTTCAACTCCTCGGCTGCCGCGAGATCGTTGACAATCGTGCCGCGCCGTGTGGCCAAAGTGCCGCCAATACGCGGCAAAGCCACCAGCTTCAGCACGAAGAAGATCACCAGCAAGGTGACGACAAGCCAGAAGATCTGGTTCGTGAAATGGAGCGGATCAAGCTGCGGCATACCTGCCTTAGCGGCTCCGTGCGCAACTTCCGTCGCGGCTTCAGTGGTGGTCGTGGTCGCCATTTTGCCCTCCGTCGGACCCTTTTTGAAGTTCAAGGGCGCCGCGCATAGGCGGCACCCCTGACCGTAAGGATGCGAGCGTCAGATCAGACTGCGAACATCAACAGCAGAGCGACGAGGAACGAAAAGATCCCCAAAGCTTCTGCGAAGGCCAGACCGATGAACAGGGTCGCGGTTTGCGAGCCAGCTGCCGAAGGGTTGCGCAGAGCGCCAGCCAAGAAGTTGCCAGCAACATTGCCGACACCGATTGCGGCAGCGCCGGAACCGATAGCGGCCAGACCAGCGCCGATGAATTTGC
>CAYLYV010000228.1:0-5468 GCA_964387655.1 uncultured Cypionkella sp. | reverse complement strand
AGTTGTTGAAGCGGTAGAAATCGCCCTTGAAGGTGAAATCGTCCTGCCCCCAGATGCCGCGCAAAGCGCGGATGAATTCTTCCGAGCGGCGGTAGCGTTCGTCGTGATCCAGCCACGGCTCGCCAATCGCGTAGAACTCACCGCGGAACCAACCCGACACCACGTTGATGGCGATGCGACCCTTGGTCAACCGGCTGATGGTGGCGATTTGCTTGGCAGCAATGGCGGGATTCCACGGGCCGGGCAACAGCGCCGCGATCACCTTCAGCTTTTCGGTGGCCGCCAGCAAAGCATGGCTGAACGCCACAGGTTCGTGTTGATTATCAGCGCCATAGCCTGCGGTAAACCGGATCTGGCTGAGCGCATAATCGAAACCGGCCGCCTCGGCGATCTGCGCCAGTTTGCGGTTATAGTCGATGTCCCAGCTGGTGCGCTGTTCGATGTTGGAGATCACCAGGCCGCCCGAAACATTGGGCACCCAATAGGCGAATTTGACGGGATCGGTGGTCATGCTAGCGTCCTTTTCGGGTTATTCAGCAGCTTGCGCCGGGCGCAAAGCTTGCGGGAAATGCAGGTCAAACTGGGCCACGGCGCGCGCCAACCGGGTCAGGGCGGCGGGGGCGGTCAACACACCATTGGTGAAATCCTTGTCCGAGACATGCACGGCGGTGGGCAGGGAATGCGCCTCAAAGAACGCGAACAGCGGGCGCAACTGGTGCTCCACGGCAAGGGCGTGTTTCTCGCCGCCGCCGGTCGCCGCGATCAGGATCGGTTTGCCCACCAGCGAAAGCGGGTCCAGCAGGTCGATCAGGTGCTTGAACAGGCCGGGGTAGCTGGCTTTGTAGATCGGCGTCGCCACCACCAGCGCATCCGCCGCAACCAGCCGCGCGATCAGCGCCTGCCCCGCTGCATCCAGATCAGACAGCCGACGCGCCCGGCCCAACTGGTCGCCGAAGTCACCGATCTCAATCACCTCGGCCTCGGCCCGCAAGCGATCAGCGGCCAAAGTCACGGCGGTTTCGGTCAAAGCACGGGTCTTCGACGGGGTGGTGATATTGCCGGACAAACCGACCAGTTTCAACGAGGACATCAGCAGCTTCCCAAACACGACAAAGTTGCTGGACTTTAACCCTGCTGCGGCTGAACGGCCATTTCAAAGAATTCCACCGCTGTGGAAGGATCATCCCAAAATCTACTGTTTGGCGGCAGGTTCGTGCTGTTTCGGCAAAAGTTGGCCTAAAGCGGCAACCGCTTGAACACCGTCTTCAGCATCAGATAAAAATCGAACCGCAGATTGCGCCGCCGCTGGTAGATCAAATCCAGCTTGGCCTTGCGCGGCACGCAGGCCCGCGCATAGACCGCATCGGTTTCCGCCGCCGTTTTGCAGCGTGCCAGCAGCAGTTCCTCGTGGCGGTGGTACACAATCGTCGCAAGTCCGGTGATGCCGGGTCGCGATTTCAACACCTGTGCGTAAATCTCGGGGAACCGTTCCACATATTCCCGCAAGGGCGGGCGGGGGCCGACAAAGCTGATATCGCCTTTCAGCACATTCCAAAGCTGCGGCAACTCGTCCAAACGGGTGCGGCGGATGAACCGCCCGGTCCGGGTGATACGGCCGGATTTGTCACCGCCCGAAACCCCCGATTCCGCGGGCCGCACCGTCATGCTGCGAAACTTCGCCAGCCTGAAGCTTTGCGTCGGTGTCTTCATCCGCTCGGCCCAATAGATCACCGGGCGGCCATCCAGGATCAGGATCGCCAGCGCCGTCAGCAGCCCCAAAGGCAGCAGCGGAATCGCCAGCACCAGCACCGCCATCACATCCAGAAAACGTTTCATCGGCGTCATTGCGGCCCTCGGGTGGATTGCCATTCTGCCACCATCACGGCGGCGTCTGACTGGTTTTCCGTAAAGCGGTAGTGCTGCGCCAGCAGACTGCAATCAAGCGTAATGCGTTGATAAGCGGTCGCAGGGGCGGGTTGATACTGCCAATCCGCCCCCGCCGCCTGCGCCAGATCGGCCATCGCCACCGGATGTGGTGCGCCGATGTTCAAAACCGGCGGCAGATCTTTCCCCAGCAGACACGCAAAAATATCTGCCAGAGTGATCGGCCCGACATAGCTGCGAACTGGCCCCGTCCCGTCAGCGAAGCAGTCAATCATGGTCGGCTGACTGGGCCGTATGCCGCCCAGCAAAGCATCCGCCCCCGCCACATTGCCGATCCGCAGCGTCGTGATCGCCAGCCCCCGCGCGCGCCAGTGTTTCGCCACCGCCTCAGCCTCCAGCTTGGCGCGGCCATAGTCATTGACGGGATGTGTCGGCGTATCTTCGCGGCAAGCCTGCCCGCTATTCACCCCATAAACCGCCGAAGACGAGGTCAGCAAAACCTGCCCTATCCCCGCCTGCACCGCCGCCGCACAACACGCCTCGGCGAGTTGCGCGTTCAAACCCAACTCGCCACGCACCGCCCCCGCCAGCACGATCATCGCCCGAAACTGTCCCGGCTCCAGCGAAGCCCCCGAAAGCGGATGCCATTCCAGCTGCGGCAAATCCGAAGACAAGCCCGCCCCGCGATGCTGCAAGGTCGGAGCCTGCCCCGCCAGCGCCCAAGCCCGCACAAGCAGCCGCCCCACCCGCCCGCTTGCGCCCACTATTAAGGTTTGATTGATCAAATCTGACATGCGCCCGTTATAGAAGATTTGCGGGCCACAGCCAGAGTTCTGAGGCGGAGCCGCTGGTGGTGGCGTCAGATGCCTCCGGCTAACCGGAATGCCTTTATTCCGGCCTGGATATTTGAGCAGAGAGCATGACCTAGAACCAACCGCGCACAACCGTAAACAATTCGTAAACGAACCCCTGCTAACCCATTGATTCATATAAAGCGCCCCGATGCGCCACGCGTGGACAACCCCGCCCCCGATCTGGCATAATCCCGCCATGCCCACCCTGTGCCGCGACTGCCTGACCCAATTTGACGCCGGAGCCCGCTGCCCCAGCTGCCGCTCTCCCCGTCTGCTTGCCCACCCCGAATTGAACCAGCTTTCCATCGCCCACATGGATTGCGACGCCTTCTACGCCAGCGTGGAAAAACGCGACAATCCCGACCTGCGCGACAAAGCCGTCATCGTCGGCGGCGGCACCCGGGGCGTGGTTTCCACCTGCTGCTACCTCGCCCGCATCCATGGCGTGCGCTCCGCGATGCCGATGTTTCAAGCGCTGAAACTCTGCCCCGAAGCCGTGGTGGTGAAACCCCGGATGTCCGTCTACGTCGACGCCTCCCGCGCCATCCGCGCGATGATGGAGGCGCTGACCCCGGCCATCGAACCGCTTTCGCTCGACGAAGCCTTCCTCGACCTCACCGGAACCGAACGCCTGCACGGTGCCCCGCCCGCCGTGGTGCTGGCGCGGCTGATCAAACGGATGGAGGATGAGTTGAGCCTGTCAGGCTCGGTGGGCCTGTCGCACAACAAGTTTCTGGCCAAGATCGCGTCAGACCTAGACAAACCGCGCGGCTTTTCCATCATCGGGCGGGCTGAAACCGAAGCTTTCCTGCGCCCCAAGCCGGTGCGGATCATCTGGGGCGTCGGCACCGCCGCGCAGGCCTCGTTGGAAAGGCAGGTATCCGGACCATCAGCGACCTTTTGCGCTGGGATCGCACCGATCTTGTCGCCCGCTTCGGCAGCATGGGCGACAGGTTGTGGCACCTCGCGCGGGGTCTGGATACGCGGCGGGTCAACCGGGATGAAAAGCTGAAGTCGATCAGCAAGGAGACGACGTTCTTCGAGGATACCTCTGACCCAGATCTGCTGGACGGCCATCTCTGGCGGTTGGCCGAGCAGGTCGCCGACCGTGCCAAGGCCAAGGCGCTGTCGGGCAAGACCGTCACCCTGAAACTGAAACGCTCTGATTTCCAGCTGATCAGCCGCCGTCATAGTTTGACCGATCCGACCCAGCTGAGCGATCGGATCTACCGTGCCGCCCGTGCTTTGTTCGATCAGACCGACCGCAAAGGCCCCTACCGGCTGATTGGCGTCGGTATCAGCGATCTTGCCCCCGAGGCGCAGGCCGATCTTTCTGCCGACCTGCTGGACCCCACCGCGGGCAAACGCGCCGCAGCCGAGCGCGCCACCGACGCCATCCGCGCGCGGTTTGGACGGGAGGCAATCATCAAGGGGCGGGCTTTGCGATAACGGGGGCGGTCCCAACTCGGGACCTTTTTTATGTGTTTCTAATCAAACACTTAATGTAGGCGTTTTAAGACATTCTTAACGATTGGGCTTCAAAGCGCCACGGCGCGGGGCATATCAGCAACCTTGGATCAAGGACGGCTGGTCAATCGGTGCGCGGATTGGCCCCTGCGGCGAGCCCCCAACAACCGCTATTCCGCAGCAAGCGGCAGTTGTGCGCGGCCAATGCCGACGATTTCGGCAATCACCCCGGCCATCAGCGTGCGGAACGCCTCAAAGCCTGCGTGGGGGGTGACGGTGGCTTCATCCATGTAAAGCCCGCGATCAATTTCCACCTGGATCACATGGCGGCGCGCCGAGGGCCGCCCGTAGCTTTGCGCGATAAAGGCCCCGGCGAAGGGGGTGTTGCGCGCGACCCGCAGGCCAGCGCGTTGGAACGCCGCCTCGACTGCGTCCATCACATGCCGGCCGGCGGCGG
Source organism: uncultured Cypionkella sp. (assembly GCA_964387655.1). Classification (GTDB taxonomy): domain Bacteria; phylum Pseudomonadota; class Alphaproteobacteria; order Rhodobacterales; family Rhodobacteraceae; genus Cypionkella. The sequence goes on along the minus strand of CAYLYV010000228.1, from coordinate 806 downwards.
CGCCAAACCGATCCCCCAGCACCACATCGGGTTTGGGCTGACCGGGGCGGCCGTGGCCGTCGATGGCTTCATGGGGCATCGAGTGGCAGTCGATCAGCACCGCCTCGCCAAAGGTCCGATGGGTTTCCTCCAGCAACTGCCGCAAGGCGCGGTGGTAGGGATGCCAGACTTCGGCAATCCGCGCTTCGGCTTCGGCCAGACCCAGCTTGCCGCGATAAATCAGCCGCCCACCGGACACCACGCGGGGAATCACCCCCAGACCGGAGGAGATGCGCGGGTTGTGCGGCACCCGCGCAATGCCTTCGATCACGCCGGGGTCAAACTCATCCGGGGCGCGGTTCAGATCCAGATAGGCGCGCGGCACATCGGCCACCAGCAACGGCGCGCCATGCTGCACAGCTGCGCCAAACACTTGATCGACAAAGGCATCTTCCGAAGATCGGATCACATCGCGCGACAGAATCGTTTGCGCCAGAAACGCCGCTGAATAGACCCGCCCGCTGTGCGGCGAAGCAAACACCACGGCAGTGTCTTGCCGTTCAGGGCGATGGATTTGGTAAACCTGCGACACGCCACACTCCTGTTACTTTGTGATATAACTGCAAAATATCCTTTACCGATACCCCCCTTTACCCCCTTGAACAGCCTCGCGACTCTGTTTATAGCCCAGCCATCCGACGCGGTTCCGCCCGCGTCCTTTTGTTTGGTCCCATAGGGTCAGATGAAAAGTCAGGGCGGGAACGTCAGGTTTGTGGGCGGTTAGCTCAGCGGTAGAGCACTACGTTGACATCGTAGTGGCCACTGGT
>CAYLYV010000227.1:0-5506 GCA_964387655.1 uncultured Cypionkella sp. | reverse complement strand
CGGAAGGATGAAGCCGCGGGGGGCGTGGCGCTGCCTATGGGGAAAGAGCGCCGAGGGCGTGGTTCACATGGCTCAAAAGCGGGCACCGTAGTTCGGGACACCCGACGAAAGCCTGGCCTTCTTCGTCAGTTGCCGCGGCTTTGAGCCTCGAAACTGGGAGGCCATCCGCCGAATTTGGCGAACTTTTCCGCTGGGGGTAAATCAAGGCCATGCAGGTCCCGAAGGGGCACCGGCGGCGGATCAGGCAATGGGATGGGCGTTTCATCATGCGGCCTGCTCCCGCGGTGGTGCCCGTGTGCGCGGCGTGTGCCCACGCCGGAAGATCTCGATGATCCGCATCGGCGCACCGCAACAGGGGCATGGTTCGCGCAGGGTGAGCGGGACGGACTCGACAGCCGCTTCGGGGGGCGTCACCGGTTGTGTTGCCCCAAGCAGGGTCCGGATCTTCGCGATGTTGGCCCTGCGAAAGGCACTTGCCAGCAGGCCGTAATGCCGGATGCGATGGAAGCCGTCGGGTAGAACATGGATCAGGAACCAGCGGATGAACTCGTCGGCGGCGAGCCGCATCACCTTTTGCCTGTCGCCCTGCTTGATGCGGTAATCCTTCCAGCGAAACGCCACGGTCCCGGCCTCGGCGCTGACAAGGCGGTTGTTCGATATGGCGACGCGGTGGGTGTAGCGGCTGAGATAGGCCAGAACCGCCTCGGGGCCGCCGAAGGGGGGCTTGGCATAGACCACCCATTCGGATTTGCGGAACGGGGCCAACCAGGTGGTGAAGCTGGCGGGGTCCGCAAGGTTCACCAGATCGCCGAAGAAGACGAGTTCCCCGGCGCGGTGCAACGCGAGAAGCCCCTCCAGGAATAGCCGCCGGAACAACCGCGACAAAACCCGCACATGCAGGAAGAAGCCCGGGCGGCAGGGCAGCCATCTTGTGCCGTCGGGCGACAGGCCGCCGCCGGGGACGATCATGTGAATGTGGGGGTGGTGGATCAGCGCCGAGCCCCAAGTGTGCAGCACCGCGGTCATGCCGAGCCGCGCCCCAAGGCGTCTGGGATCAGCGGCAAGGGTCAGAACCGTCTCGGCCGAGGTGCGGAACAGCAGATCATAGACCGCCTTCTTGTTCCAGAAGGCGATCTGCGCGATTCCGGCCGGGAGGGTGAAGACAACGTGGAAATACTCCACGGGCAGCAGGTCCGCGGCGCGCGCGGCCATCCAGTCCCGCGCGGCCGGGCCCTGACATTTGGGGCAATGCCTGTTCTTGCAGGAGTTGTAGGCGATGTGCTGATGGCCGCAGCTGGCGCACCCGGCCACATGCCCGCCGAGCGCCTCGGTCCGGCAGGCTTCGATGGCCGACATCACCTTGAGCTGGGTCAGGCTGACATGCCCCGCATTGGCCTGCCGCCACGCAGGGCCATGGGTGCGCAAGATGTCAGCCAGTTCCAGCGATGGCCGGGGCACGCAGCCCCGGCGTCAGTCCGGCCCGACGGATCGGAGCACCCTGTCCTGGACAAGCTTCATCTGCTCGAAGGGGCTGACAGTGCTCTGGATCGTCTTGGTGGCGACATGGGCATAACGCGCCGTGGTGCTGAGCTTGGCATGACCCAGCAGCACCTGGATCACCCTCACGTCGGTGTTGGCCTCCAACAGGTGCGTGGCGAAGCTGTGGCGTAGTGTATGCAGGGTCGCTGGCTTCGTGATCCCCGCCATATCCTTGGCCGCCATGAAGGCTCGGTTCAGTTGTCGGGGTGACAATGGCGAGATCTTTGGCTTGCCCGGAAACAGCCAGCCTTCGGGACGGGACTCGCGCCAATATTGCCGCAGCACCTCCAGCAGGCTGGGCGACAACATGGCCTGCCGGTCCTTGCTGCCCTTGCCCTGATCGACATGGATCAGCATGCGCTGGCTGTCGATGTCGCGGACCCTGAGGTTGCAGACCTCCGAGGCACGCAGCCCCGCCCCGTAGCTGATGCCAAGGGCTGCCCGATACTTCAATCCGGGCCCCGGCACCGAGGCCAGAAGCTTTGCGACCTCTTCCACGCTCAGCACCACCGGCAACTTCCGCGGCTGGCGATGGAACTGCATGTATCGCTTCATCTCTTCGCGTCCGCATGTGACGCTGAAAAAGAACCGCAGCGAGATGATCCGGACGTTGAACGTGGTGGCAGACACCAGGTCCTTCGTCATCTGCAACTGATAGGCCCGCAGATCCTCCGGTGTGGCTGTATCTGGCGATCGCCCCAGGAAAGACGCGAAATGCTTAACGCAGCGAATGTGACCCTGTTGGGTCTTCGCGCACAACCCGCGGATATCCATGTCCTCAATCATCCGCTGGCGCAGCGGGGTGGTCTTCTCCTCCTTCATCGAAACCTCCTGTCTGACGGGTGGGAAGACCCACATCGTCAGCCCGGAAAGGCTTCACACAAAGAGCAACGCTGAATTGGGAACCGAACGCCAGCCACAGGCGCCAATGCAGCGGAGCGGCTTAGTCCTTCCGCCCATTTCGTCGATCAACGCTCCCAGTCTTGTTCTTCTGATCTCTCTGGCACTGAAGCCAGCCTCCGTTCAGCCCCGCGCGCGTCCTGCAATGTCAACCCGAACGCCACATGTGCCTTTGCCGCTGAAACAACCGCCCGCGCAATCCACCTCCGCTGATCCGCATCCTCGAAATCACCAGTCAGCGCATCCGTCCGCCCGCTGGCGAGTTCCGCGACAACCCCTTTGCCATACCGCAGACGCAACTCGTCAGCGAACCGCTCAGCATGAGCATCTCCCCGGAACTCAACCTTGCCATCCGCCCGCATGATGCGGCCCATCGACCCGAGGGTACGAAGCAATCGATCATTTTCGGGAACGACCTCATGCGCCCGGGCATGCTCAATCAGTTTGGCCGCCGCTTCATAGAAGCCTTCAAGATCATCGACGACCTTCCGACTCTGATCCGGATTCCGAAGATCGGCACGCCGCCGCCCAGACAGGGTTGCCAAGTCACTGCGCACCCAATCGCGTTCTTCCCAGGCATTGGCGGCACCCGTTTCCAGCCGCTTGGACATGCGGTCACCGCTCAGGCCCAAGGCCACGGCCTTGCTGACGATATCCGTTTTCAGCCGGTCGGCGGCACCTTGCTGCAGCTCAACAGCTTCCTTGCCCTGTGTCAGGCGGTCACACTCAAGTCCTGTTGCATAGAGTTTGGTCTGCGGCAGCATCTGGAGAAGTTGTGCGCCACGAGCGTCACCCAACCCCTTGGTGATGTCGATTGCATAGCCATAAAGCTCGTCGCGCATTTCCTTGCGCTCGGCGACAGGCATTTTCCGGATCTTGCCCTCCGCCTCTGCCATCCAGCCATTGAAATGCCGGTCCAGGTCGGCCCGCTCAGCCGTCGCGGTATCGCCCGCAAATGGCTGCAATACCCCGCCCCGCCGCAGCGCTTCTTCCGCCTTGGCAATCTTCTCGCCAATCTCCGGCAACCCTGTGAGCGCAGCGACATGGCTCAGACTGCGCATCGCATCCGCTGTACGCGCCATCGTCGCCAACGCATCCTCTAGCGCCTTGCCCTCGCGCGGCCGCTCTTCCGGCGCCCGGCCCTCGGCCCGCGCCCGCTCGATCTCTGCCCGCGACGGACCGTAGCTCAGCAAACCGCGTTCGGCTCGCGAAGTGGCATCCAGAAACACGCCCTCCTCGGCCGCGATCGCCACCATGCGCTGCTTCATGATCTCCAGATTGAAGGCATGCTCCTTGGCCATGAAGAACCAGCTGTCATTCACCGTACCCCGGTTGTTGACGACCATGTGGACATGGGGGTGCGCCTTGTCGGTGTGCAGGGCTGCGACATAGGACCAGACATCGTCCTGATGCTCGCCCGACTGAAACATCTCGAAAGCCCAGGCCTCGGCAATCAGCTTTGCCTTCTCCGGCCGGACATGGGACGGGAAGCTCATCAGCAGATGGGTGGTGTGCCCATTCTTTGGCGAGCCGCGCCAGTCCTCGACCCAGTCGCCGACGATGTCATTCCGCTCATCTTTGGTCAGACCCTTGGCGTCGGCATCCAGCACAACCCCGTTGCCGAAGATCGAAGCCGACTTCGAGAACAGGTAGTCCATCTGGGCGGCCAGCTCCTTGGCATTCGCCGTCCTGCCCTTGCCGATTTTCTTTAGAACCGCCGCGTTCGATCCGAGCGAAAACCGCCACATCTGGCTGGCCCGGGTCGAGAAACTGAACCCGCGCTTGGGCGACGAGGAACTGCCCGCCTTCACCCTGCCCTGCTGCCGCCGCAGGAAATTGATCTCACCAAGAACAGCTTCTGCAACGCCAATGGGACGCGACCCAAGCTTAACCATGGCGCGCGGCTTCCTGAGCTTCGACAAATTTGCGGAACAGCGCCACGCCCTGCCGCCGGCGTTCGGCGATGATCTGGCTCAGCGCCTTCGCCACCATCGGCAGTGACCGCCGCAACTCATCCACCGACGCCCACTGCGCCTTGACCATCGGCGCACGCCCGCGGTTCGCGGCTAGGGCTATCTGGTTCACGTTCGTGCCGATCTTGCCCAGCTCATAGCGGATTTCCTCCAGCTTGGCGCTGTCCTCCCGACTGAACTCCAGAAAACCTGAGGCCATCCGCACCACCGAGCGCACCCCATCAGACCGGGATTTCGCGCCAAGCTGGATGCAGAGCGCATCGAAAGCAAGAAGTTCATCGGCGGGCAGGCGGCAGCTCACGACCTGGCCCTTGTCCGCCGACCGAGGCCGTCCGCGCCCATCGACTTGCTGCACCGCAGAATCAGAAACGTCATTACCAACATCCGCCAAAACCTTGGATCTCGAATTAAGTCTTGTTTCGCGAGGATCTGATTTTACCGCCAACGTCTGCCACCGATTATTTGTAGACACATCGCATTTCCTGCCACTCTTCCTACCCCTTCCTTCACCTCCCTTTCAAGTGCAATCTAAGCGCGATTTATGCTCTTGCAGATTGTGCTGACCTTGGGTAACTCCCCCGCCACCGAATGCGTTTCGCTGATCGCGCAACTCACAAGGCAAGACAGGGATGGTGCACCCCCAGCCACGTGGCCAGAGGTGAATTTTCTTGTGAGTATGGGCCTAAAGCCTTGTTTTGTTTACCGTGCGGAGCCTGTTGTTCAGTGTTCAGGGTCCGGAGAAAGGAAGTGTGGGATGCGTCTTGTGGCATCAGGGATGTGTGTTCGGGGTTACGCCTTGTGATACACGCATTGCGCGATCAGATAAAAGAGATACGCATCCAGTAATCAGACAAATGATTAAAGAGATAGGCCTTGCGCAATAAGATTTGCGCGAGCCGGTTTCTGATATCCGCAGTGTGAATTCAGATTAAAGAGATGTGAGTTAAGATAAAAGATTTACGCGATCCGCATTGTGAAAAATGCGATCGGCGAAGTGAGGAAGGTGGTATGGGTTACGGGATACGTGTTGTGCTGGTGTTGAACCGCAAGGGGGGATCGGGCAAGAGCACCCTCTGTCGCGCCCTGGCGTCTGC
>CAYLYV010000226.1:0-5577 GCA_964387655.1 uncultured Cypionkella sp. | reverse complement strand
GGCGTGTGCGAGCGAGCGCATCGCAGCATGAACTGTGTTTTCGGCGTGCATGACCGAAGCGGTGAAGCGCATGCCGCGCAACAAGGCAGCGGTTGCGCTGGCCAACAAACTTGCCCGAACCGCGTGGAGCGTTCTGCGACACGGGCCCCGGTTCGACGCCCCAAGAGATATGGCCATGGAAACCATCTGACGCTTTCCACGGTCAAAAGGAGTTCGCGACAGAGAGGACAGCAGGGAACGGAGAAAATACGCCCCCAGAGTCTGACGGCCTTTATGGTCAGCAAAGACCTTGCCGCTAATGAGACGAAGGCGCGTGCGTAACCCCATCAAGGCCACGGCCCGCGTGCCGATCAACAGGCCGGATACATATGAGCGATTTCCGAAGTCGTGCCAAATTCTCAATTGCGAACAACAGCCGACACATACATTAGGGCCGTCCGGCAAGAGAAGCCCGGGCCGCCCATCATGGCTGGACAAACGCGCTGCACGCCGAGCCGAAGAAGCCGCGAAAGTGGCGGGGCAGGTCTCCGATGTGTGAGGTCTCCGCCCTGCCCCGCCCCCGACTGAAACTCGGAAGGACATTTCTACTTTGCTGAAGCGCGGACTCATTATCTTGGTGGCAACATATGTAAGTATCTGACAAAAATATAAAATATATATCTCGGAGGTGCCAAGCTCCCGTGCGACCCTATTCAGGATCGGATAGACGCCCGCAACAAGCCCTGCAGATCGCAACGCACCCATTTGCGCACCCAATTACACCCGTTACATCCGCGGTCATGGTCTGACGCGCATTCGGCGCTGGTGTGACACCGCGGGTCGGATGTCTCTTCGCCAACCTAGTGCCGCCCGTCAAACGGCGCTTGCTTGCCGATTTCGCCGAGAAAATACCCACGTCATTGACGCGGCCCCGGCTTCTGGTCCTATGCACGATCACAAGCAGGACAAGGTGAGTATCAGGACATGGGCACGGAGATGACGATGGCGGAATGGCCGATGGCCGCAGCAAACAGCTCCGCCCGCTCGCGCCTGGCGGAGGATTTGGAGATCGACGGCGACGTCAACACCACTGGCCCGATCGACGTCATGGGCAAAATCACGGGCACCCTGACGGCACCGGAAGTTCTCGTCTCGGCCACGGGGCGAATAGTGGGTCAGGTCACAGCGCTCGACATCTCGGTACTGGGCACAATTGACGGCACGATTGCCGCGAAATCCGTGTTGCTCTCCGGCTCTGCCCGGGTTCATGCAGATATCACGCATGAGACGATCGCCGTCGAAGCTGGCGCTCAGTTCGAAGGAAGACTGAAGCGCAAGTCCTAGTTATCTTCCGTTTCGGGCACTGGAGGTGGCGGCGGAACTGCTCTGATACGGCCCGAGGAGATGACTCTGGACAGCCGAGCAAGCAATGTCAGCTAAGCGGAGATGCAGTCGTTCGCCAATGCAGTACAGGAATTGGCTGCGTCGCAGCAGGATCGACGAGCAGGGCGGAAAGCGGTCTTATGGCCGTGTGGTTTGGCAATTGCAGCAAACTGGAGAAAAGCGGCCATTCGTAAGCATCGCACTATCTAAACGTATGTAGCCGTCGTGTCGGCCGGGAAATCTATAAATGACCCGGGCTTTTTTATGAGCATGGATGGTGTACGTTTCCGCGCAAGGCGTCGGCAATGCCCTGCCAGGTCAGTTCAGCTTGCCCCCGGCCTTCAGCAGCCCGTCGTGCAGATGTTGCAGATCAGCGCCCTTCGCATAATGCATGGTGGAAAGGAAGTTCGCGAGTGAGAACCCAGGTTCAAGCACGAGAATGCGGTCAGCATGGGCTGCGGCAGCGACCTTATCGCCCAACCAAGCATCGGCGGCGGCAAGGAAAGCGTGGTGGGTGTGGTCGGTCGCCGAGAGCCGCATAAAGGCTTCGATCGCCTCTGCATATTGGCGGGCCGCGAAATGGGCCTTACCCAGATGGCTCCAGAACCGTTCCGGGTGATGCGGGTTCAGACGCATTGCCTTGCGGATCCATTCAATCCCTTCTTGAGGATTGCCAAGCCATGTCAGGATTTCACCTTGCTGCACCACCACCAGATCGTAGTTGGGGTTAAGGGAAATAGCACGCTCTTGATGGTAGCGGGCCTTGGTCAAATTGTTCTGAGTGATAAAGACCGCCGCGAGGATGCGATGAATGTCGGCATCATTGTCGTCCAGGGCCAATGCCTGGTCGAGTTCAATTTGGATTTCTTTCATGGTGGCGTCGCGGTCTTCGCACCAGCTATAGCTCCACATTTGGCCCAATATGCAGGCGCGCCAAGCGTGCGCGTGGGCATATTCGGGGTCGAGTTCGATGGCGCGGCTGATCAGTTTATGGGCCTCTGCGATATCTTCGCGGGTGCTGCGGTGGTGCAATACCTTGGCGACCAGAACCAGTTCGTATGCGGCCAAATTCGACGGGAGTTTCCGTTTCAGCATGTCATTCTGGGCAGCTTCGAGCCTGCCCGGCAAGGTGGCGACAATCGCCGATGTCAACTCGTCTTGGATTTCAAAGATGTCGTCCAGCATCCGATCATATTTCTCGGCCCAGATATGGCTGTCGTTCACGGTGTCGATCAACTGGACGGTGATCCGCAGGCGGCTGCCCGAGCGCCGGACGCTGCCTTCGACCAGATATTGCGCGCCGAGTTTCTGCGCGACTTCGCGCAGGTTCACTGACTGCCCCCGGTAGACGAAAGTGGAGTTGCGCGAAATCACAAACAGTTCGTGGCGGCGGGACAGTTCGGTAATGATATCCTCGGTCAGGCCATCGACAAAGAATTCCTGCTCGGCGTCACCACTCATATTGGCGAAGGGCAGCACGGCAACGGTGGGCTTCATAACCGCGCTGGCAGCGGGGTTTGCCTCGCCCTTGCTGATCGTCTTGGGCGGAGCGTCCAGCACGACGCGGAAGACCCGGATCGGGCGCTGGATGTTCTTGAGCGCCTTTTCGCCCAGATCCTCAAAAGTGACCGTGAGCCTGTCGGCAACCTGATCATGGACCGCGGTGGTCACACAGATGCCGCCGACCTCGGCCAGCTGTTCCAGCCGCGCGGCGATGTTGACGCCGTCGCCGAAGATGTCCCCGTCCTGAAAAATGATGTCGCCAAGATTGATGCCGATTCTGAACTGGATCCGGCGATCCTCGGGGACATCCGAGTTGCGCCGGGCCATTCTTTCCTGAATTTCGACTGCGCAGCGCACCGCGTCGGCGACGCTTTGAAACTCGACCAGCATGCCATCGCCTGTGGTCTTGATGATATTGCCTTGGTTCTTGGCGATGACCGGGTCAATCAACTCAATCCGGTGAGTCCGAAGCCGCGCAACTGTCCCGTCTTCATCGAGCCCCATGAGGCGGCTATATCCCGCCATATCGGCGGCCAACACTGCGGCAAGCCTGTGTTTCATGTGCGTTCCCTCACCTTAACTCATAGCGAAAGCGCGCGAAAAAATCTATATTTATTGCGCGAAGATAAGCCTTCCGCAAGTTTGGTCCGGCGCGTTTTGGCACCGTGCCAGAGCCGAAGGCTGGAGCCGCTCATTCTGTCTTGAGATGGGGCCAACCGGCAACTTCCGGAATTGAAAGCCAAAGCTCGGCGATGAGATTTCGCAAGCGCTGGCCGCGCGTTCGGCCACCTAAGTTTGACGGCACTGTCGCGATTCCCGCCATGTGACGGAATCGTGCTAAGCTTCAAATCAGGACACAGACTCGTGCACGTTTCAGGCGCTTTTTGGTTTTGGCCGCGCCCCGCCTGTGCCCACAAGCAGCTAAACTGACATTTCAGTAAACGGCCACCTGATTGGCGGTCACCCACAAGCAATTCGGGAGGAAGAAATGAGTGTTAAGACACCAAATGAACTCCGTGATCTGGTGCGCGGGGAAGTGATTATTGAAGGCGATGCTGAATACGAGAGCGCCCGTTCGGTCCACAATGGCATGATTGACAAGCGCCCCGCCGTGGTTGTGCGCGTGATGAACGCCGGAGACGTGATGACCACGGTCAACTACGCAAGGGACAATGGCCACAAACTGTCGATCAGAGGCGGTGGACACAGCGGTCCGGGGTTCGGCACCAACGATGGCGGCGTTGTCATTGATCTTTCAAAGATGCGTGGCGTCAGGGTTGACCCAAATGGTATGACGGCCAGAGCCGAGGGCGGCGCAACCTGGGGCGATTTCAACGCTGCCACCAGTGCGTTTGGCCTTGCCACGACGGGAGGGATCATCTCCACAACCGGCATTGCCGGGCTAACACTTGGCGGTGGTATCGGCTATCTGACCCGCGGCCACGGCCTTTCGCTGGACAATCTGGTGTCGGCTGATGTTGTGACCGCCGATGGCAAGATGCTTGTTGCCAGCGAAACCGAGAACCCGGACCTGTTTTGGGCCATTCGCGGCGGTGGCGGAAATTATGGCGTGTGCACCTCGCTGGAATACAAACTACAGCCTGTCAAGACTGTGTATTGGGGGCCGATGTTCTTTGAGGTCAGCGAGGCCGCAAACATCCTGCGTTTCTATCGGGAGTATATCAAGGATGCCCCAGAGCAGATGGGCGCCTTTCCGGCGTTTCAGATCGCGCCACCGCTGCCGTTCATCCCCGAAAACCGGCACGGCGACATGTTTGCCGCCATCGTGGCCTGCTGGTCTGGTGATCCCGCCGACGGTGCGCGCCAGTTCAAAGCCTTCCACGATGTGGCCGAGGTGAAGGCCGAGATGGTGGGGCCGGTGCCCTATCCGGCAATCAATGCAGCCTTTGACGGCCTCTTTCCGCCGGGTATCCGGCAGTATTGGAAAGGCAATTTCGTCAAGGAATTGTCGGATGATGCGATTGCGGCGCATGTCCAGCACGGGCCGAACGCACCGACCGTAAGCTCGACCATGCACCTCTATCCGATCAACGGGGCCTGCCATCGGGTGGCACCGGATGCCACCGCGTTCGGGCATCGCGACGCCAACTTTTCCATGGTGATCCTTGCGGCCTCGTCAGATCCCGCAGATGACGCGGCCAACACGAAGTGGGTGCGCGATTACTCTGATGCGGTCGCGCCGCATTCTGAGGTCGGCGGGTATGTCAACTTCATGGACGACGATGACGGAACGCGAGTCCGCGCCAATTATGGCACCAACTTTGACCGATTGCTGAAGATTAAGCGCCAATATGACGCCGACAACCTCTTCAGGGTCAACCATAACATCGCACCCTGAGAACAACGAAAAACCAGAATTGGGAGTTGTGCCTAGCAAACGGGATTCGGCACTTACCCCGAGGCACAACTGCTACTCTGATGTCGACCGGAATGACCCTATGTCGTGGATCGGGATGCTTCGATCAGGGCAGGTCGGTATCAGGCAGCGCTCGCCCTACTGACCGATTGCTGTGATGGCGCAAACCGAGGGCATGGGACGTCGCAATGGTAAGCGGCGGGGGATACGGCACACCTGATCGAGCGTCGTAACCACGTCTTCGCCGCAGTAGCTGTAGCGCACAGCCGCTTCATCTCGGTGTAAGCGGTGCGTGACCCCCGTCGGGCTTTCAGCTTGACGGCTTTTGGAAGGCC
>CAYLYV010000225.1:0-5580 GCA_964387655.1 uncultured Cypionkella sp. | reverse complement strand
CTGCCCGGCATCCTTGCGCCGCGCTGTTTCTTCGATCATGCAACGGGCCGCAAAGGCCTCGGCCTTGCTGTCGGCCAGCATCGCCTGGATCAGCTGCTTTTCCGCGATGGGTTCGCCGAATTGCTTGCGGTCCATCGCAAAGGCTAGGGCATCGCGGATCAACCGCTCTGCTGCCCCGGTGCAAACCGCCGAGATATGCAGGCGGCCCCGGTCCAAGACCTTCATCGCGGTCTTGAAGCCTTGATTTTCCCGCGCGGCGCCGCCGATGATATTGGCCGCCGGAACCCGCACGTTTTCAAAGATCACGTCGCAGGTGTGCGAGCCCTTTTGCCCCATCTTGCGATCGGTTGCTCCCAGCGTCAGCCCCGGCGTCCCGGCCTCGACGATAAAGGCGCTGACCCCGGCAGAGCCTTTGACGTCGGCATTCGTGCGGGCAAAGACCGTGAAGACATCGGCACGGGGCGCGTTGGTGATATAGCGCTTGGTGCCGTTCAGAATGTAATCGTCGCCATCCCGTCGCGCCGTGGTGCGCAGGGACCCCGCATCCGACCCGGCATCCGGCTCGGTCAGTGCAAAGGAGGCGATCATCTCACCCGAAGCCAACGCAGGCAGATAACGCGCCTTCTGCTCGGCCGTGCCGTCTATGATGATGCCCTGAGAGCCGATGCCGTTGTTGGTGCCAACCAAGGACCGGAACACCGGAGAGGTCTGGCCTAGGATGAAAGCTGCCTGCACCTCTTCGGCCATCGACAGACCAAGGCCGCCATATTCCTCGGGGATGGCCATGCCGAAAAGGCCCATCTCGCGGATTTCCTGCACTAGGGCCGGCGGGATGACGTCGTCATCGGCCACTCGGGCCTCGTTCGGGATCAGGCGATCTTTGACGAAGCGGTCAAGCGCTTCGAGGAACTGGGCGAGGGTCTCGGGATCAAGGGCCATGGTCTTCGCTTTCAGGGGGCAATCGCCGCGAGGCGGCGGACAAGGTCAGTCAGGCGCGGCGCCAAGTCGTTCTCGACATGGTCGCGCGTCAGGGTTTGGGCGGAACCGCCACAGTTGAAGGCCACCATGGGCGAACCGTCGCGAGGCTTGAATGGCACGGCAACTGCAGCGACATCCGGGCGCCATTCGGCGATGGACGTGCAAAAACCTCGGGCGTGATAGCTTTCCACCGCGCCCTCGATGCCGCGTTGCACCACCGGCCAGTTGGCGCCCTCGTCCTGCCGGATGTCCTCCATGGCGGCGGCGCGGGCGTCGTCGTCCATGGCGGCGAGATAGGCCCGGCCCATGGCCGTCGTGGCCAGTTTGATATGCGCGCCGACCTCGATGTTCAGTGCCACTGCATTGGTGCCCCGGCACCGATCCAGATAGACCATCGACAGGCGGTCGCGACCCGCCATCGCCACGGGCAAAGTCGTCGCCTCGGCCACCGCCTGCATCAGGGGATTGGCCAGCTGCCGCAGCGGCATTCCGGCCAGGCAGAAGAAGCCAAGAGAGAGCACAGGCGGGGCCAGTTGATAGCGCGCCGTGTCGGGGTTGTAGGACAGATATTCCAGCTTTTGCAGCGTGTAAGTCAGCCGCGAAACGGTAGATTTCGACATCCCTGTCCGTTCGGCAAAGTCGCGGTTGCCCAGCGACTCGCCTTCACGCCCAAAGGCCCGAAGCAGTTCCAGCCCGCGCGCTAGGGCGGTCACGAAGTCGCGGTCCTGCCCGTCATCCTCGTCGCGTTCCTTCCTTGGCCGCATCCGCACCTCCCCTGTCGCATCTTGAAACCGAATAAAGCGCAAGCTAAGGTCGGCGTCAATAGTGCGGAATATTATTCCGCAGAGCGGAATAAAGGTGCCGCCTACCTTGCTCCGCTGGCACAAGGGAATCGCGGATGGCGCGGATAATCAGGGGAATAAAGCTATGAATGATATGACCTATCCAGTGATCCGGCATCTGATCGGGCCGGAATGGAGCGCGCCCGAGGGTGAGGCTGACCGCGCAGTCACCAACCCTGCAACCGGACTTCAGATCGGGCGTATTCCCCAGGCGACGGCGCAGGATCTGGATCTTGCGGTGCGCTCTGCCGAATCAGCCTTCACGCTGTGGCGGTACCGTTCCCCGATGGATCGCAGCGCCATCCTGCGCCGCTTTGCCAATCTTCTGCGGGAGAACGACGACCGGATCGCCCGCTGGATCACGCTGGACGAGGGTAAGCCTCTTGGCGAAGCGCTATCCGAAGTGCACGCCTCGGCCGACCATGTCGATTGGCATGCCGAAGAAGGGCGGCGGATTTACGGACGAATCGTCCCCGCGCGCAACCCATCGGTGCAGCAACTGGTGGTGCGCGAGCCGGTCGGCGTCTGCCTTGCCATCACGCCGTGGAACTTCCCCCTGAGCCAGGCCGTCCGCAAGGTGGCCGCCGCTTTGGCCTCGGGCTGCACCATGATCCTGAAGGGTCCGGCTGAGGCGCCTTCGGCCTGCCTAGCCATCGCGCGCTTCCTGCAAGAAGCAGGGTTGCCCGAGGGTTGTCTGAACTTGGTTTGGGGCAATTCGGCCTTCATATCGGAAACGCTTATCGCAAGGCCGGAAGTACGCAAGATCACCTTCACCGGGTCGGTCGAGGTGGGCAAGCATCTGGGCGCGCTGGCCGGACGTCACATGAAGCGGGCGACGATGGAACTGGGCGGGCATGCACCAGTGCTGGTCTTTGACGACGCAGATGCCGAGGCTGCAGCCAGGGCGCTGGCCATCAACAAGTTGCGCAATGCCGGGCAGGTCTGCATCGCGCCGACAAGGTTCTTTGTGCAGTCCGGGGTGCATGACCGTTTTCTTGACGCCCTGGTTTCGGCGTTTGAGGCCGTCAAAGTTGGCGACGGGCTGGAGGACGGCACCCAGATGGGGCCGCTCTGCCATCCTGGCCGCGTGACAGCGATGGAAAAACTGGTGGCCGATGCACGCGAGGGTGGCGCTCAGGTGCTAACCGGCGGCCACCGTATTGGCAACGCGGGTAGCTTCTATGCTCCAACCGTGGTCGACACGCCCGACGACAAAATTGCCCTGATGCGGGAAGAGCCGTTCGGCCCGGTTGCCGTTGTTTCTCCCTTCCGGGACGTCGAGGATGGTCTGGCGCGGGCGAATGGCTTGCCCTTGGGTCTGGCCTCCTATGTCTTCACCAACAGTTTGGAGCGGGCGGATCGGGCCGCGGCAGGCTTGCAGGCGGGCATGGTCAGCATCAACCACTTTGGGTTGGCGCTGCCGGAGACCCCCTTTGGCGGGCAGCGCGACAGCGGTTATGGCAGTGAGGGCGGGACTGAGACCTTTGACGGGTATCTGTCCACCAAGTTCATCTCCCGCAATTCCGCGCCCGTGAAGTGAGGATTACATGTCCGTTAATCTGACCTTTCAGGACGGCACCGCGATCCTGACCATTGAAAACCCGCCGCTGAATCTGATCAGCGCTGAGGTTCGCGCGGGGCTGTTGCGGGCCATGGCCGAAGTCACGGCACAAGCAGCCAAGCGGCTCGTCATCACCGGTGCTGGCACTGTCTTCGTCGCTGGGGCCGATGCAACTGAGTTTGGCCGGCCTCCAGTTGCGCCGCATCTGAACGATGTGCTGGCGGAATTGGCAACCTTGCCGATCCCGACCATCGCGGCCATCAACGGAACCGCGCTTGGGGGTGGGCTGGAGATCGCGCTGGCCTGCCGTCATCGCATCGCGGCCCCAGCAGCGCAGCTTGGCCTGCCCGAGGTGACGTTGGGTCTGATCCCCGGCGCGGGAGGCACGCAACGCTTGCCGCGTCTGGTGGGGATCAAGGCCGCACTAGAGATGATCGTTGAAGGCAAAGCCATTTCAGCGGCCAAGGCGCAGGCTATCGGGCTGGTGGACCTTGTGGCCAATGACCCCATGGCCGCGGCGCTGGCCTTTGATGCGACAGCGGTAATCGCTGACCAGCGTCCAGCCCCGTCTGCCGACGCCGAGGCCGTCCAGGCCATGCACGCCCAGATCAAGCGCCGCCTGGCGGGCCAGATTGCCCCCGCTATAGCGATTGATCTGGTGTCCTCCAGTGCAACCCTGCCGCTGCCTGAGGGGCTGGCGCGGGAAAGGGCGGCGTTTCTGGCCCTGCGCGCCTCGCCCCAAGCTGCGGCGCTGCGTCATGTGTTCTTTGCCGAACGGGCGGCGGCGAACCGGGGGCGGGACTATCCCAAGCCCCTCCACCCGATGACTGCGGCCATCGTGGTGGGCGGCGGCAACATGGGCGCCTCGATTGCCTATGCGCTGGCCGTCGCAGGCCTTGACGTGACAGTGGTCGAGCGTGATGCAGCCGCAGCGGTGCAGGCCGAGGCGAACCTGAACAAGCTGGTGGATCAGGGCGTAAGCCGGGGCAGTTTATCCGCCGCCGAAAGGCTGGCAATCCAATCTCGGCTGCGGGGTATTGTGGGTTACAGCGCCCTACCGCCCGCCGATCTGGCCATCGAGGCGGCCTTTGAGGATATGGGCGTCAAACAGGCGATCTTTGCCGAACTGGAGGCCGCCTTGCCCGCCCAGACGATTCTTGCCACCAACACCTCCTACCTAGATGTGAACATCCTGGCGTCAGGCCTGAAAGACCCGTCGCGCTGTCTTGGCCTGCATTTCTTCAGTCCGGCCCACATCATGAAGCTGTTGGAGATCGTCAAAGGCGATGCGACCTCGCCGAAGACCCTCGGCACGGCCTTCGCCTTGGCGCGGCGAGCGGGGAAAGTGCCGGTCGTTTCTGGGGTTTGCGATGGTTTCATCGGCAATCGTATCCTGATGCGCTACAGGCAAGAGGCCAACCGGCTTTTGGTCGAGGGGGCTACCCCAGATCAGGTGGATGCGGCAATGCGGGGCTTTGGCATGGCGATGGGGCCGTTTGAGGCGCAGGACATGTCCGGTTTGGATATTGCTTATGCGAACATCAAACGACAGGGCGGCGCTGGCGTTCCGCTAGTGGAACGGCTGGTCGAGGATCATCAGCGCCTTGGTCGCAAGTCGGGGGCGGGGTGGTATGACTACGACGCCGGAGGGCGGGCGGCGGGCTCGGTCGTGGTGGCCGACGTGATCCGCGCCACCTCGGAAGCCTTGCAGCTGACGCGGCGGGACTTCCCTGCGGAAGCGATCGTGGAACGCATCACCCTGTCCATGATCGCGGAAGCCTGCGCCATCCTGGACGAGGGCATCGCCGGACGACCGCAAGACATCGACCTGGTGATGATCCACGGCTATGGCTTCCCGCGGTGGCGCGGCGGGCTGATGCACCATGCCGACAGCCTTGGCGATCTGTTGGATCGCTATGCAGCCGTGGCCAAAACCGATCAACCAAACGGGTCCGCACCGCCCTTGCTGCGCAGGCTTGCGGACAAGGGACAGTTGCTCGCCAATCTAAACTGATCTCGGACAGCAAGAACAGGCCATGGAACAAGCAAGTTCGTGCAATACAGTGCCTGCTTCCTCCCCCTAGCCTCCGTGAACCTTGGGCAGCCGCCCTAACCCGTCAGCCGATCAAAGGCGGGATGCGGCAGGGGTCTGATGCCGGAGAGTGCAAAATAGTACGCTAAGCCGACAGAACACGCTTT
>CAYLYV010000224.1:0-5610 GCA_964387655.1 uncultured Cypionkella sp. | reverse complement strand
GATGCAGGTGACGCCGATGGCCATTCTTCGGAAAGGGCGGCGTCATGTTTCTTGAGCGAGAAGGGTTGAAGGGCAGGGCGCGGGCGCTGATCCCGGCTGACCCGAAAATCTACTCGCATCTACCTTACGTCATCGAACTTGATGACGAGGTTGTGCGCACCCGCGACAACGGTTTGATGATCTCGCTCGAGGTGACTGGCATCGACGGGATCACATCTGGCAGTTCAGCCATCACTGCCCTGCGCGCGGGGTTTGCGCATCTGCTCGACACTCTGGATGAACGTTTCAGCTTCTATCTGCACCGGATGATGCGCCCGGCCCAAGCCCAGCTGAAACCCATCCACGGCCAAAGCTTTGCTGCCGATATAGACCGCGCCTGGAGCGGTGAGCTTCAGCGCCGCAATTTGCAAGAATCCGTGCTGATCCTCACGGTCGTCCGGCGGCAGGTTGCCCCGCTGGCGGTTCCGCTCTTTGGCAAGGCGGCCGCAAAAGTCTGGGGTGAGGATACCGACCGTCGGCTAGAGGAATTGCGCGAAGTGGTCTCAATCCTTGAGACCGGACTTGGCGTCAAATCTCACCGTCTCAAGATCAGTGATGGCAGCTTGATCGGATTCTACGCCTCGCTCCTGACCGGCGAGTTGCGCGCCAAATCGCGCAGCCCGTTCGGGATCATCGCCGAGGATGCCAGCGATGCAGCTATCCGTTTCGGCAAAGGCCAGTTCACGGTGGAGGAGGGGGCAGACACGCCGCGTGTCGGCGCTGTCCTCTATGTCAAATCCTACGCCATCTCGACCTGGCCCGGCATGCTTGATGCACTTGGGGCCAGCCGCGACACCATCATCACCCACAGCTACACGCCGATCGAGCGCGGCAGTATCACTGAACGGGTGAAGCGCCGGGTCGCGCAAATGCGGGCCTCCGAGGACATCGCTGCCACGATTGAGGCCCAACTCTTCGAGGCCGCAGACAAATCCGAAAGCGGCGAGCTCGGTTTCGGCGTCCATCAGATGACCATCACGGTTTTTGCCGGAGATCAGGCTGCGCTCGATGCGGAAGTGGCCCGCATCCGCGGCATTGCCCATCAAAACGGCATGCGCTTGGTCCGCGAGGTCACAGCGCTCGAGGCTGCCTTCTTCGCCATGCACCCCGGCAACATGGATTACCGGGCGCGCGACATGACCGTCTCGTCCCTAAATTTCGCCGATATGGCCGCGCTGCATGCCGCTGACACCGGGACAGAGGCCGTGCGCCTGCCTTGGCAAACGCCGCTCACGCTTCTTCAGACGCTGCAAGGCTCGTTGCACCGGTTCAGTTTCCACGAACCCGGTGACCCAAAAGCGGAGCCGACCAATGGTCATACTCTGGTGCTCGGCAAATCTGGCGGTGGTAAGACCACGACTGTAGCGTTCCTGGCAGCCCAAGCCCAAAGGGCAGGGGGCCGCACGATCATTTTTGATAAAGAAGCGGGCCTCAAAATGGCCGTTTGCGCCCTCGGTGGCCGCTACGCCGAAATCCGCGCTGGCCGTCCGACAGGCCTGAATCCGCTTACTACGGAATCCGGTGAACGCGGCGAAGCATGGTTTCTGGATTGGCTCGTGGCATTGCTTGAATCCCGCAGCGGGCCGATGACACCGCTGCAGTCCGAAGCCCTCAAGTCGGCGATTTCCCAAAACGGCAAAGCCCGTGAAGGGTTGCGGAATTTCCGCGCGTTTCAGGAACTGTTTGGCGATGTCGGCGACGGGCTCGATCTGGCGCAGCGGATCAGCGAATGGGGTCCCGAAGGGCGATATGGATGGGTCTTTGGTGAGGCAGATGAGCCGGTAGTGGATTTCACCAGCCATGACGTGACAGCTGTCGATCTCACCGAAATCCTCGACCTCGGCACGGAACGTACCGCGATCTTGGGCTATCTCTTCCGCCGCATCGAGATGCTGATCGAGGAAAAGCGCCCGACGCTGATCCTTATCGATGAGGCCTGGAAGGTGCTCGACGACGAGTACTTCGCCAAGAAACTTGCCGAGTGGCTTGTGACCGCGCGCAAGAAGAACGTCGTCGTCGTGATGATGACCCAGTTTCCGAGCCAGATCCGAGGATCCAAAGCCCGCTCGATCCTGGAAGCGCTGCCGAACCAGCTTCTGTTCCCGAATGGCGAAGCAGCCAGCGCCGATTATGACGGGTTCCGGCTAACAGATGGTGAGCTGGACTTTGTCCTGAGCCCGATCCCCGGCCAGCGGATGGTGCTGTCGCGCACGCCGCGCAGCTCGACGGTGTTGAACGTCGATCTCAAAGCCCTTGGGCCACTTTTGACAGTGCTTGGCGGTGGTCAGGCCGGGCTGAATGCTTTCGACGCTGACTATGCCAATCGGCCCAAATTCTGGAAGGAATGATTGTCCAATGAAATCAATATATTACATAACCTTGATTATCAGTTATTTGTTAACCAATTGATATCACAATATAAAGACGCACTTTCTTAAAACTCAGTATCCTTCCTGCGGTCACCGAGGGACATCCAGTCCTGCCCGCCGAACGCAACAAGCGCTATCTGAACCACCTCGCGTTGGTCGTCGACCCGGAACACGATTGTCAAGCGATGACCGCTCCCGCCGTGCCGGACCAGCCATCCATCAAGCGGTCCTCTCAGTCGTATGCCCGAAGTCGGGTTTGCTGCAATGTCGCGGATGAGATCGTCGATCTCGTCAAGCCGACGCACTGCGGCATCGAAATCGCCTTGTGTCACTTCTACAATGTGCTCGACAATCCCGATCAAGTCGCGCTCGACTAGCGGGTGTTTGCTCTGACGCATCAGGACTTCACGCTGTGCTCTTGCGCGGACTTGAGCATGGCCAAGTGCTCACGCGCCTTAAATGTAAAGGCACCAAGCGCCGCCACCGGCTCCCATCGATCGGGTGCCAAAGCCAGACGGCGTTGCACCTCAGCTTCCAACAAGACGCGTTCGCGCTCCCTCACCGCCTTTGCGCGGGCCATTTCGCCAGAAACTGCGGCGCTGACGTTTGGATATTCTCCAGCTTCGACCAATTCGCGCGCGAAGGCGAAGGCCGTGTCAGTGAAGCTGACGCTCTGCTTATGCATGCTCATCTTTGGCGCCTTTTTGGTGGTCCATTGGAGCACCATATCGCCCTTTCCTGTTCCAGGCAACCTTGCGAGAAGATACCGTGGCCAGTACGAAGACGGCGTTGACGGCAGCTAGGCGCAGCATTGGAATATGCTGCAGTGCGGCCTGATCGACCTGAAGGGCGGGAAGCAGCCTGATGCACTGGGGCAGAACAAGCAAAGAAGCGGGCGAAAGCAGCCGTTGGCCGCGCTTTAATCCATCGGCGCATCCGCAAGATTTGGAGATTACCTGCCTCGGTTCCAGACGGTGGCAATGCACACTTCGGCACCATCGATGCGGATCCTGCCGCGCAATTTCACTCTCACCTTTTTATGGTGCCAACCCGGCACAGAACCCTTGGCGGAGGGCCTTGATCAGCGGGGTAATCCGAACGTCCGCCAAACCATAAAACATTTGTCTGCCCCGCCGCTCTGCTTGTACGAATGCCTTGGCCCGCAGCCGCATGAGTTGTTGCGATACCCGCGCCTGCGGTTCATTTAATGCTTTGGCCAATGCGCCCACGTTCATTGGCCCGTCGAGCAGAAGGGACAAGATTTGCAGCCGTCCGACATGCGATAGCGCCTTCAGCGCATCGACTGCGCATTCGGCGGCATCTCGCGTACCTGCGGGGTCAAATCCTGTCGCCACTTGTGCGGAGATCACTCGAAGGCGCAGCCGGGTTTTGCGCCCATGGCGCGGAATATCATCGCGGCTGGGCAAAGTCTGGTGAAAGCGGACTGGATCAGGTTCAGCCCGATGAACACGGTGAACAGCACAAACCACTGTGACACCCACAGTGTCAGCGCCACCGACAGCAGCACCATCAATCCGGCAAACAATAGAACGGAACGGTCGATCGTCATGGTCATTCTCCTTACATTGTAAGCCGGACAGGCAAAGCGCCCATCCGGCGATAAAACTCAGCCCGTTGTGGTTTCTTTCAGCTTGTCGATCCCCAGCGTCTTCAGGGCGAGGGTCTCGTAGAACGGCTCGGAAACGCCCTTGCGCAGTTTGCGGATGAAGTATTTTTCAAACCCGATTTTGGCGAGATGGACCCATTTGCCGCTCGACGACCAGTTGACGTTGCGCGGTGGGATTTGCGGCTGGGCCACAAAGGCGACACCGCCATCACCGAAATCGGCGAGGCAAACGGCATTCCATGTCCCCACCTGATCAGGTGCCTTACCGCGCACGAGGTTGCCGATGTTGTGCGCGGTCGCCGTGACCATTGACTCAATCATAAACCCGGTCTTGGGCACACCCACGGGCACCGGCGTTGGTCCCATCGGCGGGATCGCCACGCAAACGCCTACGGCAAAAACCTCGGGGTATTTTGCGTTCTGCTGGTGTTTGTCGACCAGAGTGAAACCGCGCGGATTGCTGAGGCCTTCGATCCCAGCCACGGGCTTGATGCCGCGAAACGCGGGAAGCAGCATGGAAAACGCAAAGGGCAGTTCCCGCTCCGGCTTGGCCAGACCGTCTTCGCCCACCTCTTCAACGGTCATCTTTCCGGACTCGACCTTTTTCACACGCGTGGATGTCATCCACTTGATGTGCTTTGAGCGCATCTCGGATTCCAACAGGCCCTTGGTGTCGCCCACGCCGTCAAGGCCAAGATGCCCGATGTAAGGCTCGGGCGTCACATAGGTCATCTGGACGCGGTCGCGCACCTTGGCGCGGCGCAGGGCGGTTTCGAGGATGAACAGAAATTCGTAGGCCGGGCCGAAACAACTTGCACCCTGCACCGCGCCGATCACCACCGGGCCGGGGTTCTTGATTAACTCTTCAACAACCTTGGCGGCTTTTTCGGCATGGTCGACGTGACAGATGGATTGGGTGAAGCCTTCAGGGCCAAAGCCTTCGATCTCGTCAAACGCCAGTTCTGGACCGGTGGCGATCACCAAATAGTCGTAAGACACGCTGTCGCCATTGACCAAGGCGATGCGTTTTTCCTCGGGGTGCAGCCGCTCGGCGGCAACGGGAATGAAGCCGATGCCTTTTCTCGCCATCACGGGAGCCAGATCGACGGTGATTTCGTCGCGTGTCCTCCAGCCCACCGCGATCCACGGGTTCGACGGCACGAAGTGATACTTCGCATCCTTCGTCACCACGGTGACCTTATCCTCGGCCCGAAGTTGGTCGCGCAATTCATAGGCCATGATGGCCCCGCCCAACCCCGCCCCCAATACCACCACATGCGCCATAGTCAGTCCTCCCTTTGAAAAGTCGTCAGGTCTTGAACACCCGATAGATCGCGGGGATGACCAGCACCGTCAGCATGGTGGAGGTCAGCAGCCCGAACAGCAGCGAGATCGCGAGCCCTTGAAAGATCGGGTCCGCCAGAATGACCGCCGCCCCAATCATCGCGGCCACAGCGGTCAGAAAAATTGGTTTGAAGCGGATGGTGCCCGCGCGGATCAGGCTGTCGATGGTGATCGCACCCTCGCCCCGAATGAAATCCACCAGCAGGATCGAGTTGCGCACGATAATCCCTG
>CAYLYV010000223.1:0-5673 GCA_964387655.1 uncultured Cypionkella sp. | reverse complement strand
GCCGCGTTTGATACTTGGCTGTCAGACACCATGGCCCTGCCCGGCGGCCAACGCACCAAGGCGCTGCTCGATTGGGACAAAGCCCCCTCCGCCCGCATCTGCCATCCGCAGGAAGACCATCTTGTGCCGCTGTTTGCAGCTTTGGGGGCCGCCGAAAATGAGCCCGCCACTCTGGTCTATCACGACAAGAATGTGTTTGGGGGCGTCACGGCATCAAGCTACCGCATGGGCTGAGGGATAGGAGGAAACCACAGCCCTATCAATGGCTTATGCCACACACCGCGCAATCCGCCCGTGGTTTCACCCCAATCACCCGGGTCTCCGCATAAAGCGCGTCGTGGATCAGCAGCCGTCCCCGCAGGGGCTCCCCGGCTCCAGTGATCAGCTTTACCGCCTCCATCGCCATCATGCTGCCGAGCACCCCGGGCAAGGGGGCCGCCACCCCGGCCTCGGCGCAAGTCGGCACCATGCCCGGCGCGGGTCGCACTGGGAAAATACATTCATAACAAGGGCTTCCCTTCGCCGGATCATAGACCGAAAGCTGCCCCTCCCACTGCGTAATCGCCGCCGCCACCAAAGGTTTCCCCGCCGCCACGCACAACCGATTGACCAGATAGCGCGTGTCGAAATTGTCCGAGCCATCCAGCACCAGATCAAACTCGGCAACCAAGCCGCCCGAGGCCTGATCCAGCCGTCGCCGATAAGGTTTCACCACAACATAGGGGTTCAGCGCCCGCATCGCGATTTCCGCCGACTGCACCTTATCCATGCCAATCCGTTGATCGGTATGAATAATCTGGCGCTGCAAATTGCTGGGATCGACCGTGTCGTCGTCAATCACCCCAATCTCGCCCACTCCCGCCGCCGCGAGATACAGCAGCACCGGCGCGCCCAAGCCCCCCGCCCCCACCACCAAAACCTTAGCATCCTTCAACCGCCGCTGTCCCGGCCCGCCAATCTCGCGCAGCAGGATATGGCGGGCATAGCGCTCCACCTCGCCACTGGAGAACACGCCGGGCTTGACCACCGGAACGGCCAATTCCACCCGGTTTTTCAGCCCCTTAAGCAAAACACGATACCCGAGCACCGCGCCAAACCCCAAGGCCACCGCCAGCCAGACCCGCGCATCGCCCCCGGTTATCTCGCGCAACGGATGCCCCGCAGGCAGCAGCAGATTCAGCAGAACCACCGCCGCCCACAGCACTGCAATCGCGCCCCAGCGCAACCGCTTCGGCGTGTTTAAGACCCAGCCCAAAACCCAAAGCGCGAAAGCGAGTGCGACGACCAGCATCAGTCTTTTCCGCCTGAGGGCGGCGCAGCCCGACCAAAACCGGTCGAGCCAAATCCACCCGCCCCCCGCACAGTTTCATTCAAGATATCAACCACTTGAAATGTCGCCTGCACCACGGGGGCAACCACACATTGCGCAATCCGGTCGCCATGCCGCACAATATAGGGCTCCGCGCCCAAATTCACCAAAGCCACCCCCAACGGCCCGCGATAATCGCTGTCGATCGTCCCCGGCGTATTCGGCACGGTGATGCCAAACTTCACCGCCAACCCCGAACGGGGCCGGATCTGCATCTCATATCCCGCTGAAATCGCTACACGAATCCCCGTCGGCACGATCACCCGCCCCATCGGCGCGATCACGATCCCCGCCGCCCGATCCGCCGCCGCCAGATTGGCGCAAATATCCGCCCCCGCCGCCCCCGCCGTCTGATAGCTGGGCAAAGCCACGCTCCTGTCCGCCCCATCCTCCCATATCACCTGTACAAGCGTCATGGTCATCCTCTCTGCTCAAATATCCCCGCCGGAGGCTGCGTCCTCCCAGCCCGCGCGATGCGACAGAACCCATCCCACGGAATTTTCCGCAAAATTCCGGCTTCACCCCAGCAAATCCGCCGCGATCCGTTCCGCCAAAGCCCGCGCCACCGCATCCTTAGCCATACGCGGCCAAACCTCGGCCCCCGCATCCGTAATCAAGGTTACCGCGTTTTCAGACCCACCCATGATCCCAGTCGCGGGCGAGACATCATTCGCCACGATCCAATCGCAGCCCTTGCGCAACCGTTTCGCCGCCGCATATTCCTCGACGCGGTCCGTCTCGGCCGCAAACCCCACCACCAACCGGGGTCGCGGCACCCCCTTGGAAACACGCGCCAAAATATCCGGGTTCTCGGCGAACTCCAAAGCCGGTGCTTGCCCCGAGCCATCCTTTTTCATCTTCGACCCACTCGCATTGGCCACCCGCCAATCCGCCACCGCCGCCGCCATCACCGCCGCATCCGCAGGCAACGCCGCCTCCACCGCCGCCAGCATTTCAGCCGCCGTCTCCACCCGCACCACCGTCACTCCTTCCGGAGCGGGCACCGAGGCTGGCCCGGTCACAAACGTCACCTTTGCCCCCAAATCCCGCAGCGCCACCGCAATCGCCGTGCCCTGCGCCCCCGAGGAGCGGTTGGCAATGTAGCGCACCGGATCAATCGGTTCATGCGTCGGCCCCGACGTCACCAGCACATGCTTGCCGCGCAAAGGCCCCTCAGCCAGCGCGGCAGAAATCGCCGCGAAAATCTCCTCGGGCTCCGCCATCCGCCCCGGCCCAAACTCACCGCAAGCCATCTCACCCGCGTTCGGCCCGACAACCAGCACGCCATCCGCCCGCGCCTGCGCCAGATTGCGCTGCGTCGCCGGATGCTGCCACATCCGCACATTCATCGCGGGCGCGACCAGCACCCGCGTGTCCGTCGCCAATAGCAGCGTCGCGGCCAGATCATCCGCCCGCCCCTGCGCCATTTTCGCCAGCAAATCCGCCGTCGCCGGGGCCACGACGATCAGATCAGCGACGCGGGACAGTTGAATATGCCCCATTTCGGCCTCATCGGTCAGATCGAACAAGGCCTCATAGACCTTCTCCCCCGCCAAGGCGCTGACCGACAAGGCTGTGACAAACTCCGCCCCGGCGCGGGTCAGAACCGGCGTTACCGCCGCCCCCGCCCGCTTCAAAAGCCGGATCAACGCCAAAGACTTATACGCCGCGATGCCGCCGCCAATGATCAGCAAAATCCGCTTGTTCGCCAGCATAACCTACTCCCAAAGCCTCCCCTAGATGTAGGCGGCAGCGGGACCAAACTCAACGCCCTAAAGCGGCGCGGGTTTTCAGAGCAAAGCCAGCACTTCCGGCGACTGCGCTTCCAGCGCGCGACGCAGCTTGCCATAGGCCGCCGCCTCCAACTGCCGGATGCGTTCCTTCGACAGCCCCAACTCTACGCCCAAAGATTCAAGCGTCCTCGGCTCATCACGCAACCGCCGCTCGGCCACGATGTGCCGCTCGCGCGCACTCAAGCCCCGCAACGCTGCCACCAACCAGCCCCGTAACCTTTCGGTATCATGCGATAATTCCACCTGCTCCGCCGCCTGCGGACCGTCATCCTCCAGCGCGTCAATCCATTCGCGGCCATCGTCATCCGCCGCCTGCGTGGCGTTCAAAGAGGCGTCCGAGCCCGCCAGTCGCCCCTCCATCAGTTCAACTTCCGCCACCCGCACGCCAATTTCCTGCGCGACTTTCTCGCGCAACTGGTGCTGATCCAGCACCAAACCCATCGCTGCCGCCTCGCGCTCCAGCTTGGCCTGCACCCGCTTCATGTTGAAAAACAATGATTTTTGTGCCGAGGTGCTGCCCGTCCGCACCATCGACCAATTCCGCATCACATAATCCTGAATGCTGGCCTTGATCCACCACACCGCATAGGTTGAAAACCGCACGCCGCGATCCGGGTCGAACTTCTCCGCCGCTTTCATCAGGCCCAGCGAGGCTTCCTGAATCAGATCATTCATAGGCGCGCCATAGCGCCGAAACTTCGAGGCCATCGAAATCGCCAACCGCATATAGGCGGTGATCAACCGATGCAGCGCCGCCTCGTCACGCTGATCGCGCCAAGCATAGGCCAGCCGCAACTCGGTCTCAGCATCCAACAACTCCGCTGCCCGCGCCTGCCGCGACAAAACCTGCTGATAGGGTGCGTCAAGTGCCATTCGATCCCCCAATTTCCCCCGCATTTGGGGTGACAGAAGGAATACGCAGCCCGAAGCGGTTTGGATCCCTCGCAGGCGCTTGCACAGTTGAATTTTCTGCGCCTCATCAATTCCCGTGATGAACCTGCGCACAAATCACCGCTTTCCATCACGCCCCCGTATCGCCTAGCCTGCGCCCAACCAGAAACCCGGAGCCTGCAATGACCTATGATCTCGTGATCGGCGACCGCGCCTATTCCAGTTGGAGCCTGCGCGGCTGGCTGCTGTTCGATGCCTTCAACATCCCCGTCAAACTGCACACTGCCCGGCTTTACACCGACGAACTGCCCAATCTGCTGAAAGACTTCCACCCCGCCAAAACCGCCCCCACCATGCGCACGCCCGAGGGAGTGGTCGTGCCCGAAACCATCGCCATCGCCGAAGAACTCGCCTCCCGCCACCCCGATGCTGGCCTCTGGCCCAGCGATCCGAAACACCGCGCCATCGCCCGGGTCCTCGCCGCCGAAATGCACGCAGGCTTTGTCGCCCTGCGCGAGCATTGCCCGATGAACCTGCGCGTCAGCTACACCGATTGCGCGCCATCAGCGGCGGTGCTGGCTGATCTGAAACGTCTGGAAGTGATCTGGGCTTGGGCGCAAAAGGAAACCGGATCAAGTACTTGGCTCTGCGGCGATTACTCCGCCGCCGATGCCTTCTTCGCCCCGGTTGCCGCCCGCGTCGCCAGCTATAACCTGCCGCTCTCGCCACCGGCGATGGCCTACGTCCACGCCCATCTCGCGCATCCCTCGTTCCGCCGCTGGCGTGCCATGGGAATGATCGACGGCGCGGATCAGGATTTCTACCGCCGCCCCTACCCCCGCCGCCCCTGGCCCGGCCCAGTCCCCCTCGCCGCCCACCCGGTCGAAGGCACCGCGTCGGAAAACGCAGCCTGCCCCTATTCCGGCAAGCCCGTCAGCCATGTGCTTGAAATATCAGGCCGCCGCATCGGCTTCTGCAACGCCTTCTGCCGCGACAAAACCGTGGCCGACCCCGAAGCATGGCCGAAATTCATGGCGATTTATCAGCCCTGAAGCCTGATCTTTACCATTCGTAAACCATTGCCCCCTAGCCGTTAACCAAAGCTAACGGGAGGGGCGCAATGGTCGCACGGGCCTACACAGTCGCCTTTGAAGGCGTCGAAGCGCGCATCGTCGAGGTTCAGTGCGCCATAGCCCCCGGCATGCCGTATTTTGGCGTCGTAGGCCTCCCCGACAAAGCCGTGTCCGAAGCCAAAGAACGCGTCCGCGCCGCCATGGCCGCAATGTCGATCGCCCTGCCGTCGAAGCGCATCATGGTTAACCTCTCGCCCGCCGATCTGCCAAAAGAAGGCTCGCATTTCGACTTGCCGATCGCGCTGGCGCTGCTGGCGGCGCTGGAAATCATCCCGAAAGACGCGGTTGAAAGCACCGTCGCCTTGGGCGAACTCTCGCTTGATGGCCGCCTGATCGCCGTGCTCGGCGCCCTCCCCGCCGCCATCGCCGCCGCCGAAAACGATTGCCTGCTGTTATGCCCAAAAGCCTGCGGCGCCGAAGCCGCTTGGGTTGGCGCCACCCAAGTCCTCGCCGCCGCCACCCTCAACGACGTGGTCCGCCACTACAC
>CAYLYV010000222.1:0-5715 GCA_964387655.1 uncultured Cypionkella sp. | reverse complement strand
GGGTGAAGGGTTGAAAGATCGCTTCGATCCGGTGCTGCGATGAGTTTTCTGTCCATCCGCAATCTGTCGGCCCATCTGAAAGGCCGCCCCGATCAGATCCTGCGCCGGGTGTCGCTGCAGGTCGCCGCAGGCGAAGCGCGCGGTCTGGTCGGCGAATCCGGTGCCGGTAAGTCGATGATCGGCAAGGCCATTCTGGGCACCCTGCCGCAATCGGTCGAGATCACCGGTGGCCAGATCATCCTGGACGGCACCGATCTGCTCACCCTGCCAGCCGCACAGCGCCGCACCTTGATCGGGGCGAAATGCGCGCTGATCCCGCAAGATCCGCTGACCGCGCTGAACCCGTCGCGCCGCATTGGCCCGCAGATCACCAACCGTCTGGTCGATATCCTGCACTGGACCCGTGCGGATGCCGAAAAACGCGCCCGCGACCTGTTGGCCGAGGTGCAAATCCCCGACCCCGAGCGGGTGATGCGCAGCTATCCGCATGAACTTTCGGGCGGCATGCGCCAACGCATCCTGATCGCCTCGGCCTTCGCCGCCGAACCCAAACTGATCATCGCCGATGAGCCGACCACGGCGCTGGATGTCACCGTGCAAAAGCAAATCCTCAAGCTGATCGCCGCGATGCAGGCCCGCCACGGCACCGCTTTGCTGTTTGTCACCCATGATCTGGGTGTGGTCAGCAAAGTCTGCCAAAGCCTGTCGGTGCTTTATGCGGGCTATGTGCTGGAAGACAGTACCACGCCTGATTTCTTTCATGCCCCCAAACACCCCTATTCCCGCGCCCTCTTGGCCGCGACCCCGAAATACACCGACCCCGACGGCAGCCTGACCCCGGTGCCAGAGGCCGTGATCGCTGCCACCCGCGCCGAAGTCGAAGCCGCAGATCGGAGCGCGCATGTCTGAAATCTACCCCCCAAACCTTTACCAAATTGATAATTTGCGGCTGTCCTTGGCCGATATGACGCAAAAACCGCTGATTGGTGCCGCACCGCGCTTGGAAATCCTGAAAGGCCTCAGCTTCAACATCCCGAAAGGCGAAATTCTGGGCATCGTCGGCGGCTCTGGTTCGGGTAAATCCACGCTGGGCCGCGCGTTGGTGCGCCTGCTGGCCCCCTCCGGCGGGTCCATCACATTCGATGGCCAGGACATCACCCACCTGCCAGAATCCGCTCTCCGCCCACTCCGCCGCCGCTTTCAGATGATCTTCCAGGACCCGATGAGCAGCCTCAATCCGCGCCACCGTGTCGGCCAAATCATCGCCGCCCCACTGTCGCTACACGGCCTGGGCAACCCGAAACAACGCGCCCTGGAGGCCCTCGACCACGTTGGCCTGCCGCGCACATTCGCCGCCCGCTATCCGCATGAACTTTCCGGTGGCCAACGCCAGCGCATCGGCATCGCCCGCGCCATTGCGCTAAAGCCTGACTTCATTCTCGCAGACGAGATTGTCTCGGGGCTGGATGTTTCCTCCCAAGCGCAGGTGCTGAACCTATTGGAAACGCTGGTGAAAGATCTCGGCTTGACGCTGGCCTTCATCTCCCACGACCTCTCTGTGATCCGCCGCCTCTGCACCCGCATCCTCGTGCTGCACCAAGGTCGGATCGTCGAGAACGCCGCCACCGCAGACCTATTTGCCAACCCGCAGGACGCCTATACCCGCGAATTGCTGGAGGCGATCCCGCTGCCCGACCCGAACCAAGTCTGGGTCTGATCCGTTTCATCTTGACAAAAATACTCCCGCTGGAGGTGCCTCGGGCGGGATAAAGCACAAGCTTTCAAGCTAAAGCCGCGGCAAATCCACCACGCCCTTTTTCACAATAAAGCACCCATACGGACCCGGATCGGAGGTGCGCACAATCGCAAACGCCCGCCCGGCCGCCTTGTAAAACGCAAAGCGTTCCAGCGCCTGCATCGACACCGCGCGACCTTCGGCGGCGTCAATGACACGCTGCACCAGCCCAAACACCGGCATCTCCGCGCCGGGATCGCCCACCACCTGCATCCGGCTGACCGGCGCCTCCACAAACCTATCCAGCGGCATCAGCGTCAAGATCGCCGCCAGCCCGACAGGTATATCGCAGCCCACCATATCGACCACCCGGCCATGTACCGTCTTTGCCGCAATCGTCGCCGCCGGATGGTTCACATCACAAATCACGAGATCATCGCCATGCCCCATCCGCATCAGCACATGCAGCAGCTCCGCCGACAGATGCCGATCAATGCCTTTGAGCATTACTTAATCGCTCCCGCCGCCATGCCCTTGATGATATAGCGTTCCAGCACCACGCCAATCACGATCAGCGGCAGGATCGCCGCCCAAGACAAAGCTGCCATCGACCACCACGAAATCCCCTGCGACCCGGTTTGCGACGCCACCATCACCGGCAACGTATTGGCATGGGTCGAGGTCAGCAGCGCCGCGAAGAAATACTCGTTCCACGTCAAAACCAGTGACAGGATGAACGCCGCCACCATGCCCGGCAAAGCAATCGGCAGAATAATGGTGATGAACGCCCCCCAGATCGACAACCCATCGACCAAAGCCGCTTCCTCCAACTCGGTCGGGATCGAGGAAAACTGATCGCGCATGATCCAGATCACAATCGGCAGAACCGACAGAGTATACAGCAAGATCAAGCCGATGCGCGTGTCCAGCAGCGCCAGTTCCTTATACAGCACCAGCATCGGCAGCGCCAAAACCACCGGCGGCAGGATCAACTGCGACAGGAAGAAGAACGAAATGTCGCTGTTGCCCATCCAGAGGAATTTATAGTTGAAGCGGCTGAGGCCGTAAGCCGCCAAAGACCCCAGCATCACCGCCAGCACCGAGGACGTCACCGAGGTGATCGCCGAATTGGTGAAGCGCTTCATGAACTCATCGCGCACCGTGCTGTCGGCGCCAATCGTATCCGGCGACAGACCCAAAGACTTCCAGCCCAGCCATTTCGGGGTGAAATCCAGCCAAGGTATCAGATTGCCCTTCATCACATCGGGGGCCATCTTGAAACTGGTGGTCAGCGTCCAATAGATTGGAAACAAACAAATAAAAGCCCAGAGCAGCAGCAGTGCATAAACGAACAGCCGACCGGAAAACCATTTCGGGCGAAAACTGCGGTCCGCCGCCGAGTCCTTGAAAATCTGCACATCACCCATGCCAGCTTTAGTCATGTCCGGGGCCTCGCAAACCGATCCGCAAGCTTCATTAAAATCGTCATCACGATGATAATCAGCACCAAATAAAACATCGCCAAAAGCGTCCCGTAGCCGACGTTACTCCGGTCCCGATACTCGCGGAAAATGAACGAGGTCACCGTATCGGTCGCCCCCCCCGGCCCGCCGGACGTCACCGCAATCACGATATCGGCCAGCTTCAGCTTGAAGATAATCCGGATCAGAATAGCCGTGATCGACACAGGCAGCATCATCGGGAAAGTCACCTCCCAAAACGCCCGCCAGCCATTCGCGCCATCGACCTTCGCGGCCTCGTTCAATTCCTTCGGGATCGCCTGCAATCCTGCCAAAATCATGATCATCATGAAGGGAATAAACGTCCATGCGTCCATCAACATGATCGTCGCTTTCGCCACCCCCGGCGTGCCAAAGAACGAAGGCGTCTCCCATCCCAAGGCTTTCGCCAGCCGCGCCACCGGGCCAAACCGCGCCTCCAGCATTGACTTGCCGATCATCCAACTCACCGCCACGGGGCTCAGCATAAGGGGAAGCAAAAACGCCACCCGGAAGAATTTCCGCGCCTTGATCTCGGCGTTCAACGCCAAAGCCAGCCCGAAGGCAATCGCATATTCCACAAGGATCGCAAGCACATACCAGACCATGTTCAGAAGCGCGTTCCAATAGAACGGATCAGCCCACATCTGCCGCACATTGGTCAGCCCGTTGAAATGTCGCCCATTCGGGCTGGACAGATTCCAGTCTGAAAACGCAATCATCAGCCCGAACAACAGCGGGAATACCGTCAGCGAGATCACAAACAACGCCGCAGGCAGCACGAACAAGGTACACTTGCCATGCTCGCCATGCAGCAAAACCTGCCCCCAACTCAGGCAAATCGCCCAGAGGATATAGGCGTAGAGCGTCGGTCGCCAACTGGTAAGCCCGAAGTCATGCACCCCCTGCACCTGCAAAAGCTGCGCCAAAGCCACCAGCGCCATCAGCGCCGCCGAGCCCCAGATGATGCCCCGGCCCAACGCCCGGCGCTGCTCCGAGATATTGTCATTGCTGACAACGTGTAGAAGATCGCCTGAACCGCTCACCGTATCGCCCCGCTTGGGAAAATTAGGGTGCGCAAACCTTGCGCACCCTGCGTTTATGCACAGCGTCGGGTTAACAATCCCCTACGCGATGATCGTGGGGTGGGGTTCGCCCCACCACCACGCCGGAATCACATCCCCAGGCTGGCCTTATACAGCGCAATCTGGCTGTCACGCCCGATCTGGTCGGTGATTTTCTCCCATGCCGCCGCAATCGCATCGGCGGTTTCCTGTGCCGATTTGTATTGGCCGGAATAGCCCTTGGCCAATTCGTCCTCGGCGACCGAATAATATTGGAAGATGCCGGGGATGCGCGGTTCAATCGCGGCGTTGGGATGGTTGTAGCTGTCAAGGTTCGAGCCGAGGTAATCCTCGATGAACGCCTTGTCATAGCCTGCGGCCACCCATTCGTCGTATTGGAACTGGCTGTTGCGATAGGGTTGGAAGCCCGAAGGATAGGCCGCCATCCACAGCGAAATATCCTTGCCACCCAGATGCGCCGCCGCCGACCAAGCCGCCTTGCGCTTTTTCTCATCCGCCGAGACACGGTTGGTCACATAGACGCCCCAGCCAAGGAAGGCCATATTCGGCGACTCGTTATAGGTCTCCTCCCAAGCCGAGGTCTTGGCGTTGTAGACCTTGTCCGAGCCACGGTTGATGCCAAAGCCCACCACATCGCCGACGACCGACGTATCCGAGGTGCGCGCGTTCGAGCCCACATCGCCCCACCACATCAGGCTAGACCCGGTGCCGGCAAGGAATTGCGAAAACGCCGTGGTGCCCGGATCGGCGTTGATCTGGTCTGCCGGATACGCGCCCGGCGTCGCGATCAGGTCCATCACGTCTTGAATGGCCTGCACCCAACCCGGATTGTTGACGCGCGGTTTCATGGTTTCCGGGTCAAACAGCCAAGCCGGATCGGACGGATGCTTCACATAAGCCGCAGCCCGGTTTTCCAGGAAATAGAACCCAAAGCCGCCCCAGCCTTTCAGCGGGTCCAGATAGCCAATCGCCGCTTGCCCGGTCAAAGGATCGGTCTTGCCGACGATGGATTTGGAATAGGCGTTGACCTCTTGCCAGGTCTTCGGCGGCTCTGCCATGCCAGAAATAGCACCCTCACCGAAGTAATCGGTGCGATACGCAAAGGTATGGCAGTCGCCGTCGATCGAGATCCGGTAGGTCTTGCCATCCCATGTTCCCACCGGGGCCTTCAGATAGTTCACATAATCATCCATGTCGATCTGGGTCTTGACCCAATCCGGCATCTCATCCAGCAGGCCCTTGCTGGCGGTATCGCCCTCCAACGGTGCCCCCATCGCGAGAATGTCGAAATCGACGGTCCCGGTGGCGATGCTTTGCTGCAGGCGCGGGTTGTAATCGGCCTGGGCAAGGTCGATCCAGTTGATCTTGGCCCCGGTATAAGCCTCCCAGCCTTTCA
>CAYLYV010000221.1:0-5788 GCA_964387655.1 uncultured Cypionkella sp. | reverse complement strand
GCGGGCGCATTGCGCGCAGCGGTCGCACAAGGCGTGCCATGCCGGGGTGGTCGTTTGCGAAAGGGGAACGGGCTCCCAGAATTTCGGGCGCAGGTTGGTCATACGCCTAAAATGACGCGCGGGCGCGGAAAAGGGAAGGGCTAGAGTGTGGTGAGAATTTCGCGGGCTTGGGCGACATCGGCGGCCATTTGCGTCATCAGGCCCGGCAAGCCCTCAAATTTCATCTCAGGCCGCAGGTAATCGACCAGACCAATCGAGACGTGCTGACCGTAGAGATCACCTTTGAAATCAATGATATAGGTTTCCAGATTCGGGGTGTTCTCGCCAAACATCGGGCGCACGCCAAGGCTGGCCGCCCCCTGATAGCTGCCCATTTGCGGGCCAGTCAGCACATCGACCTTCACCGCATAGACACCAAGTTTCGGCAGATGCAGGCCGGCAACGGACATATTCGCGGTCGGATAGCCGAGTTCGCGCCCGCGTTTTTCGCCGTGGATCACCTCGCCATCAATGCGGTGCCAATGGCCGAGCATCGAGGCCGCATCGCGGGGGCGGCCATCGCTCAGCGCTTGGCGGATGGCGGTGGAGGAAATCTCGCGGCCTTCGGTTTTCACCAGATCGGCGATGGTGACGCCGAACCCGTATGTCCGCCCAAGCGCTTGCAGGTCAGCCGCTTTCCCGGTGCGGCCCTTGCCAAAGCAGAAATCGGCCCCGACGACGACATGGGCGACGCCAAGGCCCTCGGCCAGCACCTGCCGCGCGAAATCCTCGGGCGTGAAGCTGGCCATCTGGGCGTTAAACGGCAGTTGAAACAGCTGCCTGACCCCCAGCTTGGCCAAGCGGTTGCTGCGGGCTTCGGCGTTCATCAGGCGAAACGGCGGGGCATTCGGGGCAAAATATTCGCGCGGATGCGGTTCAAACGCCACGATGCCCAAGGGGCCATGCGGGCGGGCGCGGTCGATCACCGATTGATGGCCGAGATGCACGCCATCAAAGTTGCCCATCGCCACCGAAGCGCCGCGTGTCTCAGGGCCAAGCCCTTGCCAATGCTGGTTTATTTGCATCTTACCCCGGGTGGGGCGTGATGCGCCCCTAGTCGAACTTGCGGCTTGGTGCCAGAACCAGCGCCTCACCTTTCAGAACCACGGTATTGCCCACCGCGCAATGGGTTTCAAGGGTCACGCGGCGGCGGGAATGGTCGATGGCCAGCACTTTCACCACGGCCTCAACGGTATCTCCGGGGCGGACCGGGGCGAGGAATTTCAGGGATTGTCCAAGATAAACAGTGCCATGGCCCGGAAGCTGCTCACCAATCACCGCCGAAATCAGCCCGGCGGTCAGCATACCATGCGCGATGCGGCCCTGAAAAATTGTGTCCTGGGCGTAGGCCTCATCCAGATGCACCGGGTTATGATCGGTGGAAATTTCGGCAAAAAGCTCGATATCGCGGTCGGTGATGGTTTTTTGCAACGTGCGCACCATGCCGATTTCAAGGTCTTCGATGCAGATGGTGCCGCGCGGGTGGTTATCAAGCATGGGTCGAATCCCTTGGATGTGCTGACGCAGCATAGCAGATGCTGCGCTGCGGCGCAAATCCAAAGCGAAGTATTTGTGCGCAGATGCGACCTATGTGGTAATTTTATTGCGAGGAGACTAGCGCAGATGGCCGATGCTATAGCTGGGCGACAGCATGCCCGCCTCTAGCCAATCTTCCAGCAAGTCCTTGTCCGGGTTGTTGGAATCGGGGCCGAAGCTGTCATGCGCGATGCCGCCGGTGACAAACAGCGCATCAAGGCTTTCGCCAATCGCGCCCTGCACATCGGTATGGATGCCATCGCCGATGCAGAGAATGCGCGCATCTTCCGCGCCGTCCAAAGCCACCAGACGGCGGCGGGCGAGATCGTAGATCGGCGGGTGCGGCTTGCCAAAATACAGCGCGGTGCCGCCCATCGCCTCATATTCTTTCGCCAGCGCCCCCGCGCAATACAAAAGCTTATCGCCCCAATGCACGATGATGTCAGGGTTGGCGCACAGCATGGGCAGGCCAAGATTTTTCGCCAGCAGCAGCATGGCGCGGTAATCGTCCGGCGTCTCGGTCAGATCATCGACCAGACCCGTCACCACCAGCCCTTCGGCGTCGGTGATGGCAACGCGGGCAATCAGGGGATTGGCGGCGGCCACGGCTTGCAAATCTGCGGCGAAATCGGTGAAGAACACCTCGTCCTTCGGGGCCCCAATGAAATGCACCTTATGGCCGACCGCCCGGGTCAGCATGGCATACTGCGCCGCGTCGCCGGAGGTGACGACATCATCCCACGCGTCACGCGGCAGGGACATCTCATCCAACTGTTTGACAATGCTGGATTTCGGGCGCGGCGCATTGGTCAGCAAAATCACCTTTCCCCCCTTGGCGCGGAAGGCCTGCAGGGCGGCCACCGCGGCCGGGAACGGGGTGACGCCGTTGTGCAGGCAGCCCCAAAGGTCGCAGAACAGCGCGTCATACTGGCCTGAGATTTGCGACAGATTGGCGATGATCTGGGTCATGCGGCGGCCTTTTCGGACTATGGCGTCAATCATATACAAACGCGAAAGGGCCGGATCGGCTCCGGCCCCTCGGGCACTGCGGCGGCTTACAGCTTCAGCGCCGGGATGATCTGCTTTTTGCGGCTCATCAGTCCGGGGATCACCACGGTATCGCCGGTCACGGTGACGCCGAACGAGGCCTCGGCCATTTGCCGCACCAGATCGTTCGGCACCAGCAAGGTGGCTTCTTCGTTCAGAATGTCGATGACGAACAGCAGCACCTGCTCGGCACCATCCTCCGCCGCCACGCCGGGCATCGCGGCCATCAGGGCAGCTTTACGGTCCAGCACGGTGGCCGGAGAGGTGGTTTCCAGCACCGAAATCCGCAGCTCGCGGCCCGCGACGTTGTATTCCTTGCTGTCCATCCGCAGCAAAGCGGTTTCGGAAAACGCCGACACATCGGATTTGGCGGCAAACATTGCGGCGGCAAACTCGGGGATCGAGACGCGCAGATCGGCGGCCAAAGCCTCGGCCACGGCGCGGTCATGCGGGGTGGTGGTGGGGCTGCGGAATTCCATCGTGTCAGACAGGATGCAGGTCAGCATCGCGCCCTTGATCTCCCGCGGGGCGCGGGCCAGATCGCTGCCGATCAGATCATGCATGATGGTGGCGGTACAGGCCAAGGGGCGGATGGTGATGTCGATCGGGGTGTTGGTTTTCAGACCGCCGACCAGCATGTGATGGTCGATGATGGCTTGGATCTTGGCCGCATTGATCGAGGGCGGCAGTTCTGCCGGGTTGTTGGTATCCACGATCACCACTTTGTCGTCGGCGGTGACATCGGCGATGATCTCGGGCTGCGTAAAACCCCAATGCTTCAGCATGAAGGCGGCTTCGGTGTTCGGCGTGCCCAACAGCACGGCTTTCGCCGGAGTGTTGCGGATTTCGGACAGATACCACGCCCAGATCAGCGGCGATCCGGTGGAATCGGTGTCGGGGGATTTGTGGCCGAAAACGAGAGTGGTCATGGGGCAAACCTTCACGAGTGGGATTTTGCCGCTGTATAGGCCGCGCGACGGGCTTTGTCACGCGGTGGGCTAGGGCGCAAGCGACAGCCGGGTGATGCTGTAACCGTCATCCTGGAGCAGCTTCAACACGCCCAGATCACCCGACAGATGCAGTGCGCCGAACGCGACCAGCACCGGGCCTTTCGCGGCTGCGGCCTTGATCACCGGAATCCATGTCAGGTTGCGGTCGTTCATCATCGCCTTTTCCATCACGGCAAATTCACGCTCCACCCGTTCGGGGGTGAAACCAGGCATTTGCAGCGATTGCAGCTTGGAAAACTCCCAGATCAGCCGACCTTCCTCGGCGAAATAGGCGTCGGCAAGGGTCACGGCCATGTCGGCGGATTTTTCCTCCATCGCGAGGGCCGAGGTGATCATGTCGATCTGCTCGGTCTGCGACATATCGCCAAAGATCGAAAACAGCGTGTCATAGGGCTCCAGCGCCTGCACGGGCAGGCCGCGCGCGGTGGCGGCTGCGATCAATTGCGCATCCAGACCCTCGGGCATGGCGGCGAGGTCCATGCTACAGGGCGGCATCGCCAGCAGCACCGAGACATACCACGGGCGGAATTTTGCGACCATGAAGCTGGGCACACCGCGCGCCGAAGCCGCATCGCGCAGATGCTGCCAATCGGTGGGTGACAGCACTTCGGGCAGGGTGGGGCCAACGGTGTTGACGATCAAGGACGGGTCGTCGGCCATGCGGGCTTTCAGCGATTCCTGCTCTTTCGGGCCGGCTTCCACCAGCAAGACCTTGGCGTTGGCCAAGGCGGGCGCAAGCATGGCCAGCGCAGAAACATGGCGCGGGTCGTCGAAATGATAGGTGCCGACGAGGGTGATTTCCTCGGTGCCTTTGGTCGCCAGCCAAAAATTGCCGACAGCGAAGGGCTGCTTTGCGGCCTCGGCGCGCAGGGCGGTTTGCGCCTGAGGCGAGAGGGCTGCGATCAGGTTTTGGCCCTTGCACTCGGCCAAGGCGGGGGCGGTAAGGGCCAACAGGGCCATGATTACAGATAAAATTTGGCGCATGGCGTCCTGCTTTTGGAGGTGGCACAAAGGTTGCATTTTGCAGCCGCAAGGCCAAGCCCGAACCACGCAGCCAAGGCGGAAGTTAGCCGCCGATCTGACGCCTGTCGCAAAAGATTTGCGCAAACTGGTGTTGACTGTGAGGCGCTGAGGGCCTAACTCAAGCGTCGTTAGCACTCAGGGAATACGAGTGCTAATCTCATTCAAACCTGGAAACTCAAGGGAGTGTAACCAGATGGCATTCACACCGCTGCATGACCGCGTATTGGTCCGTCGCATCGAAGGCGAAGACAAAACCAAGGGCGGGTTGATCATCCCAGATAGCGCCAAAGAAAAACCGGCTGAGGGCGAAATCGTCTCGGCAGGTCCGGGCGCACGCAAGGACAGTGGCGAGCTGATCGCACCGTCGGTTAAAGCTGGCGACAAGATCCTGTTCGGCAAATGGTCGGGCACCGAAGTGAAACTTGACGGCGAAGATCTGCTGATCATGAAAGAAAGCGATATCCTCGGGATCATTTCCTAAGGCTTAGGGCTCGGGCCTTCGCCCTGAGCCCGCTTTCCAATCCAACCGATTAGAGGAGTTTGCACCATGGCTGCAAAAGACGTACGTTTTGAGTCCGATGCCCGCGACCGCATGCTGCGCGGCGTGAACATTCTGGCTGACGCTGTCAAGGTCACGCTGGGCCCGAAAGGCCGTAACGTTGTGATCGACAAGAGCTTCGGCGCACCGCGCATCACCAAAGACGGTGTGACGGTTGCCAAAGAAATCGAACTGGCGGACAAGTTCGAGAACATGGGCGCGCAAATGGTGAAGGAAGTCGCTTCCCGCACCAATGATGAGGCTGGCGACGGCACCACCACCGCGACCGTTCTGGCGCAAGCGATCATCAAAGAAGGCATGAAAGCTGTTGCAGCTGGCATGAACCCGATGGATCTGAAGCGCGGCATCGACATGGCCACCACCAAGGTTGTGGCTGCGATCAAGGCTGCTGCGCGTCCGGTGAAAGACACCGCAGAAGTTGCGCAAGTTGGCACCATCTCGGCCAACGGCGAAGCTGAAATCGGTCGTCAAATCGCGGACGCGATGCAGAAAGTCGGCAACGAAGGCGTGATCACTGTTGAAGAAAACAAGGGTCTGGAAACCGAAACCACCGTTGTCGAAGGCATGCAGTTCG
>CAYLYV010000220.1:0-5814 GCA_964387655.1 uncultured Cypionkella sp. | reverse complement strand
GAATGCCGGGGGCGGGCGGATAGTGCTGGTCGATAACGGGCTCGGGAAGGAAGTGAACGTCGCCGGCGGTCATACCTTTGACGCCCGCGCTGGTGAGTTGGTGGGGGCGGAGCAGGTCGGCCCGAAACGCCTTGGCCTGCCGCAAGCCCGCATAACGGCGCGCTTAGGCGACCCTAACGGCCCTCGTGCCGTCAGCCTGATCGCCATCCACCAGCACGGCATCCCGGATCAATTCCCCGATGCGGTGATTGCCGAAGCCGATGCGGCGCAGCCTGCGCCTTTGGGCGACCGCGAAGACCTGCGTGGCCTGCCTTTGCTGACCATCGACCCGATTGATGCCCGCGACCGCGACGATGCGGTTTATGCCGAGGCGGATGCTGATCCGAAAAACCCCGGCGGGTTTTTCATCTGGGTCGCCATCGCCGATGTCGCCTATTACGTCCGCCCGAATTCCGCGTTGGACCGTGAGGCGCGCAAGCGTGGCAACTCGACCTATTTCCCCGACCGCGTGGTGCCGATGTTGCCGGATGTGCTGTCGGGCGATTTGTGTTCGTTGCACGAGCATGTGGATCGCGCCTGCCTCGCGGTGCAGATGCGGATTGACGCGCATGGCCAGAAGCTGAGCCATCGGTTTGTGCGCGGGCTGATGCGCTCGCAAGGGTCTTTGCATTACGGGCAGGTGCAGGATGCCATCGAGGGGCGGGCGGATACGGCGACGGCGCTTTTGCTGCCGGTGTTGACCACGCTCTACGCCGCCTATGCGGCGTTGAAAAAGGCCCGCGCGTTGCGGCAGCCTTTGGATCTGGAACTGCCCGAGCGCAAGATTGAATTGTCGGATGAGGGCAAGGTCACCTCGGTCGCCTTCAAGGCCCGCTTTGACGCGCATAAGCTGATCGAGGAATGTATGATCCTCGCCAATGTCTCGGCGGCAGAGGAATTGGTGCGCCTGAAACGACCTTTGCTGTTCCGGGTGCATGAGGAACCCTCGCCCGACAAGCTGGAGTCTCTGCGCGAAGTGGCCGAGGCGTCGGGGTTTACGTTGGCGAAGGGCCAAGTGCTGAAAACCCAGCACCTCAACCGGTTGCTGGCGCAAGCGCAGGACACCGAATTTGACGAGTTGATGAACATCTCGACGCTGCGCTCGATGACGCAGGCTTATTATAACGCGGCCAATTTCGGCCATTTCGGGCTGGCCCTGCGCAACTACGCGCATTTCACCTCGCCGATCCGGCGCTATTCCGACCTGATCGTGCACCGCGCTTTGATCGCCGGACATGGGTGGGGCGATGACGGGCTGTCGGCTTGGGATATCGAGAACCTCGATGAGACCGCCAAGCTGATCTCCGACACCGAGCGCCGCTCGATGGTGGCCGAACGTGACACCAATGACCGCTACCTTGCGGCGTTTTTGTCGGAACGGGTGGGCAATGAATTCGCCGGGCGGATTTCCGGCGTGCAAAGGTTCGGGTTGTTCGTGAAGCTGGACGAGACGGGCGCGGACGGTCTGGTGCCGATCCGCTCGGTCGGGCGCGAATATTTTCACTACGATGCCGATCGGCAGATGCTGATCGGCTCGGATAGCGGGATCGAAATCGGCATCGGCCTGCGGGTGACGGTGCGGCTGGCGGAAGCCACGCCGATGACCGGCGGCATCACGCTGGATCTGTTGAACATCGAAGGCGCCACCCTGCCGACGGGCCGCGCCAAACCGGGGCGTTCTCAGCCGCGCAAACCGGGGAAATTCGCCGCCAAAGAGGCCGCGACCAAACGCAAGATCC
The DNA here is from genome assembly GCA_964387655.1 of uncultured Cypionkella sp. GTDB lineage: Bacteria > Pseudomonadota > Alphaproteobacteria > Rhodobacterales > Rhodobacteraceae > Cypionkella. The sequence goes on along the minus strand of CAYLYV010000220.1, from coordinate 4,036 downwards.
TGCGCAAGCGGCGGTAAGCCTTCCCGCCGCTTCACTAAACCGCCAAAGCGCAAGCTTTTGTGAATTGACCCGCAGGCCGCCAACGCCTATCGCGGCCCTGCAACCCTTTGCGTTGTGAAACCCAGGAACCTCAACCCCATGTCAAGTCGCAGTCGACCGCATTTGCCGTTTCGGGCCCGTTCCTCGGGGGATTCTGTGATCCTTTGACGGGCGGCCGGAAACGGCTGTCTGAAGGAGATCACTATGAAAACCTATATCACCAATCGCTTTGAAATCCTGTCCGAATGGATTTCCGCCGGGCTCGGCAGCCCCTATGCCTTTATGGCGGCGTTTCTGGTCGTGGCGCTTTGGGCGGTGACCGGGCCGCTGTTTGATTACTCGGACACCTGGCAGCTGATCATCAACACCGGCACCACAATTTCCACCTTCCTGATGGTGTTCCTGCTGCAAAACACTGGCAACCGCACCATCGAAGAAATGCAGGACAACCTGCGCCGGATGGAGCGGCAAAATGCCAGCCTGATGCAGGACCTGCTGGCGCTGCGGGATGATCTGCGCAGCGAAAGCCGGATCGCGGCGTAAGCTGAATGGGTGCTTGCACCCGCCGGGACCGCCAGTACTCTGGCGGTCCCGCAACCATGAGTATCCGCAGTGCCCAAAAATCTCTACGCGTTGTGGCGCCTTGCGCTGATGCTCTGCACCTTGATCGGTGCCGAGGCGGCGGTCGCGCAAGAGGCTGTGGAAGATATGCTGGGCGAGGTGGCAAGTGCAGGAGCAAGCGACGTGATCGAGAATGGCTCTGAAGCGGGATTGCAGGCGTGGATCACAGGCTTTCGGGGCCGTGCCTTGGCGGCGGGGATTTCTGCGGCGACGTTTGAGAGTGCGATGGCCGGCGTGCATTTTCTGCCCGCCGTGATCGAGCGCGACCGCAAGCAGGATGAATTCACCAAGACGATCTGGGATTATCTCGACAAAGCGGTCTCGGAGGATCGCATTGTGGCCGGGCAAAAGGCGTTGAAGGCGCATGGCCCGCTGCTGGATCAGATCGAAGCCCGCTATGGCGTGGACAAACATGTGGTTCTGGCGATCTGGGGCTTGGAGTCTGCCTATGGTCTGGTGCGCGGTGACGTCGACACGCCCAGCGCTTTGGCGACCTTGGCCTATGACACAAGGCGGGGGGCCCTCTTTGAAGCCGAGCTGATCGCGGCGCTGCAAATCCTGCAATCGGGCGTGGTGAAACCCACCGCTATGGTTGGAAGCTGGGCCGGGGCGATGGGGCATACCCAGTTCATGCCCTCCTCCTATCTGAAGCTGGCGGTAAAGTTTGACGGCACGGGCAAGCCCGATGTCTGGAGCGAGGATCCGAGCGATGCCTTGGCCTCGACCGCCGCTTATCTGGCCAATGCAGGCTGGAAACAGGGCGGGCGTTGGGGCGATGAGGTGACGTTGCCCGCAGGCTTTGACTATGGCTTGGCCGGGGATCGCACGCAAAAACCGCTGAGCGCTTGGGCCGAGATGGGCGTGACCTTGCCCGATGCAACGCCTTTGCCCGCCACAGGCTGGGCGTCACTGTTGCTGCCCGCAGGCGCGCGCGGCCCGGCCTTTCTGGTCTACGACAATTTCGCGGCGATTGAAGCCTATAACAAAGCCGACAGCTATGTGATCGCCGTCGGCCATCTCGCCGACCGCATTGCGGGTGGGTCAGCGTTCAAAGCCACTTGGCCGCGCGATCTGCGCGCCCTGACGCTGGAGGAGCGCAAGGAAATGCAATCGCTGCTGCTCGCGGCAGGCGTCTACGCAGGCACCGCCGATGGCAAGATTGGGCCGCTGACCGTCGCGGCGGTGAAAACCTTCCAACGCGCGCATGGTTTGGTGCCGGATGGCTACCCGAGCCTTGAGGTTCTGCAAGCCCTGCGCTGACCCAAACCGGGGTGCCGCCTCGGGGGGTGGGAGGCAGATCAGAAAACGCGCTGGGAGCGCGTTTTCCTGCCGAGCGGAGCCCCCGCTCGGCGGCGCTGCCGGGGGATGGATGGGACGCCGGGTGTGAGCGGTGGCGTTGCATGTGAGTATTTGCAAAAGAGCAATGCAAAGATCGCGCCCCGGCCACGCGGCACCGGTCCGATCCGCTGGAAGCTATGCAGGCGGGCGGGGGCGACTTGCTCTTTACGGTCATCGGGACTCCTCCCTGTACCGTGGCTGCACTCTCGCCGATTTGGGTTAACGCTTCGCTAACGGGATTTGCTCTTTGACAAATACTCAAATGCAACGCTGCAACCTGCACTCGGTCTCCCATTCCTTCCCCGGCAGAGCCGCCTCGGGGCCCTCGATGGGCCCCGAGGCGGCTCCTGTTTCTCGGTCAGCGCCAGGCCACTCATTTCCCGGCGATCAGACCAAAGTCTGTTCCCGTCGGCAATGCTGTCGCTATACTGAACCTCTTGTCCCAACCCGGAGTTCTCTCATGCGTTTAGCCACCAAAGCCCTCGCCACCGCGCTGACCCTTTTCGCTGGTATCGCCTTTGCCGAAGTCGAGGCCACCGATCCCGTGGTGATTGCCCAGCAAGCTTTGATGAAATCCTTTGGCGGGGCTGCCAAAGTCTTGGGCGGCATGGCCTCGGGCGAAGTTGCTTATGACGCCACCGCTGCCGAAGCCGCCAAGGCGACTTTGGTCACCGGCTCGGCGGATATTCACGTCAAGTTTGAGAAGGCGGGCAGCGATCCGGCGTCTGAGGCCAAGCCTGAAATCTGGACCAACTGGGATGATTTCGTCGTCAAAGCCAGCGCTTTGACCACAGCCGCTACGGCGCTGGATGTGGCTTCTGCGGACGGCATCAAAGCCGGGATGGGCGCGATTGGCGGCGCTTGCAAGGATTGCCACACCACCTTCCGCGTGGCGAGCAACTAAGCCGCCAACCACTTTGGCCGCAGGACATACCCTGCGGCCAGAGGTTTCAGCCGCAGCTGACGCGGGTGATCACCTCAGCCTCATTGATCTGGATATTCAGCCGTTCGGCGGAATAATCCATCGTCACCGCCATGCCGGGGCGGATGATCCGCACGGTATGGGCAAAGCGCATCACTTCCAGCTTTTTCGCACTTTGCCCGACCAGATCCTGCAAGCCGCTGGCGCCACAGGCGTCTTCCACCGGCAGAGGATCGCTCACGGGAGGTTCAGGCTCGGGCACGCATCCCATCAGCGCGATCGGCAGGGCAAGCAGCAGGGGCGAGAAACGCATGGCGACACCTTTATTTTGACTACCCGCAAGATAGCCGAAGGATCAGCTGATCGTTAGTGACTTCTGCATTCAGCCGATCAGGCACCACTTCATCGGTGATTTCCTGCCCAGGCCACAGCACCCGCAGCGGGCCTGCAAGTTGATATTCCGCAAGCTGGGTGAACGGCTGGCCCACCACGTCGATCAGCGCGGCCGCGCCGCACAGATCCGGCTGCGGTTTCAGCATTTTTGACACCGGCCCCATCTGCACCTGCCCACCCATCGCACAAGCCGCGAGGCAGGCCGCAGCCAGCAGAAGCAGCATGTTCCGGCGCATCAAAGGGGAAACCAAGGCAACCATATCCGCGCGGAACTTTCTGCAAATCCTCTCGCCGTCTTAGCTTGCCCCGCACCGCCGCAGCAACCGCCAAAGCGGCAACAAGCCGAAACAGGTCGTTTCCAGCGTTGCAATTTTCCGCAGGGTGGCCCAGTTTGGCGCAAAATTCATCAGCCCTAAATCCCCTCGGAGGACCCCCATGCGCACTCGTGCCGCCGTCGCCTTAGCCCCCGGCAAACCGCTTGAAATCATGGAGGTCAACCTCGCCGACCCGAAGGAAGGCGAGGTTCTGGTCGAGATCAAGGCCACCGGCATCTGCCACACCGACGAATTTACTCTGTCGGGCGCTGACCCCGAAGGCCTGTTCCCGGCGATTCTGGGCCATGAGGGCGCGGGCGTGGTGATCGCGGTTGGTCCCGGGGTGAAATCGCTGAAGGTCGGCGATCATGTCATTCCGCTCTACACCCCGGAATGCCGCGAATGCCCG
>CAYLYV010000219.1:0-5824 GCA_964387655.1 uncultured Cypionkella sp. | reverse complement strand
GCGATGATGATCCGCTTTTCCGGCTGGCCCTTGATGTCCCAATAGCGCCGCACCAGACGGATGTTGGTGTCATTGGCTTCCGAGCCCGAACCGGCAAAGAAGGTGTGGTTCATGCCTTCGGGGGCCAGTTCGGCGATCTTGGCGGCCAAAGCGATGGCAGGCACATGGCTGGTCTGGAAGAAGGTGTTGTAATAGGCTAGTTCATCCATCTGCCGCTTGGCGACTTCGCCCAGTTCCGGGCGGCCATAGCCGATGTTGACGCACCACAGCCCGGCCATGCCGTCGATGATCTTGTTGCCTTCCGAATCCGTCAGCCAGACGCCCTTGCCCTGCGTCATGATCCGCGCGCCCTTTTTGCCAAGCGCGGTGTTGGCGGTAAACGGGTGCATATGGTGTGCTGCATCCAGCGCCTGAAGTTCAGCCGTCGGCATGTGGTTGGTGATTTTGTTCATCGCATGACCCTCTTGATACGCGCGGCCATGCCCGAATCCGGTGGCCTTTGGATCAGGATATGATCAAACGCAGCGGCGTTCAAGAAATTTGATCAAATTATTTCGAGGCCGCTTGGCGGGTCTAAATTTCACCGCGCTGCAAGGCCGCGCGGACCTGATCAACGCCTTGCGCAATGTCGCGCTGCATCGCTGCCGACAGCCCTGCGGCATCGCCTGCCCGCATCGCCGCGAGCGCCTCTTTGTGCGAATCCGGCAGGCTGGTGGCGCCAGAACGCGACGAGACCACCCGCAGGCTGGGGCCAAAGCGCAGCCAGAGCGAGCGTGCCATGTCCAAGAGCACCCCCGCCCCCGCCGCCTCATACAAGGCGAAGTGGAAGGCGTGGTTGCTTTTCAGATAGCCCGAGACATCATCCGCGCGGATCGCCGCATCGACGGCGGTGTCCAGCAGTTCCAGTTTTTCGATCAATGCGGGGGTGATCACGGCAAGACCCGCCAAATGCGGCTCGATGGTCAGACGGGCGAAGGCGACTTGATCGAGATCGGTGGCACTCAGGCGCGGCACCGTCACGCGGCGGTTGCCCTGCGGCAGCAAAGCACCTTCAGCCGCCAAACGGCGGATGGCTTCGCGCACCGGAGTCATCCCGGCCTCTAGCCCGGCGGTCAGGCCCTGAATCGTCACAGGCTGACCGGGCTGCAAAACCCCAAACAGGATCATGTCGCGCAGGCGAGCGTAGGTGACCTCATGGGTCGGGATTTTACGGGCGTCTTCGGTCATGCGGCCTGCACTCATTGCGTTTCCGCCGTTTATGACGGCAATGGGCGGCGTTGCAAGCCCGGCGTTTGTCAAGCGGCGGGATGATAGCCGAAGCGGGTAAAATCGGCACTCCAGCCCTGCCCGGTCAGATCATAGGCCACCATGCCCACAAAAGCCCCGGTGAACGAGGCATGTTCGCCGCGCCCGCCCTCATCCGAGATCACCGAAGCGTCGAGAATGGGGCCAAGCGGTTGCGGTGCGCCACCTTGCGCCCAGAAGAATTGCTGGCTGGCCCGGTCGACTTTGACCGACAGAGTGATCGGGCCATCCGGCAGCGGCGCAGGGTCGGTAAAGGTCAACGCCTCCGTCGTATCGCCGATGCACGAGATGATGCGGGCGCAGCGGCCAATCCGGGGTTCATGGGTGATCAAGGCGGCGTGGAACTTGTGGCGGTTGTAGTAGGTGGTCAGCCCCGCCGCGCGCTGCCAGTTGGGCGGATCGGCGCGAAGGGTGGTCTCGGCGCGGTAGGCTGGGTGTTCTTGGCGACGCGCAACAAGGGCTTGTTCAAACCAACTACCCAAGCTTTCGCGCCCGATCAGCCGCAGGGCTTGCCCGGTCATCTGGAAAATCGGCGCGGGGTAAGGCGTGCGCAGCCATTGGAATTCGGGCGGCAGTTTGGTGGTCAGGTCATGCACCGTTGATGGCCCCGGCAGGCGGGCCGGCCCCGGCAAGGTGGCAGGTGGCACAAGACCGCCGCCGTCAAGATACAGCCAATCGTCAATCCAGACGCATTTCGCCAGCCCGGTTTCGCGCCCCGTCGCGCAAAACGGCCCATGCGGCCCCTGCACAGGTCTGCCGCAAAGATAGCTGTGGTAGGCCTCGCCCTCTGGCGTTTCAACATATTGACCATGCCCGACACGCTGAATCGGATTGCCGGGGGCGAAACGGGCGGTCATCAGATGTTGGTTCGGATGGGTTTCGTAAGGTCCCTGCAACTTGCGCGACCGTGCCATCGTCACCGCATGATCATAGCCGGTGCCACCCTCCGCCGTGGTCAGATAATACCAGCCATTGCGCTTGAAGAGATGTGGCGCTTCGGTCAGACCTAATGCTGTGCCAGTGTAGATGGTGGCAACCTCGCCCAGCAGGCCCTGCGTGGGGTGCCATTCCTGCAATTCGATGCCGTCAAAGCAATCATGGGCGGGATTGAGGCCGCTGCCGATGGGCCGATGGTTCCAGCGCATGTTGCTGAACCACTTGCGGCCATCGTCATCATGAAACAGCGACGGATCAAAGCCCGACGAGGTGACATAGATCGGGTCCGACCAGTCGCCGTCAATCGTGCCACAGGGGACGGTGTGGTTAGGCGCATCCTGGAAGGCCCCATCGGGCCGTTTCACATCGGTGTAGACCAGCCAGAACTTGCCATCGGCATGGCTGAGGCAGGGTGCCCAGACCCCGCAACTGTCCGGGTTGCCGCGCATATCCAACTGGCTGGCGCGGTTCAAAGGCCGCGCGACCAGTCGCCAATTCACCAGATCGCGGGAATGGTGGATTTGCACGCCGGGATACCATTCAAAGGTCGAGGTCGCGATGTAGTAATCGCCGCCAACCCGACAGATCGAGGGATCGGCATTGAAGCCACGCAGCACCGGGTTCTCGATCATGCTCATCCTCTCTGCTCAAATATCCCGCAGGGTCCGGGGGCGCGCAGCCCCCGGTTCCGCCCTTAGCGCAAAAGCGCCCGCGCCTGATCCGGCCCCAAAGCGGCGGGGCGGGTGCAGGTGGTGGTCAGAGTGATGAACTCCCCGGTCTCGCCCGATTTCAGCGCCGCCGTCATCACATCGACGCCGTGCAACGTCCGCTCTAACGAGCAGCGCGCATCACGGCCTTCGGTGATCGCCAGCACCATATCGGCCATGCCAGCGGTGCGGTAATTCGCCTGATCCTCGCCGCGATGGCCCTTCTGGTTGACCACGCTGAACGGGTGATCCCACGCCTCAATAGGGGTCAGCACCCCATCGCGCCCCGCCATCTCCAGCGGCCCGCCAAAGAAATTCGGATCGGGGACATAGAGCGTGCCCTCGGTGCCATAGAGCTCAAAATGGTTGCGCTTGTGGTGCCAGACATCCCAGCTGGCCGAGAAGCTGATGGTGGCCCCGGAATGAAACTCCAGCAACGCCTGAATGTTGGAAGGTGTTTTCACCGCAATCTCTTGCCCGGCCCGATCCCCCGAGCCAATGGTGCGGGTGGGGGTGGCCGAGGAGGTCAGCGCGCCAACCCGGCGCACCGGGCCAAGCAGGTTGATCAGATTGGCGATGTAATACGGACCCATATCCATGATCGGCCCCGCGCCGGGAAGGTAGAAGAATTCGGGCGATGGATGCCAGCTTTCCGGGCCATGGCCTTGGATCGCCGCACATCCGGTGGTGATCGCCCCCAGTTTGCCCTCGTCAATCAGCGCGCGGGCCTGCTGATGGGTGCCGCCAAGGAACGTGTCAGGCGCGCAGCCGACGGCAAGGCCCTTGCTGGCCGCGAGGTCACGCAGCGCCACACCTTCCGCCAGCGTCAGCACCAAAGGCTTTTCGGAATAGGCGTGCTTGCCCGCCTCAAGGATGCGCTTGGTCACAGCGTAATGCGCGTCGGGGATGGTTAGGTTGATCACCACATCCACGTCGTTATTCGCCAAAAGGTCATCGACCGACTGCGCTTTGACGCCGAACTCCGCCGCGCGCGCCTGCGCGGTGGCCATGTGCATATCGGCCACCGCCCGCACTTGCAGCCCTTTGAACAAAGGCGCCAGCCGCAGGTAAGAGGTCGAGATATTGCCGCATCCGATGATGCCAATGCCAAGATTTGCCATGATACTTCCTTACAGCTTTTCCGCAGAAGCCAGCGAGCGGCTTGCAAAGCGCGCATGGTCGGTGGGGTTGTCATGTTCCATCACGAAGTTCGTGACGCCGATTTTGCGCAAAGCAGGCAGGATCGCCGCCCAATCCACCACGCCATAGCCAAGATCAGCCCAGCCATCCTCGGCCAGATTCTCGCCCTTCGGGGCGATGTCTTTGACATGGGCGGCGATGAGGCGGGATTTGTGCGCGTCGATCCACGCCAACGGGTCGGCACCGCCGCGCACCACCCAAGCCACGTCCATCTCCCACGCCAGATCCGGCCCACCTTCAAACAAGGCCGTCTGCGGGATGGCTCCGTCGGCGGTTTTGACGAATTCAAAGTCGTGGTTGTGCCAGCCGAATTTCAACCCGGCATCGCGGATCGGCGCACCCGCCTTTTGCAACCGCGCGCCCAGATCGTGCCAGCCTTTGCCCGTCGTGGGGCGCTCATCGGGGTGAATCCACGGCACGATGACCTGCTCCATGCCCAAAGTCTTGGCCACTGTGATCGCCCAATCCGGGGTATCTTCCACCTGTGACAGCCCAAAATGCCCGGAGGGCATCTTTAGCCCACAGGCCTGCAACCCTGCGTGCAGATCGCTCAGGCCCGCTGGGTCGGCATAAAGCCCGCCAAAGCCTTCGACGGCTTTGTAACCAGTTTGCGCCAGCATCTCCAAGGTTTTCGCCAAGGGCGGGAAGTTGCGCGAGGAATAGAGTTGATAGCTGAACATAAGTGCCTCCTCAGGCAGTCGGACCATAGGTCGCGGAATGAAGGTCTCGGATGGTGAAACGGGGGGCCGCGCCGGGTTGCGCGGGAGTGAAGGTCATCGTGGCGGGAAAGCCGGGGAACAATGTGACGGCGTTGTGCGAGAAGCGACCGGGCTGGTCGGATTCCACGGCGACAAACAGCGCGAGAGCTTCGGCGGTGAGGGTGATCTCATAGCTGCCGTTGGTTTCGGTGATCTGATGGGCCAGATGTGCGGGCAGAAGATCGTAGTGTTTGTACGGCTGTGTCGCGAAAGTATCGCCGGAGATCAGCGTTTCGCCGTCGGACCAAGTGTAGACCAGAATCTCTTGCGCGCCGAGAGCGGTGGCGTCGATTTTCAGGGCGAGAACAGCAGTGTCGGCGACGTTGACCGTAGCATCGGCCAAATCACGAAGGCTGCCATTCATCGCCACGGCCATGACTTTCACCGTCACATCCAACGGCGCTCCGTCATTCACCGCGCGCAACTCGATGCCACCCGCGACCGGGACCGCTGAGACAAACACCGCTTGGAAAAATTCCTTCGCCATATGGTGCAACAACTTCCAACCGCCGCCGTGATCGAGGCTCGACCACGAGCACACCGGCCAAGTGTCATTCAACTGCCAGATCAGTGCGCCCATGCAATGCGGCTTCAGGCTGCGCCAATGCGTGACGGCGGTTTTGATCGCCAAGCCCTGCTGGACTTGGCTGAGGTAGACGAAATTCTCAAAATCCACCGGGAAGCGGAAGTAGCGGAACATCGTCTCGGCAATCCGCGCATTGCCGCCGGCGTTTTTCTGATGGCTCTCCATAACCGGAGCGGCGATGTTGAAATCCTTGGGGTCCGCGAAGCGGCGGATCACATCCATGCTCGGGTAGCTTTGAAAGCCGAATTCCGAGCAGAACCGCGGGCTTACATCGCGGTAATGGTCGAAATCACGGCCTTCGTGCCAGACCGACCAGAAGTGCATGTCGCCCT
>CAYLYV010000218.1:0-6033 GCA_964387655.1 uncultured Cypionkella sp. | reverse complement strand
CATTGCCTCAGCTTCGGGGTGAACGCGCTCTACGAGCGTCCGAACCCCTACAGCGGCATGGGGATCAGCCAGCACGGCCTTGACCGTCGTCTCCGCGAAGCAGACCGCCTGGCACGCACCACCCGGCTCGATCTGGTCGAGGCGGGCTGGAAGCCCACCGTTGCCAACTACCTCGGTCGCGTCACCAAGAGCCGCATCCTGGAGGCCGTGCGCGAAGGAGCAGGGGCGCAGGCCGTTGAGTTGATCGCTCACCTAAAGAAGGGCGACATGGCGCGCGAGGCGGAACGCCTGCTCGATGGCTCTGCTTGGCTGCCGGAACCGCTGCGCCTCGATGATCTCGATGTTGGCCCGCAAGCCTTGGCGGAAGACGCCAGCATCGAACTGCCTGCCTTCCTCGCCGATGACGACGAGGTCCAGCCCGACGACGAAGAGGAGCGCCAGCACCTGATCGCCGCTGAATGACCCTGAACGGGGTGGCTTCGGTCACCCCGTTTCTTCATCTGAGCAGGTTTCGAGTCATTCCATCCTGGCAGATATGTTAGTTCCCAGCTTCAGATGGCCTTTGCCAGGCAATCATCGGTGCATCGGTTGACTGGCTGGGCGAGCAGCTGCATGTGGATCGCCGCATTCCATGATCCATCAGGCTAAACTGCGCTGGATTAGTCGGGTCGACCGACGCAACGGACGGAGAGTGGTCCTTCGCTGCAGTCTGCATCGACGACCGCTCTAACACATGGTGAACCAGACCCGGTTGGCCGGACGCTTCAACTTCTGAGCGCGATAGAACGTAAGGAAAGACAGGTTCACTGCCACGGCGATCTCTTGCAACTTCTCGGGGCCTAAGTGGGGCCAGTTTTCCGACGGGCAGATAGCGCCGCGACCTCGCGTTTACCGGCAAGTTTCCAAACATTATGTGCCACGACGGCGCACAATGCGACAACTCCCGCGAGATGGCCGAAGAAGGCGAGCGTTTCTGCCTCGAAATCCCAGAACTCCATCGTCTGCTGCATCATCAGTTTTGTTCTCAAATTCAGCGCGAACAGGCTGTAGACGCCGTAGGCAGCAAGTCCGGCCGCCACTACGCGCGCGGTCATCATCAGCCAGGTTTGCTCAAATCTGATTCCCGTTCTTCCGCGCATGTAACCCATCAGCATCGTCCAGTGCAGGCCAAGATGAGCCCCAGCGATGATGAGCGCCAGATAGCCCGCAAGGGTGTGGATCTGGCGGGCGGTGAAGGTGCTGGTCAGAGGCAGGAAGGCGAAGACATCGCGCGAGATCAGGATGCTTGTCACCAGCAGGGTCAGCATGGTGACAAGCAGCGACAGGTTGATCACCCGTGTGATCAGGATGCGGGGCGCGCGGGTCTGCCGGGGGATCGTGCCGTACCAGCGGCGGTTGAAGATGTTGTGGCTGATCAGCAGCCCGAACATGGCTGTTCCAATGATCTCGTGCGCTAGGTTCCCCAGCCAGCCATATGCCAGGGCAACCAGCAAAAGGCTGACGGCTGCAAGGTCGAGGATCAGGCGAAGGGAAAATGGCACGTTCACGGCAAGTAGTCCTGCATGCGACCCCAGGTGAACATGAAGTCGTTCTCAGCCGCACCCTGATGGCAGGACACGCAGCGGTCGGCGATGGCCTCGCGCCTGACGGTCCTGTCGGTGCCGAACTGCTGGAAATGCCAGTCACCGGCGCGGTCCTCCTCGGCGAAGTCGAGACCCCAGCCTTCACCCTTTTCCATCACGAAATAACTGACAAGTGCGTCGTCGTTGTAGATTTCGAGGACCAGATGTGTACCAGGCGGCAGTGTCTGGCCGGATTGCGCGATGGCGATGGTTTCGGGCAGCGCATAGGCCAGCTCTCCGCCCGAGCCGCGACGATAGTCGCCATACATCACCATCTGGTCGAAATCGGCGGGGAAGGTCGCGCGATTTTCTTGCGCCATAACCGGAGCGCTGAAGATGTTGACGGTGCACACGGCGAGAGCGGCAAGTAGCATGGAAGAACGCCAGCCTGATGTCCTGACACCCGCGCCGTTAAAAAGGCTGCCCCACCGAAGCGTGCTGTGCGGCTGTTTGGGGCTATCGATTGGCGTGCTCATCTGCTTCACTCCTGCATGATCGTTTCATTGCAGCAAAAGGTAGCAACTTCCCGACGACACATTAGCCTGCAGTATTCGCATGAACTTAGAAGGCAGATTGATGAATGTGTTTGTCGGAGTGTGACTCAGGCGGCGACAAATTCAGAAATTGCGCTTCTAAGGCCATGCCGATTGTGCTGGATAGTGCGGGATGCCTCGATCCTCTAATTTCCTGTCAACTCAACAGGAGATCGGAAATGGGCGTTTGGTTCATCACAGGGGCAGGTCGTGGCATGGGTCTGCACATTACCAAGGCAGCTTTGGCGGCGGGGCATCAGGTTGTCGCCACTGGGCGCAATGCAGCCAAGGTGGCAAAGGCATTCGCGCCGTCGCATGACTTGTTGGTCGTCAAGCTGGACGTGACCAACCCCGAAGATGCCGTCACGGCAGTGCAGGCCGCTATTGCCCGCTTTGGGCGGATCGACGTGCTGGTCAACAACGCGGCCAGCTACTTTGGCGGCTACTTCGAGGAGCTGTCGCCGCGCCAGATCGACCTGCAACTGGCGACCGCGCTGACCGGGCCGATGAACGTCACGCGCGCGATCCTGCCCGCGATGCGGGCACAGCGGTCCGGCAAGATCATCTCGATCTCCTCTGCCGCCGGTCTGGTCGGGATGGAGTTCTGCACCGCCTATTCGGCCGCAAAGTTCGGGCTGGATGGCTGGTCAGAGGCGCTGCATGCCGAGGTGTCTCCCTTTGGCATCCAAACCATGACCGTCAATCCAGGCTTCTTCCGGACCGAATTTCTGACCGCTGACTCGACCCAATATGCCGATCTGACGGTCAGCGATTATGCCGACCGCCGCGCCGCGACCGAAGGCTTCATGTCCGGAATGAACGGCGCGCAGGGCGGTGACCCGGCGAAGCTGGCGCAGGCATTGATCACGCTGGACCGCGAACCATCGCTGCCGCGCCGATTTCTGGCAGGGGCGGATGTCGTGGCGACCGCCGAGCAGAAGATCGCGACGCTTCAGGCCGAGATCGACGCGTATCGGGCGCTGTCGTCCTCGCTGGCCATCGACGCCTGATCAAAGCGCCGCGGAAGCGCGATGTTTTCGCAGTGCGTCCAACACGATGCTGAAGGCCGGGGAGGGTTGCTTGCGGCTCGGGTAATACAGGTGATATCCGGGCCGCTTCGGCGTCCAGTCCGCCAGAACCTGCTCCAGCCGTCCCTCAGCGATCATCGGCTCCACCACGTCATCCGGCAGCGCCGCAAGACCGACCCCGTCCAGCACCGCCGCAAGGATCATAGGCACAGTATTGAAGATGCCGCGGCCTTTGGGCCGGACGGCGATCTCTTCGCCATCCTTCGCATAGGCCAGCGGATACAGCCCGCCTGATGTCGGCAGCCGCAGCAGTACGCAGTCATGTTCCATGAGGTCATGGGGGACCTGCGGGGTGCCCTGCGCCGCAAGGTAGTCAGGCGCTGCGACCGTTTTCTGGTAGTAGTCCGCCCCGATCCGCATGGCGATCATGTCCTGCGCCACCTGCTCGCCCAACCGCACCCCGGCATCGAAGCGGGCGGCGACGATGTCGACCAGCCGGTAGTCGTTGTCGATCTCGATGTTGATGTCGGGATAGGTGGCCATCAACGGGCGAAGGGCGGGCCACAGGATTGACTCAGAGGCATGTTCTACGCTGTTGATGCGAACGGTCCCGGCAGGTTTTTCGCGCAGTTCGGTCATGGCGACCAACTCGCCCTCGATCTCTTCGAACATCGGGGCCAGCCGATCGATCAGCCGCTGCCCCGCCTCGGTCGGCGAGACAGAGCGCGTGGTCCGCGCCAGCAGACGCATGCCTAGCCGTTCCTCCAGCATCCGCACCGAATAGCTGACCGCCGATTGCGAGACGCCGTACTTCGCCGCCGCCTTGGTGAAACTGCCCTCACGCGCGACTGCGATGAAGGTGCGGATGTCGGTCAGGTTGTCTTTCGGCATCGGCATTCAGAAACACCCTTTCTGGGATCAACCGCAATTACCCGTCTAATCGGAAGCAGTGCCTGCGTCTAGATTGCAGTCAAGGAAACAGGCCGACCCCAATCAGGACCATTCAGATGTCATACCCCGCACTTTTCGCCCCCCTGCCACTGACCAGCGGCTTCACCCTGCGCAACCGCGTTGTCATGGCCCCGATGACCACCTGGGCTGGAAACCCGAATGGCACAGTGGCGGACGAGGAAATCGCCTGGATGCGCCGCCGCGCGGGTGGCGTCGGCCTGATGCTGACCGGTTGTACGCATGTGCAGGCCAACGGCATCGGCTTCACCGATGAGTTCGCGGCCTTTGATGATCGCTTTCTGCCCGGTCTGACCCGGCTGGCAACGGCGGCCAAAAGTGGTGGAGCGGTTGCCGTGCTGCAAATCTTCCATGCGGGCAACAAGGCGCTGCCCTCCTTGACCCCCGGCGGCGAAGTGGTCAGCGCCAGTGCCGTGCCGACCGAGGCGACGCCGTTCGCGCCCTCGGTCACGCCGCGTGCCCTGGACCATGAGGACATTCTTGAGACGATCAAAGCTTTCGGCGAGGCCACCCGCCGCGCCATCCACGCCGGGTTCGACGGGATCGAGTTGCATGGGGCGCATGGGTTTCTGATCCAGAATTTCCTGTCGCCGCGTTTCAACCAGCGCACCGACCAATGGGGCGGTTCGCTGGAAAACCGGATGCGCTTTCCGCTGGCCGTGGTGGCCGAGGTTAGCCGTGTGGCCGCGACTGCAGGCTGCCCGTTCCTCATCGGCTACCGCATCTCGCCCGAGGAACCGGACGTGGGTGGGCTGCGTATTCCGGATGTGCTCGCGCTGACAGACCGGCTGGTGGACGCTGGTGTGACCTATATCCATGCCTCTCTGTCCGATGTGCTGAACGCCAAGCCGCTGGATGGCGTGGGCGACAAGACTGTCGCCGCGCATTTCGTTAGCCAAGTTGCCGGGCGGGTGCCGGTGATCGCGGCAGGTATGATCCGCACGCCGGATCAGGCGGAACAAGCGCTGGCCACTGGCTTGTCGCTTGTAGCCGTTGGTCAGGGGCTGGTGATGAACCCTGATTGGGTGGAACTGGCGCGGGATGGCAAAAGCGCTGCAATCACCACGACGCTGGACATTGCCGATGCACCTGCCTTGGCAATCCCAGCGAAGCTGAGCAAGGTAATCGGGGCCATGACCGGCTGGTTCGCCTTAAGGGACGCGGCAACATTCTAGTGACTGTGTCCTGATCTCCCGGCGCCTTGGACGAGGCGCACTCATGGCCACTTCCCGATCATCAGGATTGACCTTCCGACGGGCGAAATCAGTGCTTGATCGACATGGTTCGCATTCCTTCAACCTGCCAAGCTGGATGCACTGTTCAGCTGGGCTATTCTGCCGGAATACATGGCAGCACTCTAGATACCGTCCGGTGAGAGGATGCCGCCGCACGCTTCGACGTCTAGTTGACAGAGGATGCATTGCGACATCGCCTCTCTGTCAACCGACGGCTCTAGCTGGATGCCAACCCTACGGTTTCGCAGGGCCATTGCGAGGCAATCATCGAAGCTGTGGCTGATAGGGCAAGGACGTGGCAACTGGCGATGCCGTCAGATCATCATCGAGTTGCGCGGGTTGGGATGGAGTCTCAGCAATGATCGACCTGCATCTTGGCCCAGTCACAGCACTCGTTTCAATCTTGTCCGTTGTCTGCCAGCACGCTGGCAGACCTGACTGCGGTGAAGCGGCGTGAGCCGCGAAGCAGCCGGGCAGGGGGGAGTCGCATGATCGCCTAATGGGCCAGAGGTGTTCACGTCGCCGGTAGTGCCTGACCTGTCATACCTTCCGGGCCTCCAGGGTCGCCTTGATCTCCTTGGATTGTCTGTCCCAGCCCGCGTCCAACGGCCTCTGGTGATGGGCTGATCTGCCCGAAGGACGTCTT
>CAYLYV010000217.1:0-6122 GCA_964387655.1 uncultured Cypionkella sp. | reverse complement strand
TAATCCGTCGCCGGATAAGACAGCATGAACAGGAACACCAACGAGAAGCCAAAGCACCAGTACATCACCGTGCGTGCGCCGAACCGATCACTCAGATGGCCGCCATAGGCGCGAAACAGGCTGGCCGACAGGCTGAAGGCCGCAGCCGACATACCCGCGGTTTCCACATCCACATGGTAGACGTCGATCAGATAGTGCGGCAGCCACAGTGCAAGCGCGACAAAGGCCCCGAACACAAAGAAGTAATACAGCGAGAACCGCCACACCTGAATATTCGCCAAGGGGGCGAATTGTTCGGCAAAGCTGGGCGCTTTCACGGCTTTGGCCCGCCGCGCGATCAGCTCGGGGTCGTCCTTGGCGAACAGGAAAAACGCGACACCCATCGCGATCAGCCCCAGCGCCCAGACATGCGCCACGCCCTGCCAGCCATAGGCCACCATCACGAACGGCGCGACAAACTTGGTCACAGCCGCCCCGACGTTGCCCGCACCGAAAATTCCCAGCGCCGTGCCTTGCTTGCCCGCGTCATACCAGCGCGACACATAGGCCACGCCGATGATGAATGATCCGCCCGCAAGCCCGATCCCCAGCGCCGCAATCAGATAGGTGGTATAGCTCGAGGCCCAGGTCAGCGCCCAGGTGGCCATCCCGGCCAGGATCATCTGCGCCGAAAACACCAACCGTCCGCCAAAGCGCTCGGTCCATACCCCCAAGAACAGCCGGGTCAGCGATCCGGTCAAGATCGGCGTTGCCACCAGCAGGCCGAACTCGAACTCGGTCAGCGACAGCTCTTTCTTGATGGCCACCCCGATAATGGAAAAAATCGTCCAAACGGCAAAACATGCGGTGAACGCAATCGTGCTTAATACAAGGGCGCGGTTCTGGTCGCCTTTTGACACCTGCGATCCGATCAGCATTTCTATCTCCGTCAGTAGCGGGGCATTCCCCCGGACGCCGATAGCCACAACAGAGCGGCCTTCGGCCCCCGTTGATCCAGATCAACCCTTTGTGATTGTGCCGCAGCAAAGCGACCAGATTTGACCAAGGCCAAATGCCCAGGCGCGATTGGTCAAACGGTATCGTTAAAATTCGCATCCATATAATTGATAAATGTCAATCTATGATATAGAAGAAATCAAGTATCCAAGCGAAAGACGCCGAGTCGTGATCGAAACCATCGCCGATGATGTCCGTGATTTGCAGTTGTTTGACGGGGTTCAGGATTCCACGATCCTGAAACTGATGCGGGCGGGCTATGATCAATCGTTTCCGCCCTATGTCACCTTGATCAACGAAGGCACTCCGGCAGATTTCCTGCATATCATCGTTGAAGGCATGGTTGAACTTTATGCCAGCACAAACCAGCGCGAGGCGACCATGGCGGTGGTGCGGCCGGTGTCCACCTTCATTCTGGCCGCTTCGGTGCGCGACGCGCCCTATCTGATGTCGGCGCGCACCCTGCGCAGATCGCGGGTGCTGCTGATCCCTTCGGCAGATCTGCGCGCCGCAATCGCCGCCGACAACCGCTTTGCGACGAATGTGTTGACCGAATTGGCGGGTTGCTACCGCAACATGGTGCGCCACGCCAAAAACCTGAAACTGCGCAACACCCGCGAACGCATCGCCGCCTATCTGCTGCGCCAATCGCGGCTTTTGGGCAACGCGCCGGGCTTCATTCTGCCGATCGAAAAGCGCTTGCTGGCGTCGTATATGGGGATGACGCCGGAAAACCTGTCGCGCGCCTTGAAGTCTCTGGCCGAGGACGGCTGCAAGGTGGACGGGCAGCGCATCATCATCACCGACCGCGCGAAATTCGAAACCCTGGCCGCGCTTTCGCCGTGGCTTGATGGCCCCGACCCCGACGCCGCGCAGGCCGGTGTCAGCCTGCCCTTGCCCGAAGCAGATCGGTAATCCGGGCGGCAAAGGTTAAGGCTTCGTTAAAATGTCTGTATCAACCACTTGATATAAAACACATAAAAATGGTCCCGCGTTGGGACCATGCAAGAATCTGCCCTAAAGCTCGCTGCGGTCTTGCTCGACAAAATTGCGCAGCACCGCCACATCGGCAATGCTGGCCAAACTTTGGCGCACCGTCACCCCATGATCGCGCAGCTTGGCAAAGGCCCGGCTCAGACTTTCCGGTTTCATCCCCAACCGCCCCGCCAGCAGAACCTTGTCATAGGGCAGCGTCACCTCGCAGGCACCGCTGCTGCAGGGCGCCAGATCCAGCAAGAACTCCGCGATCCGCTGCACCCCGGTCTGCGCCTTCAATCCCTCGACCTGCGCCACCAACCCGTTCAGATGCGCGAAGGTCGCCGACAGGATCGAAAGCGCGATCTCGGGGCTTTCGCGGATCTGCCGCAGCAAACTGTCCGCCTCAATCCGGATCAGGCTGCAATCCGTTACCGCCTCGGCCGCCACCGGATAAACATCGGTGCGGAACGCCACCGCCTCGCCAAAGCTGCGGCCTTTAGTGAACACCCCCACCACCGCCTCCGCCCCGCTCGGCGCGACCCGGTACAGCTTCACCCACCCCGCCACGACGATATAAATCGCCGTCGCCTGATCGCCCTGCAAGAAAACCGTCTCGCCGCGCTGATAGCTGCAAACCCGCGCCTCGCGCAGCACCTTGTCAACGACATGTTCAGGGGCCGCAGACAGCAACAAGGACCGTCGCGCGATTTTGGTTTGATCGATGTTCATGTGGTGGCCTCACTTTGCCCGACCACATCAGATACCACGCCAAAACACCAGTCCGCGCACCAAGGCAGCAGCCGCCGAAAACGCCGTCAGCCAGACCACGCAACCCCCGACGCGCCTTGCAAGAAGCCGTCGGAAAGTGGCGTGCCGTTGCTTTGCAGTTGCAGCGCCAGCGCATCGGCCGAGAGCGTGCCCAACAGCCGCGCCGCATAGCCTTCGCAAAGGGCCGCAAAATCCCCGATCTGCGGCGAAAGCCGCTGGGCATTCACGCCTGCCTCACGCAGCGGTTCGACCTGCCGGGCCATGCTGGCGGTGCTTTGGCTAAGGGTCTGCACCCCGTTCACCTTCAGAAACTTCTGCTGGTCAATGGTTTCCACATCGCGGCCATCCGGATCTTCGGCGCAGACAAACTGGCAGCTGTCTTTGCTGCGGTCGTGCAGACGCGCATGATAGCAGCGCCCGGAAATCGCCAATGGCAAACAACCATGCCCCCAAACTTCGACAGCTATGCCCAACTCGCGGCCAGTCCGGGCCAGCACCGCCACCGACTCTAACGGCAGTTCGGGCGGCAGACACACCCGCACCGCCCCCCGCTGCGCCAGCCAGCGCAGCGTGCCCTCGTTATAGACATTGACCAACGGCCCCACCCAGAACGGCGTGCCCTGCGGAACATGGTGCAGCGCCGAAAGATCGTTGATTTCAACCGGCAGACCAAGCTGCATCAATTCGGCGGTCTGTTTGCGTTCCCGCTTCAGGGTGATCAACGCAAGGCTGCTGATCGCAACCGCTTTACCTGCCGCCAGCAAGCTTTCCACCGCCAGCGGGATTTCGTCTTGCCAGAACGGCAGGCGCTTTGAGCATACCACCTCGCCCAGAACCACCCGTGCCACCGGCGCCGCGGCAACCGATTGATAGAAACCGCGCACCGTGGCGGCATCCCAAAAGAAGAAATTTGGCCCGACTGTCAGATCCACAGCTATCTCCAGGTTTTGGCATAGGCACCGGCGGTCGCCGCCTGCCCTTCGGTCAAGCGCGCAAGCGCGCTGTCTGGCATCGGCAGACCCTTTGCCTGCGCCTCGACGGCGGCGCGGAACGTGCGCACCACCTGCGCGACATAGGCACGGCTGCGCTGACGGCCTTCGATTTTCAACGCGGTCACCCCCGCACGCGCCAAAGCCGGGATCAGATGGCTTGCGTCCAGACTGACAGGATCTTCGAAAATATGTCCGGTCTGATCGCCAGAGGTGAAGCAGCCTTTGCACAAGGTTGGATAAGGCGCAGGCGCGGCCTTGAGCGTGCGATGGATCGTGAAGCCGCCCAGACGGCTGACAAGATCGGGCCCTTCTTCGGCATAATCGACATGCGACGCGGGCGAGCAAACGCCGTTCATGTTGGGCGATTGCCCGGTGATATACGATGACAGCGAGCAGCGGCCCTCGGCCATCACACACAGGCCGCCAAAAACGAAAACCTCGGTTTCAACATCAATTTCGCAGTTGATCTGTGCGATTTCGTCGACTGTCAGCACGCGCGGCAACACCACCCGCTTCACACCGAAGGCGGAGGCATAGAAATTGATCGCATCAGGATTGGCGGCAGCGGCCTGCACCGACAGGTGCAAGCGCAGATCGGGATGGCTTGCCGCCGCGTAAGCCAACAGGCCGACATCGGCCAGAATGACCGCATACGCCCCCGCCGTTTTGGCATCGGCAATCGCGCGGTGCCAAAGCTGTTCGGCACCGGCGCGCGGAAAGGTGTTGATCGCCACCAACACACGAGAGCCGCGAGCCTGGGCATAGGCCACCCCTGCGGCGAGTTCTTCCCGGCTAAAATTCAGCCCCGGAAAATTGCGCGCATTGGTTTCGTCGGCAAAGCCACAGTAAACCGTATGCGCCCCGGCATCGACCGCCGCGCGCAGTGCCGCGGGCGTGCCAGCGGGGCAAACCAGTTCCATCATTGCAGATCTCCGCCATCAATCCGGTGCAGGGTCAGCCCGGTCAGCCGTTCGGCCCGCGCCATGATCCGCCGCGTCATAGCCGCAAAACGGCCAGAGGCCGCGACAAGCTCGACGCTCAGGTCAAGTTCGGCGTCATCCATCGCATTGCGCAGGGCAACCACGGCAGCGGTATCGCTTTCGATGGTCAGATCACGCGAAAAAAACAGCGCATCGCCGTCTTCGGCACCGTGCATCATCGCAAGAAAGGCCGACATCGGGCCAGCGATCCGCGCATCATAGGCAGGCAGCTTGCCGCGCCGATGCGCCGAGACTTCCCCGCTTGCAGGATGCAGAAGCAGAACGAACGGGAAATCGGTCGGATCAACAAGAAATCGGCGGTCCGCATATGGCCCCATGCGTTGCAGCAAGGTCGGATGCGCGCGCGTCATGCGCTGCGCCATCCAGCCAAGCACAGCGGTCAATGGCGATATCGGCAACGGGCGCATCGCGATCGCAAGCGGCCGCGGCAGATGCGGAAGGGTGTGTGCGGGCATAATATCCTCGGCCAAGGTGATGCCCCTGCATATCGCAGCAAATCGACGCGCGACTTGATAAATATCAAGTCGAACACTCAAAACCGCTGCTATCCCTCCGCCAGCCGCAATGGAGGCCAAGATTCGCACCCTGCCCGCCTTTCCCGATCTTCGCAGCTTTCTGGGCTGGGCCGACACCACGGGTCAGCTGGTGCGGTTGCCCGAGCCGATCAGCTTGCGCCACGAAATGACCGCCGTTCAATTGGCGGCGCTGAAGCTCGGCGGACCCGTGCTGCGGTTTGATGCGGCGCTGGATGCCACCGGAAATCGCAGCGCGATCCCGGTCATCGGCAATCTTTTTGGCACCGCCGAACGGGTCGCCGCTGGTCTGGGGATGGATCTGTCGCAGGTGCCCGCTTTTGGCGAGTTTTTGGCGGCGCTGCGCAGCCCCGCTCCGGTTGATGGCATGCGCGATGCCTTGTCGCGCTGGCCGCTGTTGAAAGCCGCCCTTGCCACCCGCCCGAAAACCCTGCGCCGTGCCCCCGCGCAACAGGTCGACGCGCCCGTCGATATGACCCGTCTGCCGGTTCAAACGCCCTGGCCCGAAGATGCCGGGCCCTTGCTGACCTGGCCGGTGGTGATCACCCGCCCCTATGGCGCCGGGGCCGGTCAGGTTGCGCAGTATAATCTGGGGGTCTATCGCGCGCAGGTCTTGGCACCAGACCGGTTGATCTTGCGCTGGCTGGCGCATCGCGGCGGCGCGGCCCATGCGCGCAGCTGGGCCGAGGCCAACGCGCCCATGCCGGTGGCCATCGCGCTGGGGGCAGACCCTGCCACCTTGCTTTCCGCCGCCCTGCCCCTGCCCGAAACCGTGTCCGAACTGACCTTCTCGGGCATCTTGCGCGGCGCACGCACCGAAATCGTTGCCGCCCGCACCGTGCCGCTGATGGTGC
>CAYLYV010000216.1:0-6153 GCA_964387655.1 uncultured Cypionkella sp. | reverse complement strand
CTTGATACGCCGGACGTTGGACTGGCTCAGCACCAGCTTGTCAAAGGGGATGTCCCGTGAGGACGACAGGGTGATCTTCTGGGCAGCTTGGGCCATCAGGTCTTCTCCACGACGGGCGCCGGGAGCCACTCTCCCGATCTCACTTCCCGCCACCCTCAAACCAACCATTCTCAAACTCTCCACCGCGCAACGCGACGGCTTCATGTTTACCCCGGTATACATCGTGCACTTTGAGCCGAGCCAAGCACGCCCAACCAATGTTTACCGGGGTAAACATCCTAGTTCTAAACGAAAGCAGCTGTTGGCTTACCTGGCCGAACGAGGGAACGAAACATTCGGACGAGATCGAGGCCTTGCTTGAGGCGACGCTGAACAAGAGCGGTTAGATAGGCTTCTGGGTTGCGAACTCTGCCAAATGCCTCGACAAGACCAAGAACGGCCAAAGCGCAGCCGTGTCTGCCCAAGTGTTTCTCGGCTTCATGGATTACCGTGCCTTGAAGTCCGATGGCAGGGGCAAGGGTTGTTGAAAGATCAATCAGATCCTCCCAGCATCGGGGCTGTTTAGGGGCCATTTCTCTGGCAGTTCGGGCAAGGTCCATGCATTCATCGACTGTGATGTCGGCATGATCTAAGTTGGCGGATTTTTTTTCACAGGCAGGGTTGCTCAAAGTTTCGCTCTCAGCCCTTTCAGATTCTAAATTATCTTTATACGAACTCTGAATATGCCGGTCATTTTGACCGTCGCTGACGGACTGGTGTGTTGTCGGCAGAGTCACGTTGTCCGTGAATTGAGGGATCATAACGGGTACAGCTTCTTCAAGCTGAGACAGGATTTGCTGCAACTGATTGCTATCGAGCACTCTCCTAAGTGCCCGTTGCGCTTCGTTTTGAATGCCGATGATTTCATGTGGTGGCGTTTTGAACAAAATATCTCTGATCAAGCTGCGAAGCACTTTGATCCTTAAGGCTTCGTGGCGGCAGTCTTCTGCTAAGGCTTCCAAATGGCTCTGGATGTGGAAAAGAGGCGTGAGATCGATGCCATAGGTCAGCAGCGCGGCCTGGTGATCGTCGCGGACTTGATATCGCTTGCCGTTGGGGCTTGTCCGGCGTTCAAGCATCCCGCAGTTTTGCAAGTGAGCAATCCGACGACGAAGAGTGCGTTCGTCGATGCCATCGCAGCGATCAATCAGAACCCGGTTGGATGCAAAGACCACCATTTGGTCAGGTCGCGCTTGCGAGGGCAGGAGGGACAGCAAGCCCCGTAAGACCGCGATGTCGCGATCACGAAGCTTCAGTCGTTGGCGGCAGGTCTTTGCCAGATCAAGGATGTGCCAACGCTTGTCCTTGTCTGCTGCAGGGGTCTGCAACCGAGGTTTCAGAGACGACAAATTGGGGCGCCGGGCATGCCGAAGCACGGGCGTGGATGCGTTCTGTTCCATGATTTATTCACGCGGAACGTGCAGGGCTGTCCGAATGAGGACCGTATTGCGCAGATTTCCGCAGGCGTTCTGGGTCTTTTGTTCAGATAAAGGATAAAAGATATCAGATCACCGCGATGCGATGTTGCTTGCGATTCGGGCCTGCGCTAACTTGCTCTGGCTAGAGATGAGCATTCTCAGGGTTGGCGCCCTGTGTTTTGCGCGGGCCTTCCGGGTGGGTTCCATTCGGGAGGCCTATTCTTTTCCGACACTGCTCCTCTGTTGTTTTCGTTGCATCGCTTGCTCACTCCGGCTTAACGGAGCGGGCTAGGAATTCTTCATGTAGCCGCGGGAACACCGTCTCGGCGTTCCTATGCAGCCAGGCCGTGAACGGATCGCCTTTGGACGTGGCCTGAAAGCTCACGGAGTCTTTCTGCAGTGCAATGGTGCCAATAACCGAGCCATCCTTCGCCTTTAGCAACATAGGCTCAACTTGTTGGACCTTGCGAGTTGTGCTGTTCTTTTCAGTTTTCACAGCCATCCTCGACCAGGCATCGAATCTTTGGTCCGACGTCAGGCCCGCCGGGAACGGGGCAGGGTGCACAGCGATCGCATCGATCTTTTCATCGAGAAGGCGGGAGGCAAGTTCGTACCAGCGCTTCCACCCTATCGACGGTGCCGCGCCGATGCGTACGATAACTTCGCGTGGGATGGCCTCGCGCACCTTGCGCATGTGAGAGGTATGGCTTCGATTGACGTTCAGCGCATCCTGCACAACCCGTGCATCATAGCCCGCTTCTTCTAGGTCTCCCGCAAAAAGAGCCTTTTCGATGAAGGAGGGATCCTTACGAAGGTTGTTTTCCTGACCTTGAGCAAGGACGGCTTCCTCATCAGACAAGGTTCGGATGAGTGCTTTGACTGGTGTTCGTAACGCGCGAATGGCAGCAAGCCGCCGGCGTCCGTAAACCACCTGATAGCGGCCGCTGAGCGTCGGATGGGGACGCAAGAGAATAGGAACCTGCTGCCCGTGCTTTGCAATGCTATCCCGCAACTCTGCTACATCGTCGTCAAGGTCGCCCAAACGATCCTTGAGGCCAGTGTCCTCGATCATCTCAGGGTCAATTTCTTGAACGGAGCGACTGCTTATGCTGCGTAGATCGTTGCGAATTGCAGCAATCGGGCCCGCACTTTGAAATACCTCGGGCATTTTCGCCGTGGTACGGGGCAGGGCAGGCATCTCCGCGTCTTCAGGCCGTAGAGTTGGGGTAATGCCTTCGAACATGTTCTTTCGGGCCATATCAGTGCCTTCCCCAAGCTTTGTGGATCTCTTGTTCCAGCTCGCGCGCGACCGCATTCACCGATTCCATCGAGCGGTCATAGGTGTTCCGGTTCATGCTGCCGCGCCCGACCTCAAACAGGGTTTGATGTGTCAGACCAGCATCCGAAATGGCGGTCGATTTCAGGAAGGTTTCGGTCATCACGCGTTTGCCGAAGTTTGCACGCAAGAGTCCGGCAACCTGTGCTTGGGGGCCATCGGAAGGCTCAAAGCGTGAGACCAGGTAACGGAGGAAATCGTAGTCCAGCGTCATCCCCGCATCCCGGATGGTGTCGAGCAAGGATGATGTCATGGTCAGGAATTGCGCCAACGAAGCCACGTCGATGAAGTTGGGCACGACCGGGATGATGATCGAAGTAGACGCGACTAAAGAAGACAAAGTCAGAAAGCCAAGTTGTGGCGGACAATCAATGAAAACAAGGTCATAGTTCGCTTCGACCGACTGGATCGCCTCGCGCAGACGCAAGTAGAAAGGCGGCTCAGCACCGCGGCGCAGCGCGTAGGGCGTTTCAGTTTCGTACTCTGACAGGATCAGGCCGCCTGCAGCGATATCGAGGCCATGAAAGTAGGTTTTCCGGATGACCTCGCTCATCGGCAGCGGGTCGTCATAGCGGATTGCGTCGTAGATGGTCCCTTTGTGCGTGAAATCGATCTCTGGACGCAGGCCTGTCATCGAGGACAACGATGCCTGCGGGTCCATATCAACCACCAGGACACGGTAGCCATGAAGGGCGTACCATTGGCTGAGATATGCCGCTGTTGTGGTCTTTGCCGACCCGCCCTTAAACGAGACGCAGGAAATAATTTGAAGCGGTTCTTGTCCGACTCGTCCACGCAGGTAAAGCGACGGATCCCTCGTGTTGCGAGCGAGGGCCAGACGGATCTGCCCCAAGTCTTCGGCGGAGTAGAACTTGCGGCCTCTATCGTCCAAAGGGACGTCCGGGATCTTGTTTTCGGCATGCAGCTTTCGCAGGTGCCCGGGCGCGAGCCCCAAGAAGCCAGCGGCTTCGGTGGACGAAAAGGTTCTTAGATGTTTCCGCGCGTCAGGCGCAAAATTGCGCTCCAGATGCAAGCGAATAGACGCGTGCAGCGTAGATGCGTCGGTTTGAAGCTCGGCAAATACTCGCTCTGCTGACATACTGCCCTCGTTTTCTGTGCTGTCGCAACCGAGGTCCACGCAGCGCGCTCTTTTCGAGCTTTTCTTTTGTAGCGCAGAAACCTGAAATTCTCATCTTTTTGCGCTACGGGTAGAAATGCGCCAACTTTTTCGCTCGCGCAAGAAAATTCTACTGATAGACGCAGGCCAGTCGCAGGGCGGGCAGAGAAGACTCGCGGAATGTAAGCTTAACCTTTTGAAATAAATCAACTAAAATTTAGGTCCCTAGTTTGCAGCCCATCAACATCTTGTAGCCAGGTCTTCAGCGTCAAGGGTTAAGTGAGGGGATTGGCGAAAGTCTGTTCTCGGTGCGCACTTCGATTCGAAGTGCGTCGACTGCAAGGGCCACCAACTTTGATTGGGCCTCCGCTCCATGGGGTGGGCTTAAGTTTGGTGGCGCAGTTGCTCCACTGCTACATCGAGTGGCATGGCCCGCAAACCCTCTCCGAGGGGAACCTCACGCTCTCCAGCATAGACCAAGATGCGCCTATCAGCCTTGATGTCTGCAATAGCGAGGTGAAAGCCGCGCGAGACTTTGGGGGCAGTGGTACGCTTGATCTCGATTGCCCAAGTTTCCCCGCCGGGAAGGCGAAGTACAAGGTCAAGTTCTGCCCCAGCCGATGTCCTGTAGAAGAAGGTTTCCGTACCAGCGGGCGCGGCGGCGATCAGGGTTTCTAGGCAAAACCCCTCCCAGCTGCCGCCAACCACCGGATGACCCAGCAAGTTTTCCAGTGAGCCGAGGCCAAGCAACGCATGCAGCAGGCCAGAGTCGCGGACATAGATCTTGGGTGATTTGACAAGGCGTTTGCCGACATTTTCATGCCAGGGCATCAGGCGCCTCACCAGCATAAGATCGACAAGCAGATCGAGGTATCGCCCAATCGTCTGACCTGACACGCCCAACCCCTCGGCCAAAGCGGCAGAGTTCAGCAAGCCGCCTTGGGCATGGGCCAGCATCGTCCAGAAACGACGCAAAGTGGTGGCGGGAATACGCGGGCCAAGAGCAGGGATGTCCCGCTCAAGGTAGGTGCGCAGGAAGTCTTCGCGCCAAGTCAGGCTGGCCCGATCGTCAGCCGCCTGAAAGCTGTCGGGGAAGCCGCCGCGCAGCCAAAGGTCGTTCAGACGGTCATTGCCCACTTCTTCCAGAAGCAAGGGTGGCATCTCGATGTAGCGGACACGACCGGCAAGGGACTCTGCAGACTGTTGCAGAAGCACGTTTGACGCGGATCCCAGCAACAGGAACTGTCCTGTGCGCAGGCCCTTGCGCCGCCGCATGTCAATCTGTCCGCGCAGGCTTGAAAATAGGCCCGGCATCTGCTGGACCTCATCGAGGATAACCAGCGTTCCGGCCTGCTCGTCCAGATAGAGGTCTGGCTCGGCCAGGATTTGTCGATCTGCCGCCCGTTCGAGGTCAAGGTAGACTGACGGGCGGTGTCCTGCAATTTCGAGTGCAAGGGTGGTCTTGCCAACTTGCCGAGGGCCCAAAAGGACGACGGCCGCTTGCTCATCGAGGGCGGACAACACAATCTGATTGGTTCTGCGTTCGTACATACCTTGCAAATACTCCACAGTATGGATGATTTGCAAGGTTAAACTGGCCGTTCAGAGCAAGCCAAGCCTTTCGGCGCGTTCCAAGAGCATCTTGACCGAAGAGGGCTGCCATCTGGTTCGACCTCGCGGCGTCCGTTCGCGCATGGTCTCCAGCCGGTCGCAGATAGCTTGAAGAGTCATCTTGGGATCTGCGCCTTTGATGCCCGCGACGATGGCGGGCAGACGATCATCCTTGTCGGATGCGGTGGCGCGGGAAAGGATGGTTTCCGGCAGCAGGCCTTCGCGGACGAAGGTTTTGGCAGCACGGATCAGGCGGGGCACGGACCAAGGCTGCGCCTCGCGCGGCAGGCCTGAATTGACGATGCGCAGCACGTCTTCCCATGGCAGGTCCGGTCTAAGACGGCGGACCTCGGGCACCCATTGGTCGGCATTGGTGTTCAGTTTCTGGAAATGGCTTTCCACTCGCGCGGCCCTTGCCTTGCGGATGGCCACGGGATCACCCGCCTTCAGCCCCGGATTGCCACCAATCCGCCCTTCTGCCTTCGCAGATCGCAACCCGGCCTTGGTGCGCTCGCGTATCAAGGCCCGTTCAAACTCGGCGGCTGCGCCCAGAACCTGCAGGGTAAACTTGCCCTGAGGCGACGCCGTGTCGATCGGATCCTGCAAGGACCGGAAATGCGCACCTTTCGCCT
>CAYLYV010000215.1:0-6161 GCA_964387655.1 uncultured Cypionkella sp. | reverse complement strand
CCCGTCTGATGGAGACCGCGATGAAGCGCACTTTTCAACCGTCGAACCTGGTTCGCGCCCGCCGCCACGGCTTCCGCGCGCGTATGGCAACCAAGGGTGGCCGTCTTGTGCTGGCGGCCCGCCGCGCCAAGGGCCGCAAGAAACTGTCGGCTTAATTTCTGACTGACCTTTTCTGGGTCAGATACAGGAGTAGACCATGACACCGCCGAAGGTATCGGACATTGGCCCCACCGCCGAAGCGTCCGAAGCGCCTCCGGCGGTTTCCGTTTGTGTTCAGACCATGAAGAACCGCCCGGATTATCTGCGCACCGCGCAGGGGCGCAGGCAAGGTACGGGCAGCTTTCTGTTGCAGGGCCGCGCGCGCGGCGATGATCAGGCCATGGTACGGATCGGCTTTACCGCCTCGAAGAAAATCGGCAACGCCGTGGCGCGCAATCGTGCCAAACGCCGGATGCGGGCCTTGGCGCGCGAGGTGCTGCCGGGGCTGGCGCGACCCGGTTGGGATTATGTGCTGGTTGCCAAGCCGGAGGCCACAATTTCCCGCGATTACAAAGATATGCTGGCCGATTTCGCCACAGCGCTGGCATCCGTTCACAAAGCCCGCACATGACACCGCTGGCGCGCATCCTGGCCCTGCCCGTGCGCGCCTATCGGCTGGTGCTCAGCCCTTGGGTCGGCCACGGCTGCCGCTTTCAACCCACCTGCTCGGCCTATGCGATGGAGGCGTTAGAGCGGCACGGAGCTGCCAAGGGCGGTTATCTGATGGTGCACAGGATTTGCCGCTGCCATCCATGGGGCGGCCAAGGCTATGATCCGGTGCCCGGAGCTGATCCCGAGTTTGACGCCAAACGCTGAGACTGAATGCGGGCTGCTTTGGCGTCGGATGGTTAACAAACAATGGAACAAATAGTGAAAATCCTCTGCAACTTTGGGGTGAGGATTAACCTTCCGATCAGGGTGTTTGCCTAGTCTTGCCGCATCGGGGTGGCTCTGCCCCGCAGCAGATAGGGCTGGTCCGATGGTTTCACGTTTCTTGACCACAGTCTCCACCGGGTTCTCCCGCATCGGCACCCTGATGCGCAGGCCAGAGGCCTTCGTGTTCCTGCCCGCCCTGACCCTCGCCGCGTTCTGGCTGGGCGGAGAGCGGGATTTGATCCTGACCGCCCTCGGTGCGCCGCTGCTGTTTGCGATTTCAGGTGCGGTGCGGCCGCTGGAAATCCCGCCCGATCAGCTGCAGGTGCTGGAAGGCCTGTCCCTGCGCGCACAGATCGTCGGCAATCTGGACGCGATTTTGCGCGAATCACATCTTCACGGGCGCACGACCGCCTGTCTGGTGCTTCAATTCGATCTGGCAGAGCGGCTGGTTGAACAGCATGGCCGCGCAGCCCAGACCGAGGTGTTGGCACGCTCGGCAGAGCGGATTTGCGCCTCGCTGCGTGCGGGCGATGTGGTGGCCCGGCTGGAAGGCGGTGGCTTTGCGGTGGCACTGGCCCCGGTGCGGCGGCTGGATATTGAAACGGTGGTGCAGGTCGCAGCCCGGCTGCAATCGGCGCTGTCCGCCCCGATCAGCCTGAACGCGACTCGCATTTATGTCACCTGCTCGATTGGCTTTTGCTTGGGCAGCCGCGCGCCAGAACCCAGCGGTGCTGCCCTGCTGAACGCCGCACAAATTGCCGCCGACGATGCCCTGCGCCATGGCCCCAGCGCTATCCGCAGCTATTCAGAGGATATGGCCGCCACCCGCGCCGACCGCGACACCTTGCGCAACGAGTTGGAACATGCGCTCGATGAAGGTCAGATCCGCCCGCATTTTCAACCGCAAATCTCCACCCATACCGGGGCGATCACCGGGTTTGAGGCGCTGGCGCGCTGGTATCACCCCGATAAGGGCCTGATTCCACCCGCCGAATTTCTGCCGATGATCGAAGATGCTGGCCTCAGCGAACGTCTGGGCGAGGTGATTTTGTACCACGCCCTTTCGGCCCTCGCCCGCTGGGATCGCGCCGGGCTGAATATACCGACGGTGGCGGTCAATTTCTCCGCCCCAGAACTGCGCAACCCGCGTCTGGCGGAAAAGCTGAAATGGGAGCTCGACCGCTTTGATCTGGAACCCAAACGGTTGTCGATTGAGGTGCTGGAGAATGTCGTGGCGCAAACCGACAATGACATCATCGTCTCGAACATCGCAGCCCTTGCGGCTTTGGGCTGCGGCATTGATCTGGATGATTTTGGCACCGGCCATGCCTCGATCACCTCGATCCGCCGCTTTGCGGTGCGCCGCATCAAGATTGACCGCAGCTTTGTGACCAAACTGGATGAGGATCGCGAGCAGCAAAAGATGGTGGCCGCGATCCTGTCGATGGCCGAACGGATGGGCCTCGAAACCTTGGCCGAAGGAGTTGAGACCCCCGGCGAACACGCCATGTTGTCACAATTAGGTTGCGGAGATGTGCAAGGTTTCGGCATCGCCCGCCCGATGCCGGTGGATGAAACGATGGAATGGATCGCACGCCACCACGCCAAGGTCGGGGCGATTCCGCGCATCGGCTCGCGCGCCCGCTAGGGGCAAATCGGCGCGTACACCGCGAATTGCGCGGCAAACCCGGTGCCAAGCCCTGCGAACAGGGGAAAACCGCTTGACCTTTGCGCCCCCCTATCGTTGAACCACGCCTGACCCTGAACAGGAATGGTGCTTGTCCCGATGGACGATCAAAACAAGAATCTCATCCTCGCAACCGTGCTCAGCTTTCTGGTGATCCTTGGCTGGTTCGTCGCAGGCCCGATGCTTTTTCCGCAATGGTTTCCCGCTGAAACCCAAGCGCCGCTGACCCCGGTTGCCGCGACGCCGGAGGCTCCGGCCACTGCGGCCCCGGCAGGCACCGTGGCCTCGACCGAGCCTTTGCCAGAAGCGCCGCGCCTGACCATCGACACCCCGAAACTCTCGGGCTCGATCTCAATGCTGGGCGGACGTTTCGACGATCTGTCGCTGAAAACCTACCATGAGACGATTGAACCGAACTCGCCCACCGTCAAACTGCTCTCGCCTGTCGGCCAGACCACGCCGTATTATGCGGTGTTCGGCTGGGCTCCGGGTGTTGGCTTGACCGTCGAAGATGTGCCGGGGGCCGCGACCGAATGGAAAATCGCCTCGGGTGGCACTTTGTCGGTTGGCCAGCCGGTGACGCTGCAATGGGAAAACACCAAGGGCCTGAAATTCCTGCGCACCATCGCGGTGGATGAAGACTTCATGTTCACCGTAACGGATTCAGTGCAAAACACCGGAACGGCGGCCGCGAACCTCTATTCCTACGGTCAGATCGTCCGCCAAGGCCTGCCGAAATTGCAAGGCATCTATGTCGTGCATGAAGGCTTGGTGCGCCGCACCGACGGCAGCCTTGAGGAACTGAACTACTCCAAATTCGCCTCGATGACACCGAATGAACGTGAGGGTTACCCTGCCGAAGTGACCGAGGCCACAAAGGATGGTTGGATTGGCTTCACCGACCACTACTGGATGACCACTCTGGTCCCCGAACAGGGCAAACCCTATACGGCAGTGGCGAAATATCTGCCGGGCTCTGACATTTATCAGGCCGAAGTGCGCCAGCCGTTGATGACAGTTGCCCCCGGTGCGACGATGGAAACCACCACCCGGATGTTTGCAGGTGCGAAAGAATGGGAAACCATCCGCGCCTACCAGGATAAAGGTGGCATCGCTGGTTTTATCGATTCGATCGACTGGGGCTGGTTCTATTTCCTGACCAAACCGATCTTCTTCGTGCTGCACTGGCTGCACGGGTTGATCGGCAACATGGGCCTCGCGATCATTGGCCTGACCTTCATCCTGAAGCTTCTGGTGCTGCCGCTGGCCTATAAATCCTATGTCTCGATGGCGCGGATGAAGGAACTGCAGCCCGAGTTGGAAGTGCTGAAAGAGCGCGCCGGCGACGATAAGCAAAAGCTGCAAAAGGACATGATGGCGCTGTATAAAGAGCGCAAAGTGAACCCCGCTGCGGGCTGTCTGCCGATTTTCATCCAGATTCCGATCTTCTTCTCGCTGTATAAGGTGATCTTCGTCACCATCGAACTGCGGCAATCGCCGTTCTTCGGCTGGATCCGCGATCTTTCCGCGCCAGACAGTTCGTCGATTTACAACCTGTTTGGCCTGCTGCCGTGGGGCGCGCCCGAGCCGCACACGCTGCTGGCCACCATCTTCATCGGTGTGCTGCCGATCCTGCTCGGCATCACCATGTGGCTGCAACAGAAACTGAACCCGGCCCCCGCCGACCCGGTGCAGCAACAGCTGTTCGCTTGGATGCCGTTCGTGTTCATGTTCATGCTCGGCGGTTTTGCCAGCGGGCTGGTGATTTACTGGATCACCAACAACACCATCACTTTCACCCAGCAGTATATGATCATGCGCAGCCATGGCCACAAACCGGACCTGTTCGGCAATATCAAATCAGGGTTTAGCAAGAAAAAGCCCGTCGAGGTCGCCAAGAAATGAGCGGGCGGCTGGCCGATATCTATCGCCATCCCATCAAAGGACACGGACGCGAAGCCCTCGCGTCCGTTCGTCTTTTGGCGGGGGAATGTCTGGCATGGGATCGGCATTGGGCCGTGGCGCATGAGGCCGCAAAGCTTGTATCCGGCTGGAATCGCTGCGTGAATTTCGCACGCGGTGCGAAGGCTCCGGCGCTGATGGCGATCACCTCACGCTTGGATGAAGCCACGGCGACCGTCACTTTGCACCACCCGGAACGAGGCGAGATCAGCTTTCGCCCCGATGATCCGGCCGATCTGCCAAGGTTTCTGGAATGGGTCACGCCGCTCAACCCGCCGGATCGCGCGCAGCCCGTGGCGATTGTCACCGCCGGGCGCAGCATGACCGACACCGATCTGCCCGCGCTGTCGATCCTGTCCACCGCCTCGCTGGCCGATCTGTCGGCACGGATGGGGACCTCGCTGTCGAAAGACCGCTGGCGTGGCAATCTCTGGCTGGACGGGGCCGCGCCTTGGGCCGAACGGGCTTGGGTTGGCCAGCACATCCGCATCGGCGGCGCGGTTTTGAAGATTGAAGAACACATAGAGCGGTGCAGCGCCACCACCGTTGATCCTGAAACCGGTCGCCCGAACGCGCCGACGCTGCAAGCGTTGAACCAGCATTTCGGCCATCAGGAATTTGGGCTTTATGGTGTGGTGGTGGAAAGCGGGCCGGTTGCGGTCGGCGACGAATGGAGATTGGCATGACGAGCCTGCAATTCACTTTGGCCCCCGAGCCGGAATTTGCCTCACGCGAGGCTGGGCGCTTGCTGTTTGCAGGCCCGGTCGATTTCGTCAAAGGCGTGGTCGCGATGTCGGGCCTGCCCGAGCCTGACCGGTTGGAGGTTTGCTTTGCAGGCCGCTCCAACGTCGGCAAATCCAGCCTGATCAACGCGCTGACAGGTCGGAAGAACCTCGCCCGCGCCTCGAACACGCCGGGGCGAACGCAAGAGATTAACTATTTCGCCTTGGGTGAGATGAACCGTTTCCTCGTCGACTTGCCCGGTTACGGCTATGCCGAGGCGCCGAAGCCGATTGTGGCCAAATGGCAGGCGCTGCTGAAAGCCTATCTGGCGGGTCGGCAAACCTTGCGCCGCGCCTTCGTTTTGATCGACACAAGGCACGGCGTGAAAGCGGTGGATGAGGAGATTATGGATCTGCTCGACCGCTCGGCTGTGACGTTTCAGGTCGTGATGACAAAGATGGACAAGGTTTCCGCTGCCGAGCGCGATGCCAATATCGAGCAGGTCAAAGGCGCTTTGGCCAAGCATCCGGCCGCTTATCCTGAACTGGTGGTGACCAGTTCGGAAAAGGGTGACGGGATTGAAACCCTGCGGGCGATCATCGCAACATTGGTCTAGCAGGCGATTTCTGCGCAGAAATCGTGCCGGAATTCGCGCGAATTCCGGTTTCAGACGTGCTGACCGCCGTTAATCTGAATCTCGGTACCAGAGATATAGCTCGACTGTTCCGAACACAGGAACCAGATCGCATCGGCCACCTCTTTCGGCTGGCCCAAGCGGCGCATTGGCAGGTGTTCGACGATCTTATCGGTGCCGGGCGACAGGATCGCGGTTTCCACCTCTCCCGGCGCAATCGCGTTCACCCGCACCCCCAAC
>CAYLYV010000214.1:0-6184 GCA_964387655.1 uncultured Cypionkella sp. | reverse complement strand
GAAGGAGTCGGAGTTGTCAGCAGCGATCTCAGCCAATGCGGTCATCGCCCCGATGGGCACACGCACTGTTGCCGCTGCGCGTGTTGTGGGCCGTATTAGCCTGTTCCTGGAAAGGCTCCTGCCGGACGAGGATCTGGCCAAACTAGAGGCGGAGAACCGCCGCCTCAACAACAAAGTCAAACAGCTTGAGGAGCAGATTGGCACTGACGACAGCAACGAACGCTTGGCCTCGATCCTCAACAACATCTCTGCTCAGGTAACACGTTACATTCAGAAATTCGAAGCCGAGTTTCGAGACTTCCCTGCACGGCTAAACCTGCCGCAGTTGACGATTATCTTCGATCGCCCCGAACGTCCGGTCCCAATGAGTCGCACCGGTGGCGGCGAGAACCATCTGGCCTATCATTTGTCGGCATTGCTCGCCATTCACCAGTTCGCGGCGCAGAATAGCCGCCCGATCCCACGGTTCCTTTTGATCGATCAGCCGACCCAAGTCTACTTTCCGTCCGAGCAAGTCTACAAGGATGCCGATGGCTCGGTGCAAAGGACTGAGGCTGACGCGGATCTTAATGCGGTGCGTCGCCTGTTTGAGTTGCTGCTGAAGTTTACGCAGGAAGATGTCCCTGGCTTTCAACTGATCGTCACCGAGCACGCGAATCTGCGCGAGCATTGGTTTCAGAGCGCGCTTGTCGAAGAACCTTGGACCAAACCGCCCGCGCTGGTTCCGGAGGATTGGCCACAAGAACCTGCGAAATGATCTAATATGTTACTGTGCCACTGCTCATTTCGCGATTTGCCGATCCTATCGACCAATACGATCGAAGCAATTGCGAATGGCATCGGCCCCGGTCTCTCGACCGGGGCCATTGCTTGTGCCCGATCAGTCGCCGCGGCGGGTGTTGGGGCGGGACCAGATGAGGCTCGAGCCCTCGCCGTCTTCGTCATCGAAGAGGTTGGCGTAGATCGGGGCGGCAAAGCTCGGATCGTCCAACTTCAGGCCCAGGTATTCGCGGCCCTCGTTCGATTTCTTCGTCCAGGCGGCGCCGATCTCGGCGCGGCCGACCAGAACCCGGTGGGAGGGGGCGTTCTCGCCCGAGGCCCGCAGGTCGGGGACGAGGCGCACACCCTTGGCCTGCAGGCTGAGGGTGAAGATTTCGCCGGTGTATTCAGTGCCGGTCTTCTTGAAGGTGCCGATGGTCGCCATGTTCTTTCTCCGTTTTGCTCTGTTTCGGGCCCGCGTCCTTGCGGCCTCGATGGCGATCGACAGCCCGGAGGCGACCGCTGGCGCACCCCCTCGCGGGGGCCAGACAGCACAGGAGGAACTTTCTTGTCCCGCGAGGAATGACGGTGCCCGCACCGGCAGGGGAAGAAAGTTGTGACGACGCTGTTGCGCCGAAGCGGTCGAGGCGAAGACGTCCTTCGGGCAGATCAGCCCATCACCAGAGGCCGTTGGACGCGGGCTGGAACAGAAACATAACGGAGATCAAGGCGACCCTGAAGGCCCGTCAGGAGAGACAGGACAGCCACCACCGGTGATGAAATCACCTCCGTCGACCAGTCAGGCTAGCTTGCGCATCCCCCTGCCCTGCTGACTCGCGGCTCCCGCCGCTCCACCGGGTTCAGGTCTGTCAGCGTGATGGCAGGTAAAGGACGAAACTCGATCGAGGCCTGCGGCTAGGCCACGATGCAGGTCGGTCATGGCTGAGACTCCACCACAAACCGCGCAATTCGATGATGATCTGACGGTGGGGCCATTGCCGTCGCTCCCCGCCCCAATTCCTGTAGCTTCAATGATCGCTTGGCAAAGGCCCGTCGATGCCCGGGTCCGACCAGCCGTTGAAATCCGCATGCCGCAGCCGGCGACCAATGGCTAATGATGCCCGTGCCTGCCTGCGCCCGCCAAATGCAAACTCCCCCCGACGAAACCGCCGGAGGGCGCCAAAGGGTCAGGAATTGTCAGTTAGCTTGCGGGGTGCCCGCGTCAGTCGATCGCCTTGAAGATCTCGCCCGCCTCGGGGTGGTCACCTGCAAACTCGTAAAGCAGCATGTAGGCCTCGGCCAGTTCGTCAGCCTCATGCCGGAACGACAGATGCGAGAGGGCGAAGAGGGTGGCGATGATTCCGGCGGCCTCGGCCGAGACTTCGCCCATATAGCCGTTGGTCTCGCAGAAGATGCGGAACCGTTTGTCAGCGTCGGGCGACATGAACAGCGGCTGGCCGCCCCGCTCGTGGAAATGCCAGAGCCCACCCGTGTAATCGTCGGGGGCCAGCCAGGACATGAACTGATAGACGGCGCGCTCACCGATCAGCATCAGGGCGGGGCCAAAGAGCGCGGGCAGAAACGCCATGCGGCGCGCCTCCGGTACGAGGGTCACGGGTT
The DNA here is from genome assembly GCA_964387655.1 of uncultured Cypionkella sp. Lineage (GTDB taxonomy): Bacteria > Pseudomonadota > Alphaproteobacteria > Rhodobacterales > Rhodobacteraceae > Cypionkella. The sequence goes on along the minus strand of CAYLYV010000214.1, from coordinate 3,805 downwards.
TACGGGCGGTGGCAGCTTGGGTCATCGGGAATCCTCCGGATAAGGGGTGAATGGCGCGCCCCGGCGGCTCTCTCGATCCGCCCGAACACGCCGATTTCCGGCCAAACTCTTCCTCTCTCGCGGCCGTGGAGTTGATTTTGTTCTTTATATGTTCTATATTGGACAGACGATCCACATGGGAGATCCATCATGGACGCAGCCAGTTTTGCCCTGCCCGCCACTGAACGCCAGATCGCCTATGCGCGGTCGCTGGCGCTCAGGAACCAGAGCCTGTTGCCCTGGGAAGTCCAACAGGACCGCCGCTCGCTCAGTGCTTGGATTGAAGCGCAGGCGAAGCTGAAACCTGCCGACACCAGCCATCCGACCTCCAAGCAGGTCGCCTTTGCCGAACGGCTTGCGCGGATCAAACGCCGCGCCGTGCCGGACGAATGCTTCCGCGACCGGCAGTTGCTGTCGCGCTGGATCGACAGCAACCGCTAGCGCATAACCGGGCTCCGGGACGGGGATGGACATTTCCGGGTTGCTATCCGAACCGCCGCCCTTCCTCGGTGAAGGTATAGCCGTTGGCGACCAGGGTCTCGTCCACTGCCTGATCAGAGGTCAGGTATTCATATTCCTGCTCAAGCTGGCGGTAGAGCCAATTGGCGAGGTCGCGCAGGGCATCGGAGACGATGGGCTCGGCATTGCCGGTGATTTCTGCTGCGGCAGAACTGTTTCGTGTCACAGAAATGGCCATGCTGTAGGCATGGTAGCAATTGCCGCGATGCGTGACCTCGGCGCGCAGTTGATAGAAATTCTGCCGCTGCGCCGCCTGCAAGGTCTCCACGATGCGGTGCAGGGTCTTATCCTTCGGCGCATAGGCGCGCAGGTCGGCTGCGGCGGATTTCCGGTAGGAATAAACGCCCTCCCAAGCCGCGCCATCGCCTTGCGACCAGAAGCCGCTGAACCAGATGCAGGGATCCTCGCGGGTGCGACCGTTGACCAGCCGGGTGGTCCGGTTCTTGAGGTGGATTCCCAGGATTTCCACGATGCGCTTGAAATCCTCGTAGACGGCGTCGTACCAGTCATGGTCGAAACCGCCCTCGCGATACCAGGCGCGGGCCCTGTCCTTGGCGCCCTGGGGAAGCTCATCGATGCGATAGACGGTCGTTGAGATCACTTCGGGCATGAGCGGCATCCTCGCTTGCATGGTCCGGCAGAGTACCGGGCGTGGGTTTCCGGAAAGGGGGAAGGATCAGGCCGCCAAGGCGAGATCGACTGCGGCCGCCGCAAGGTCGCGCCAGAACGGATCGACCAGACGACCTTCCAGCGAGCGAGCGCGGGTCAGCAGCGCAGCGGCAGTCGAATCGCCGACGCCGGTCGCAGCGCGGGCCGCGGCCCGAAGCCCGCAGGCTTCGCCCACCACGCGCCGCGCCTCGGCATCACTGTCGACAGGGGCGCACCAGCGGATCGGGCCTGCCTGCACGTCACCTGCCAATACCAGGCAGTGCTCGGCATCGAGGATGGCGATGAACTGCGGCACCAGACGCAGGGCCGCATCGCGGCCCGCGCCGATCAGACCGGAAGCGACTGCCGTGCGGGCCACGATCATGGCAGCCGCGAGGTCAGCGCACGTGCCGAGATCGACCTCGCGCTCGAAGCGTAGCTGATCGAGCGCCGGATCATCCCAATGCGCGTGGCAGCGGCAGCTGATCCGAAGGGGCAAGCGATTCGCGAGGCGCAGATGGGCAAGAACCCCGCCGATCAAGTTGTCGCCAGGGCCACGGAAGGCGGTTTGGGAGATGGGTGCAGTCATCTGGATCACTCCGCGACAGGCGGCAGGAGACCCTCTCCCACCCTGAAACCCGTCACGGAACCACCCGCCCATCTCTCCCTCTGATGGGTGCCCACGGAGAAGCCAGCCACTGACCATCACTGGGGTCACCCCCCTGCCCTGCCCCGCCAGCCATCGAGCCTCGACGGGCCGTCATAGACGGCGTGGCGTGCCTCATCGATGACGAAGCCGAAGGCCCCTACCTTGTACTCCCCGGAGGGAACAAGGAACCGACTCTCCTCGGATTGGGGATCGCGCCGCCCACCGCGCGTGGCGATTACCTCGGTGAAACCGCGATGCTGGTCGGAATAGATCGCCGAGATCACGACCCAGTCGGTCGCGTGATCGCGGGCGAAGGCTTCGCCGTCACGCGTGCGGGACTCACCGGGCCGCAGCGCGCGGCCGTGGATCGCCTCCCAGGCATCCGGCCAACTGTGGCGCAGGGTCTCTTCGGCTTGGCGAAGCTCAAGCCCCGTGAAGAGATCCGGCCAAGCCGTCGCGACAGCGGCCCAGGCGGCATCCTCCTCGTACCAGCCACCAGCCTCGCGCAGCAGGGGATGGACTTGGGCATTGCAATCCGCCGACAGGTGGAACCCACCATGACCGGAGGTCGAGTGGAAGACCACGCCGTCGGCGTAGCGGACCGCGCCCTGCGATGGTCCCCAGGGCGTGTTTGCATACGCGCGGAACTCTTGCCGACCGAGTGCCGCCTTCTCGCCCTGATGTTCGGCCTGTTCCTGAACTAGGGCGTGGAACGCAGCCGCGTCGGCCAGGTCACCACCGTGGCCGTAGAAGTCGGATCGCGTCCACTCCGACAGGGGTTTGGAAAGGCGCCAGCCACTGCCGAGGAAATGGCGGCCATCAGCCGTGGGGATCATGGCATAGGCGGCATCGCCGATCCGGGCGACACTCAGGCCATCGGCACTGCTGCCGAATTCCGGGATGGGAAAAGACGCGGACTTGCGGGACGGAACGGTCGTGTTCATGCGACGAGCGCCTCCACCGCGCCGATGTCCTCGCCATTCAGCGCAGCGGTCAGCCATTCATGGGTGCTGATCCAGCCAATGCTTTTGCGCGCGCCGAGGTCGATGACATGCGCGCCGCCGCCAAACGCCTCCAGCCGGGGCCGCGAACAGGTATGGGCATAGTCGAAACCCCAGAAGCCGGTGAGGTCGAGATCTTCCGCGAGGCGGAGCACGAAGCGGATGATGCCTTCGACATCGCCTTGGCCGTCGTCGTGAAACCAGAGGACGGAGCTGCCCGGGCCATCCTCAAGCGACAGGGCGAAGCCCGAGAACTCTGGATCGTCTGAGGCCTCGTCTTCCCCGCGCAAGCGCAGAAAGAGGTCGAGCGCCGCGATGGCTTTTTCAGGCGTGCCCACGTCCAGGACGCAAGAGAAGTGTGTGAAATAGTCAGCCACGATGGGCTCCTTTCAGCATGAGAAACCCCGGCCACGACGGCCGGGTCAGGGTGAGTTGTGATTGGGGGGAGATCAGCCCGCTTCTGCGGACTGGGGGATTTCGACGGCGGCCTGCGCCGCGGCATGGGCCTGCAAGAGGTCGCGGTAGGAGCGCTTGCGCGCCTCGCGCCAGCTGCGGACCGCGAGCGTGTCGGGATGTAACCGGCGGATCGCCGTGCGAACGATCGTAAGAGGAGAGGCTTCGGGTGGAAGACCAAGGTTCTGATATACCAGGCTCATGTCAGATGACCTCCAGCACGGGCATCGCCTGATGCGGATCGACCTCGGCCTCGATCTTCTGGGTCCGGCCCATCCAGGGTTGGGCCCGGATCGACCGCGCCCAATCGGCAAAGCTGGGGATGAAACCCAGATCCTCGCGGACATGTTGTTCGCCGACCCAGCGGGTCGGGATGACCCGGCCCGAGGATAGGGTCAGGGTTTTCCCGTGGACCTGCTCCAGCAGGAAAATTCCCTCCGTATGTTATCTGGACAGTCAATCCGTCTCTTCTGGAAAACCTCTTGCCGTCATTGGG
>CAYLYV010000213.1:0-6198 GCA_964387655.1 uncultured Cypionkella sp. | reverse complement strand
CCGCGTCTATGTGATCAACAAGACGCAAAAGCGCTACAAGGCCCGTCAGGGTTGAGCCGCTTGAGCAGCACCGAATAGGCCGCCGAGAGCAATCTCTGGCGGCTTTTTCATTTGCGCTGGATGGGGTGCGCCCGGTTCGCTGTAGATGCGTCTGTCTAATGCCGGATAAGAAAGATTAGATTGTCGTGAGCTGTGCCGCCGCTTAGGCGCGTTGAGATCACATTTGGAGCCCCACCATGCACCCGAATCCCGCGTTCCGCTCCACCCCGTTGGAAGACAACCTCGCCTTCGCCCGCGCGCGCGGCTTTGGGATCCTGTCGGTGAATGGTGCAGATGGCCCCTTGGCCGCGCATGTGCCGTTCTTGTTGTCGCCCGATGCCAGCTTTGCCGAATTGCATCTGGCACGATCTAATCCGATTGCGCGCGCCTGCGCGGCGGGGTTGCCTGCGCTGATCGCCATCTCTGGCCCGGATGCTTATATCTCGCCCGATTGGTATGGCGCGGAAGATCAGGTGCCGACATGGAACTATATCGCCGTGCATCTGCGCGGCGTGCTGTCGCCGCTGCCCGAATCTGCGCTGCACGGACATGTTGATGCTTTGTCAGCCGAGCATGAAAACCGTCTGCTGCCGAAGGCGCCGTGGCAGTCGGGCAAAATGTCGGAAGGCGCGCTGCCGCGGATGTTGCGGATGATCCTGCCGTTTCGGTTTGAGGTGACTTCCGTCGAGGGCACCTGGAAGCTGAACCAGAACAAGACGCCCGAGGTACGGGCCAGCGCCGCAGGGCATCTGGCGCAGCAGGCTGATAGCGGGTCGCAGGATATCGCTGCGCTGATGCGCCGCGATTTGGGCTGACACTGCCTCGTCCACAGATACCACGCCGCCCCGGACTTGATCCGGGGCCTCGCGTCATCACAGGCAACCGATGAGGCCCCGGATCAAGTCCGGGCGGCGGAGATTGGGACAGAGTGTCGCCCCTCCAATGCCAAGGGCGTTGACACCTACTGCAAAGGTGTCAACGCCCCTGCTGCCACCCAGCCCAGCGCGGTGCCATCCTTGGCAATCCGCGCAAACCCGTCCTTTTCCTCGATCTTGTAGACGCCATAGAACACCCCGGATTCGATCACCAAAACCGCTGCGCCATTCGGCGCGTCCAGCACATCGGTCCCGCCCTCGACAACATGGCTTAGCGTTGCGGGAAAACTTTCGGCGCTGGCATCCAGCACGGAAACCATCGACCCCAAAGCGAAGTCAGATCCCTTGATTGACATCTGCGGCACTTGACGCAAGCCGAAAGCGGCGAAGGACACCTCGGGCACGGTCACGTCCAGAAAGCTGGCGAGTTCCGTCACTTCGATGGTGGCATTGCCATTGGCATCCGCTTTCCCCATCGCGTCCAGCATTGCCCAAGTCATCACGCCGTGGCCCTTGTAGCCCTCCATCGCGGGGGCGTCGTCGGTGGAGGCCGAGAGGATCGTGCGCCCCATCGCGCGGGTCAAGCGTTCCACCGCCGCCGATTGCGCTACCGCGGCATCGACCGAACGGCTTCCGGTCAGACTGCCGCTTTCGCAGGTATCGTAGATCATCACCGATTTTTTCGCCTTCACCCGAGCCGCCCATTCCTGCCAGCGGTCCTGGTCGATGCCTTTGATGCGGATCGGGTTGTCGCCTTCAAAGCGGAAATCCTGCGGGATGAAGTAATATTTGCCCTCAATGGTCTTGCCGTGGCCCGCGAGGAAGAACAGGAACACATCCTGTGATTTCACCTGTTTGCCCATTTCGGTGAAGGCAGCGTCCAGCTTGGCCTCGGTCACATCTTTGTCGAGCAGTGTCACCACGTTCACCGATCTGAACAGCCCCGCGCCGGATTTTTGCATTGCATTGCCAAAGGCTTGCGCGTCGGCTGCGGCGTACTTCAGCTGGAGGCGGCCATCGGCGTAATCGTTCACCCCAACGGCAAGCACATGCAGCGCGGGCGGTTCGGAACTGGCCACGCCGTCCCATGTGACGGTCATCTGGCGGGGCGGTGAGGCGAGCAGGCCCGCGGCGTTATAGGCCACCACTTCGATGATATTCTCACCGGGGTCGAGTGCCACGCGGGCCTTTGCGGTGGGCAGGTCTTCGTCCAAAGCCACCGGGGCGCGGGTCGGCTGCACCTCGACCGTCATGCCGTTCAGCCGCCATTCGATGCGGCCAATGCCGCCGCCTTCGTCCTGCAACTCGATCTCAACCTCAAAGTCAGGCTCGGAGGATTTGGCGCTGGGAAGTTTGAACCGGGTGATCGGCGCGGGGCCGGAGCCCAAGACGCGGGCGAGGTCTAATTCGGTGGCGGCTTTGGCGACCAGCCCTTCTGGATCACCCGCCAGTTTTGCCGCCACCAGATCGGGGCGGTAGAGAGCCTGATAGACCTGATCGACCGAAAACGCCCGCAAGCCGTTGGACACCGACACCAGTTGCGCGCCATTGGGGGATGCCGCGAAGAAGCCTTCCGGCGTCAGCATCAGCCATTCGCCATCGGGGGTGGCGAGAAACTCGGCCAGCAGCGCGCCGGTTTTCAGATCATAGGCATGGTGGATGCCCACCCCATCCAGCATCACCGCCACGCGCCCGCCGAGCAGTGCCGCCCGCGCGCCATCGCCGGGAAGCTGGCTGAGTTGGGCGTTCATCTCATCGGTGTAGGGCAGCGAAGGGTCGTAATCGACCTTTGACAGCACCGACGCCATGTCCTCGGGGCTGAGCGGAATCTGCGCCAGCGTTTTCATGTCAAACGCCGCTGCCATGCTGTCATCAAGGCCAGAGTAGAGGTAAAAGCGGTCGCCATCCGGCTCGATCTGTTCTTCCACGCCGAAACCTGCATCCACCATCGGCACCTGCGCTTCCAGCCGCCCTTGCGCCAGATCCCAGACCCAGACCGTGCCACCGCCATCCGAGGTGAAAAAGCGGTTGCCGTCCAGCAAGGCCGTGCCGTCTTGGGCAATGGCAAGTCGGGTGGCGAAGATGGCCTGTTTGGTCAGGGTGGCTGGATCAACGCTTAGAATATCGGTGCCTTCCGAGCCGATCAGAACAAGGCCGTCATCGGGCGCAAAACTGATCCGGTCCAGTGCCGACATGGCGCGGGGCATGCCCTTGGCAACGGCCTCGGGCGAATTATCAAGGCTTTGCGCGGCGATCAGCCTGCCATCCGCCAGATTGACGGTCGCGAGATAGGCGACATAGGGATCAGATTGCGTGCCGGAATAGGCCAGCATTGTGCCATCGGCTGAGATATCCAGCGTCATCACCCGGTCAAGGTTTTCCGGCAGATCAAGGCGGCGGTTGCCCGTTTCGGTGATCACATCCAGCCAGTTTTGCGGTTTGTAAAAGCCATCCGGCTGCTGCACCAACCGACTGCCCGCCAGCACCAAGGTGCCATCCGGGCCGATCGCCAGTGTCGGGATCGCTGCGGTGATCGTCATCGGGTATTCCGGCGGCGGGCCTTCGGGCACGCGGGCGAGAATGGCACCATCCAGCCCCAGCCGCACCAGACCGCCTTGCATATTGGCGGCGTAGAGTTGCGTCGAATCAGCGGTGAAGCGCAGCTTGTGCGCGGGCTCATACAGCGGCGGCAGGGCGGTTCCGGTGGCGATATTCCAGATGCGTATGGAGTTTCCATCAGCGAGCGCCAGCATGTTACCATCCGGCGAGACGACCATATCCAGCACCGGGCCTTTGAACGGATGCAGACGGAACACCTCGACCCCGGTCAGCGCATCGAGAACCGCGATATGGCCCGAGGCATAGCCGGTGACGATCAGATTTGTGCCGGGCAGCAGCATGCCTTGGGTGAGGTCAGGCTGTTTCACCTTGCGGATCAGGCGGTGGCTGCGCATATCCCACAAGGCCAGTTCGGCGTTGAAGCCATTGGCCAGCACGGTCAGCATCACCGTGCCATCCTGCGCAAAGCTGATCGAGTGCAGCGAGATGTCATCCTGCGCCACAAAGTAATGCGGGTTGGACGGCACCAGATCGAACCCCTTCGGCTGTTGGGCTTGAGCGGCGGTCAGATCGGCCAGCGGCAGGTTGAAGCGGGTCAACGGATCGGTCGCATCCGGGGCGATGACACCCCAGAGATCGCTCAAGCGCACCGGGACAACACCACCATCATGCCGCCAGAAATCGTCAAACTGCGGCTCGGCCACCAGCTTGCCACCGGGGGTGATGAAGCCGCGCTTGTCGCCGATCAACACGCCCGCCAGCCCATCGGCAAAGCCATAGGCGCGGTCAAATTCAGCAGGGATCACCAGTTGATTCTGTTTGTTGATATAGCCCCATTTGCCGCCCGCGCCCTGCACCGGGGCCAACCCTTCGGAAAAATCGCCCGCCGCCGTATAGTCGCCGCCAAACTCGATGCCGACACCGTAGGGTGTGGCATAGCCCCAGCCCTGATCGCCCTGCACTGCCGCATCACCGTCACTGACGCCGCGCATTGCCGGGAAGGGCGCATCGTCGCCAACCACCATAGAGCCATCGGCGCAGTTCAGTTGCACCCAGCCATTCGGCAGTTTCACCGCGACAAAACCTTCGGACGGCGGCAGCGCGTCTTGCACCTCGGGCAGGGTCTGGATGAACGGCTCAGCCCCGCCCGCATAGCTGACGAAATTGTTGTTCTGCGTGCCGGTGATGCAGCTGCCATCATTGGCGAGGAGCGTGTCGATGGGCAGGGGTGCCGCGACAAAATCCCCATTCGGGGCAAGCGCATACCACAGGCCCTGATATTTGAACGGAGTATAGGCGGCGGGCTTGCCGATGGCGTCATAGTCAAAGCCCGCCATTTCGGCCCCTGTCAAATCAACAGCGCCCCATTTCCCGGACTTTTGTACCGGAAACCAGCCTTTTCCCGGATCACCCACCGCCTGATATTGCGGTGTGGCAACCCATTGGCCATCGCTGCCCATCAAACCCCAGAGATCGTCCTTCTTCAGAGCCACCACGCCCTGATGCGCGGCCCCTGCATCCTGAAAGCTGGGCTGAACCACCCAGTGAAAGGCATCTTCCGCCATCGCAGGTGTGGCGAGAAAGGCAGCAAGGATAATGGCGCGCACAGCAAAACTCCGGCAAGACTATTTGAAGGGTGCGATGGCGCGGGCGCAGTTGGCAACTGACAAGTGTTGTCATGCGGGCGAGAGGGCGGCTTAACTGGCCGCAACGGAACGAATCACGGCTTTGCAAACGGAGATCCCATGCGGCTTTATTCCTCGCCCACCACACCCTTTGGCCGCAAAGTCATGGTGTTGATTCTGGAACTTGGTCTTAAGGACCGTATTGACGTCGCCGATGTGATGGGCACGCCGCTGGTTCCCGGCACCTTGCCAGTGGATCAGAACCCTTTGGGCAAGATCCCCGCGCTGCAAACCGATGAGGGCGTGATCTATGACAGCCGGGTGATTTGCCGCTATCTGAACGATCTGGCGGGGGCGGCGCTGTATCCGACCGGGCCCGCGCTGTGGAAAACCCTGACGCTGGAGGCCACGGTGGACGGGATATTGGAGGCCGCGCTGGCGATGGTCTATGAGGTGCGGTTGCGCCCGGCTGACACGCAATTCCCCGACTGGATCGAGGCGCAATGGGCCAAGGCGGCGCGGGCGCTGGATGTGATTGAGGCTGAATGGATGGATCATCTGTCTGGCCCTCTGACGATGCCGCAAATCGCCATGGGCTGCGCGCTGGACTACCTCGACTTCCGGCTGGATGCGCGACAGTGGCGCGTGGGGCGGCCAAAACTGGCAGCTTGGGAGGCCGCGTTTGCCCTGCGCCCCGCCATGCAGGCGACAAAACCGGTGGCGGTTTAGCACGATAAACCTGACAAATTTACTTTAGTTTCGGCAAATGGCTTAAAATTCGCGGCGGATAGGAATGAATTGCGTAGCTTCAAGGTCGCACTTCGCGAAAAGCTGATTTCCGCCGCCTCTGCGCGCCTTTGTCCGCTGGACGCCCGCGCTTTCTGTGGCTAAACCCGGCCTGCAAGGCACCGGGAAACCGGGGCCGTATAGATATATGGGTCGCGCGCCTTGCGGCCTTTGAAGGGAGAAGTTCTCGTGTCCCACGCAGACGATCACGCAGGCACCCGCAGGGATTTCCTGTATTACGCAACCGCCGGGGCGGGCGTTGTTGCCACTGGCGCAGCGGTTTGGCCGCTGGTCAACCAGATGAACCCCTCGGC
>CAYLYV010000212.1:0-6242 GCA_964387655.1 uncultured Cypionkella sp. | reverse complement strand
GTGGCCGGCCCACACCAGGACACGTGGCCCCGTAAAAGCCTTTTTCGGAAAGGGCCCGCCGGGCTGCGGCCAAAATCTCGGCCACCCGCGCATCGGGGGCGGTGTCGGGGGGGGGGGTGGGGGTGGGGGTGGGGGGGGAGGAAAGCACGGGCGTAGCACCTGTCAGAATGAACGTTCATTCATTATCATCGCTGCACCTGCACGGTCAAGTAATTTCCGCTGGCATGGTCAATCTGCGAAGCGGCGGCGCGTTGCTGCCCTGCTGCCACCGGGGTGCGGCTCTGTTGCGCCGCGCTTCTTGGCCGTGTATCAGGCGGAAAACCATTGCGAGGGATATAGATGCGTCGGGTTGTCATTACGGGTCTGGGAATGGTCACGCCGTTGGCTTGCGGTGTCGAGGAAACGTGGAACCGATTGCTCGCGGGCCAATCCGGGGCAGGGCCGATCACCCGCTTTGATGCCTCGAACGTGGTGACGCAATACGCCTGCGAGATCCCTTACGGCGATGGCAGCGATGGCACCTTCAACCCCGATCACTGGATGGAGCCGAAAGACCGCCGCAAGGTCGATGATTTCATCCTCTACGGCATGGCCGCCGCCGTGCAAGCCGTGCGCGACAGCGGATGGGAGCCTGTCACCGACGAAGACTTTGAGCGCACCGGCGTGATGATCGGCTCTGGCATCGGCGGACTCACCTCGATCGCTGAAACCGCCGTCTTGATCAAAGAAAAAGGCGCGCGTCGTGTGTCGCCGTTCTTCATCCCCGGTGCGCTGATCAACCTGATCTCCGGCCAGGTCTCGATCCGCTTCGGCTTCAAAGGCCCGAACCACGCGGTGGTGACGGCCTGCTCGACCGGAGCCCACGCCATCGGCGATGCGGCAAGGCTGATCCAATGGGGCGACGCCGATGTGATGCTGGCGGGCGGGGCCGAAGCCCCCATCAGTGAAATCGGCATCGCTGGCTTCAACGCCTGCAAGGCGCTCTCGACCAAACGTGCCGACGATCCGACCAAAGCCAGCCGCCCCTATGATGCCGACCGTGATGGTTTCGTGATGGGCGAAGGCGCGGGCGTGGTGGTGCTGGAAGAATACGAACACGCCAAGGCGCGCGGGGCGAAAATCTACGCCGAAGTCCTCGGCTACGGCCTGTCCGGCGATGCCCACCACATCACCGCGCCCTCGGAAGACGGCGAAGGCGGCTTCCGCAGCATGAAAATGGCCCTGAAACGCGCGGGTCTAGAGCCTTCCGCCATCGACTACATCAACGCCCACGGCACCTCGACCATGGCCGACACCATCGAACTCGGTGCCGTCGAGCGCATGATGGGCGATGCCGCCAGCAAAGCCACAATGTCCTCCACCAAATCCTCCATCGGCCACCTTCTCGGGGCTGCGGGCGCGGTCGAGGCCATCTTCTGCGTCCTCGCCATCCGCGACCAGATCGCGCCCCCCACCATCAACCTCGACAACCCCGCCGTCACCCCGAAACTCGACCTCGCCCCCAACCACGCCGTCAAACGCGAGATCACCATCGCGCTCTCAAACTCCTTCGGCTTCGGCGGCACCAACGCCAGCCTCGTGCTCGGCAAGGTCACCCACTGATGTGGCGCTCGGTCGCCTCCAACGCGCTGACTTTGTTCATCGTGCTGCTGATCCTGGCCTTTGGCCTGATCGCTTGGGGGCGGCAAGCCTTCACCGGGCCGGGTCCGCTGACCCAAGCCATCTGCTTCAAGGTCGATAAGGGCGCGAGCCTGGCCCAAGTCAGCCGGGGGCTGGAGGCCGAAGGCGCTGTCACCGACGCCCGCATCTTCCGCATCGGCGCTGACTATGCGCAAGCCGCTAAGGATCTGAAATTCGGCTCTTATCTGCTGCAACCACAGTCCTCCATGGGCGATGTGCTGACCGCGCTGACCGCAGGCGGCCAATCCACCTGTGGCCGCGAAGTCAACTTCCGCATCTCGGTCGCCACCGCCGAAGTGATCCTGCGCGAGCTTGACCCCGCCACCAACCGCTATGTCGAGGTCGCGAAATTCGATCCCGCCACCGATGCCGCCCCCACCGCCTACCTTGATGCCGCGACAGCCCCCGACATCCGCTGGCGCATCACGCTGGCCGAAGGTGTGACGTCGTGGCAGATCGTCGATGCCCTGAAGCGCGCCGATTTCCTCGAAGGCAAGATCGACAAACTGCCCGCCGAAGGCACGCTGTCGCCCGACAGTTATGAGGTCGACAAGGGCTTCGACCGCGCCACGCTGATTGCCGATATGGAAGCCCGCCAAGCCAAAACCTTGGCCGAACTCTGGGCCACCCGCGCCGAAGGCCTGCCCTATAAAACCCCGGAAGAAGCCCTGGTGATGGCCTCGATTGTCGAGAAAGAAACCGGCATCCCCGAGGAGCGTAAACAGGTCGCCTCGGTGTTCATCAACCGTCTGGCCAAGGGCATGAAGCTGCAAACCGACCCCACCGTGATCTATGGCGTGACGAAAGGTGAGGGCGTCTTGGGCCGTGGCCTGCGCCAATCCGAGCTGAAACGCAGCACCCCGTGGAACACCTATGTCATCGACGGCCTGCCGCCCACCCCGATCGCCAATCCGGGCCGCCTGAGCATCGAGGCCGCCCTGAACCCCGACACCACGCCGTTCCTCTACTTCGTCGCCGACGGCTCCGGCGGCCACGCCTTCGCCGAGACACTGGCGCAGCACAACGAAAACGTCACCAAATGGCGCGCGATTGAGGCCGCCAAGGGCGAAGAAGCGGCTGTTGGGGTGCAGGAGTAACCACCCTTTCTGCTTTTGAACCGGAAAACTCTGCGGGGCAGAGTTTTCCGGTTCATTGCGCATAAGGCGGAACGCCGTTGAGCAAGGGGCGTCGTGCCACAAGCCAACGCACCAGAAATCGGGCAAGGAGAAGGGGGAAAGAGAGCATGAAAGAATTGCAGCTGACTCAGCTGCGCCCCTCTAGCCCTGCTTGCGCGGCCGCATCCGCCCCCGGAACCCGCATCTCAAACGTCTCGCGGATCACCGCGTAGTCATAATAGCCCATCCGCGCAATCGGCTCGATGGCCGCAATATCCAGACGCCCGTCGGGGCGGATCAGTTGATCGTTGATATGGATCATCTCAACCTGCGCGAACACGATATCCACCGTCCCCACGTTTGAAGCCCCACGTTGCGTGTGGGTGTTCAGGTAGCGACATTCGAACTTGCACGGGCTCTCGGCCACCATCGGCACGCGGTAATTGTCGGCATAGGCGCGGGTGATGTTCAGATGATCGAACTCGCTCTCCTCGGGCGGCAGTGCCATCGCGCTCAGGTTGACCGCCTCGCGCAGCGCATAGGTGGCCATGTTCCACACGAACCAGCCGGTTTCCTCGGCATTCAGAACCGTATCCTTGCGCCGGCCATCCGGGTAGCGGTTGGCGGCAAACATCACCATCGGCGGATCGAAGGTGAGGTTCTGCCACTGGCTATAAGGCGCGATATTTTCGACGCCTGCCGCGCTGACGCTGGAAAGCCAGCCAATCGGGCGCGGCACGGTGCAGCTTTTGAAGGGAGAAAATGGCAGCGGGCAGGGGTCAAGGTGGGGGGCGTATTTCATCTGGGTTGCCTTTTTTGATCATCAGGAGATTTACAATACACAACCGATATATCGGTGGTGTGTCAAGTAGAATCTTTGTAATGTTGCCGAAAGCTGGGCCGGACAGGGCAGGGACATGAGCAAGACAGATCAGGCCATCGAGCAATTACAGCGGATGATCGAGCATGGTGATCTGGAGCCCGGTTCGATGGTCTCGGAAAGCAAACTGGTCGAAATAACCGGCTTGGGGCGCACCCCGATCCGTGAGGCTATTCAACGGTTGGCCGCAAGTCGCATGATCCGTGTCCACCCCAGCAAGGGCCTCGAAATCCCGGCTATTTCTGTTGAGGATCAACTGAGCGCTTTGGAAGTGCGTCGTGTTGTTGAGGTGTTGGCGGTGGAGTTGGCCTGCACGCGTGCGGATGCAAAGCAGCGCGGCATGATGCGGGATCTTGCGCAGGTTTTGGGCGGCCCATTTGCTTTGCGCGATTATACCGAGACCGTGCGCAAAACCCATATGATGATCATTGAAGCCTCCCAAAACCCTTATCTCAGTGCCGCCATGCTGCCGCTACAATCCCTATCGCGTCGATTTTGGATCATGCATATCCGCGAGGAGGTGCCAGAAATCCAACGCGGCGGGACATTGCATCAGCGTCTGTTGATGGCAGTCGCGCAGGGTGACATTGATATGGCTCAGGCTGCTTCTCTGGCGTTGAACGATTATTTGGTGGCCTATGCGCTTGCCGTGATTGCCAAGCGCACCACACGCGTTGGCACCTCATAGAAAGCTGGATGCCTGCCGTATCGCACTGGATTGAGGGGCTCTACAACCCTTCAATCATCCCCAATCCTTAATAATTCCTTAATATCACCACCCCATCCCCTTGATATCCAACACATAAAAAAGGTCCCGAGTTGGGACCGGCTCTGAGCCCCCTCCCAACCCCAGCGATTTCTTGACACATGGCGGGCAGCGGCCTAGCCTTCCTGCATTGTATTCTCAAAGGCTTTGCCATGGTCGGATTTCCCGCAGCCCGTATCACGGACATGCACACCTGCCCGATGTGTCTGGGGGCGCCTTTCCCGATCCTGCCGCCCGCGATGGTCACCGTGTTGGTCGGTGGCCTCCCCGCCGCCCGGATGACCGATCTCTGCGCCTGCCTCATTCCCGCTCTGGTGCCGATCCCGTCGGTCGATCCGATTGCTTTCGGCTCGCCCACCGTGTTGATCGGTAAACTCCCCGCCGCGCGGCAGTTTGACCCGACGATGAAGGGCGGCGCGATCATCCTCGGCCTGCCCACGGTGCTGATCGGCATCGTGGCCACGCCTGCTCCGGGTGAGCCGGGGGCGTTGAATATCTGGGAGGAGGTGCTGCCCGACGGCACCACCGTCACCCATGTCGGCCCGAACATCACCATCGTCGGCACCAAAGCCTACCGCGACGCCGTGGTGCTGGATCTGAAGCGGCTGGATTCCACGCCCACCGGGCATGACCTGCTGAACAGCCTGAACGCGCCGGGCAAGGGGCCGGTGAAGATCGTGGCGACGACGGGAGGCAACAAGGTCAACGGCACCGGGCCGGGGGCGAATTTGAAGCCGGACGGCACGCCGGGGACAGGCTCGGGCAGCACGTTGAACTATAACCCGGACAAGACGCAGATCGGCGACGGCTCCAAACCCTATATGACGCGGCCGCCTGCGGTGGGGCTGGGGCATGAGCTGGTGCATTGCGAGCAGGCGCAGAACGGGACTTGGAGCGGCAACAAGACCGGCGGGGTGGAGAATGATGAATTGGCGGCGGTGGGCCTGCCGCCCTATCAGAACAACCCGCATACCGAGAACAAGATCAGGTCGGAACTGGGCCAACCGCCCCGGACGGCGTATTAAGTGCGCAGCATGGCCCTGATCTTCGGGCTGATGACAATGAGTGCCGCGGCACAGGAGCAGGTGATGGGTGTGCTGAAGGATGGCGATATCAGTGTTGGGATGATCTGGGAGGCGTCGGACTCGGGGGTGGTCGGGCGCTACCAAGTGCGCAACGCGGGGGAGGCTACGGTCTATGTGTTTGATCGGCTGTATCGCACCTCGGTGACGGGGTTTCGCACGGTGGACCCGGATTATGCCTGGCATTGGTTGGAGGCGGATGGGTTGTTCCGGGTGGCGAAGTTCGTGCCGCAGGTGCCCAGCGGCTCGAAGGTGGAAAGCCCGGAGGTGGCCTATGCGCGGGTTTTGGCTGCGGGCGGGGTGTTGGAGGGGCGGGTGCTGCTGGCGGGGCGGTTGGATCAGGATCTGCCCTATGGCGTGGCACCGCCTCTGGCTGCGGTGGACAAGATCACCTCCATCGTACTTTCGGTGGGCTATGCCGAGGTGGACCCGCAGATTGAGGCCAATGAGATCACGGCGGGGGGCGAGGTTGTGCTGTCATTGCCCTATGGCTGGCTGATCGGGCAGCAGAGGATTGTCAGTGCGGAGCCTCAGGCTTTGGCGGTGCCGATGCAGCGATAGGGTTCGGCGGGTATGTTTCGACAGTGCCTGCGATGGCGCGCCTGTGGTGAGCTTGAGGCCTCCGGCGGGAGTATTTTGAAAAGAGCCAAGCCGGGCGTTGCGTGTTGGTTCGTTAAATGTCGGCCCCGTGGCCCGCGCGTTTAGGGTAACGGACGGTA
>CAYLYV010000211.1:0-6260 GCA_964387655.1 uncultured Cypionkella sp. | reverse complement strand
TGGTCGAAGAAGTATTTCGCAAATTCGGGCGTGGTGTTGGCGACGAAGGTTTTCTGGCCGGTGATGCACTGGTCATACCAGCCGTCGCGGGTCAGTGGTTTGGTGCCGGACACCGGATATTCGACCGGATGCGAGGTATAGGCGCGGCGCGCCACATCCAGCGTCAAATCTTGCACGGTGACGGTGAACAGCCGGGTGCCAAGCGCGGCGCAGGCTTGGTGCAGGGTGTCGTAGACATGGGGCATTTGCAGTCTCCGTAGGGTGTTAGCTGGGCATGTGGCCGGACAGCAGCGCGATCATGTCAGAGCGGGTGATCAGGCCGACAAGGCGGTTGCCTTCCAGCACGGGGACGGCCTGTTGGCTGCCGTCGGCGAGCAGGGTGATCAGATCAGCAAGCGGCGTTTGCGGGCTGGCGCTGCGCAGGTCACTGTCGATCAGCATGGCGGCGGTCAGGTCGGGGTCGGCGCGGCCCACCAAAGCCGATTGCGAGACGAGGCCGCCGAAGCTGCCATCAGAATTGCGCACCGGCAAGGTTTTGAAGCGGTGGTCGCGGAAGCTTTCGGCAAGCGCGGGCAGGGGGGTATCGGGGGCGACCTGGATCAGGTCACGCGACATCATTTGGTCAGCGGTGGTTGGGCCTAGGTGGCTGGCGTTGGCTTCGGTTTCCGCCGTTTCGATCAGGCGGGCGAGGTCTTCGACGCCGAGGTTGGCGCTGAGCCGCAGACGGGTGAGTGTGGCGGCGAGCACCTGTTCTGAGGGGATGAAGCGGCGGTCGGGGGCGGGGTCTTTGGTGCCGTGCAGGGTAGGCTCGGCGGCGATGCGGAACGGATAGCGCCGACCTGTGGCGTGGGCCCATGCGATGCCGAGCGCGACGAGGGCGAGGCTGCCACTGGCAACGGGGAGCAGCAGGTAGGACAGGCCGGGGAGCGTGTCGGGATGCGCCGATAGCACGGTGGCGAGAGCCACGGCACCGCCCGGTGGGTGCATGGCGCGCAGGGCGGCCATGGCGAGGACGGCCAGCATCACCGCAAGCGCGGCAGTGGGAAGGACGGGCAGGCCTGTGTGCAGGATGAGGATTGCGGCGAGGGCAGAAGCGCTGTTGCCCAGGATCGCCGCCCACGGTTGCGCCATCGGACTGTTCGGCACCGCGAAGATCAGGAAGGTGGAGGCACCGAACGGGGCGATCAGCGCGGGATGCGTCATCAGGTTGGCGCCGGGGTTGAGCAGCCAGAGCACGGCCGCGGTGAGGCCGAGGCCAAGGGCGGCCCCAGTCGCTGCACGCAATGCCTCAATGGGCTTTGGCGCGGGCATCGAGGGGCCAAGGCTGTGCAGCAGGCGTTTCACGCGGTCCATGTGGCACCCGCGATCAGGATCAGGCCGGGTTCGGGTTCTGGCAGTGGGGCTGCGTCGGTTTGCCAGAAGAACAGCCGGACATGGGCGGGGTCTTTCGGGGCGTCGGTTTCGGCGAGGATCTGGTAATGCATCTGGAAGCCTTCGAGCAGCAGACCCTCGGCGTAGAACGGGATTTCTTCGGCTTCTAGCAGGGCATCGGTGCCTTGTTGGGGGTCCCATTCAGGGCCATTGGCCCAGATCACTTCGGCTTCGACCTCGGGGTGTTTGAGGGCGAGTTTCGTCAGGGGGGCGAGGAAGGTCTCGATGGCGGAGGGGTGTTTGGGCATGGGGGCCTGCTTTGGGTTTGGTTGGGTTGAAGCAGGTGGGGCGGGGGAGGTCAAGGTTTGGCGTGGGGCTGGCGTTGCGGCTGGGGGTTTCACACCCCAGACCCCCGTGGGATATTTAGGGACAGATGAATAATTTTAGATGAATTGTAGGGAGTTAGCCGCGCTTCATCATCGCAAGCCGGATCAGCGCGCGTTCCATCACTGCCATCGCGGGAGCGCGGGAGGTGGAGCGCAGGGTGAGGTCGGTTTCGACCAGCAGGCTGAGGGCGTCTTCGAGGCGGAGCATGCCCCAGTTGGAGGCTTGGCGTTGCATCGCGTCGCGGCGGGGGCCGAAAATGCGGGCTTTCATGATGCCCGACGCGATGCCGCCGGGATCAGAGGCGGCGATATGCAGGCTGCGGAAATGCCGCAGCGCACCGATGCAGATGGTGACGGGCAGGATGCCTTGGCCTTCAAGACGGCGCAGCAGCGGGCCGATCAGGCTGGCATTCTGGTCGGCGGCGGCGGCGATCAGATCATCGACTTCGGCCTCAATGGTGGCGGGGGCGAGGGCGTGGATTTCTTCCGGGGTCAGCGGCGTGGGGTCGTTGTATTTGTAGAGCGCGATCTTTTCCAAGGTCTGGCGAAAGTCACCGGGATCGAGCGCGCGGGCGAGGGTGGCGAGGTCGGCCATCGCCGAGGGGGCGAAGTTTTTCAGACCGGCTTTGGCGAGTTCGGCTTCGATTTCTTCTCGGCTGGGTGGGTCGTCGTAGAGGCCGATGCTGACGGCGTTCAGGTGTTTTTCGAACAGGGTTTTCAGGGTGGATTTACCGGTGAGGTTGCCCGCGGTGACGACGATCTGCGCATCGCCCGCGCGCCAGTCTTGCAGGGTGGCGGCGACGGAGGCGGTCAGGCCGTCGGTGGCGTCCTCAAGGAAAGCCACGCGGGGGCCGGGGAAGAAGCCTGCTTCACGGGTGGCGTCGGTTAAAAGGCTGGGGGATTTGCGCAGATCGGAGGCTTGGATGCGGGTCAGGCGCATTTCGGCTTCGCCCTGCGGGCCGATCAGCGCGGCGATGGCCTCTTGCCGTTTCAGGGCGACGCGCATGGTGTCGGCCCCGAAAATCAGCAGGCCCGCACGGTTGGGGTCGGGTTTGGCGCAGTAGCGGGAGGCTTCGATTCCGGCGAGTTTCATTGGTTCCAGCTGCCGGAGGTCGCCAGCAGTCTTGCGGTGATCTGGTCGGCGAGGATGCGCATCAGGCGGCGGGCGGCGTCTTCTTGGGCCGCCAAGCCTGCGACGGTGGAGCCGGTGGCGGAGTAGGAGGTGAAGCTTTTGACTTGGCCCCCGCTGACGCGGGTGCCTGTCGTGCGGTTGGTGAGCGCCCAGTCGATGGTGCCGTTCAGGTTGTAGCGGGTGATGGCGTTGTCTGGGGTGATACCGACTCCGACAGCGGCGGTTTTGATGGTGTAGGTGAGATCGAAGCGGTCGGCTTTGGGGCGGCCGAGGCGTTCTTCGAGGCGTTCGACCAGATCGAAGGCGTTTTTGTCGGTGGGGTCGGCGACGCGGATGCTGGATTGGATGCCTTGCGCCGGGCCATTTGGGCCATAGGCGGGCTGGAAGCCGCAGGCCAAAAGGGCCAGCGGCATAGCCAAGAACAGGCGGCGGTTAAATAACGACATTGATGATGCGCCCCGGCACAACGATGATCTTCTTCACAGGCGCGCCTGCGAGGAACTTCACCACAGCTTCATCCGCCAGCGCGATCTTTTCAACCTCGGATGCGGGCATGTCTTTCGGCACAGAGATTTCCGCGCGGCGTTTGCCGTTGATCTGGATCGGCAGGGTGACGGTATCGTCGACCAGCAGCGCCGGATCGGCTTTCGGCCAAGGGGCGGTGGCGCAGAGGCCCGCGCCGCCCTGATAGGTCCAGATCGATTCGGCGATATGCGGGGTCATCGGGCACATCAGCTGCGCCAGCGTGCGGATCGCTTGTTTCATCGCCGAGGTGGAGCCATTGGCTTTGGCCAAGGTGTTGGTCAGGCCGTAAAGCGCCGCAATCGCCTTGTTGAAGGCAAAGGTTTCGATGCTGCGGGTGACTTCCTCGATGGCTTTGGCGGTGGCTTTTGCGATGTCTTGATCGCCCTCGCCCTGATGGTCGGCGGGCATGTCACCAATGCGCGAACACAGCGCCCAGACGCGGGACAGGTGTTTGAAGGTGGCTTCGGCGCCGGAGGCGGTCCATTCCACATCGCGTTCCGGAGGGCTGTCGGACATCACGAACCAGCGCGCGGTATCGGCGCCGAACGCCTCGATGATGTTCATCGGATCGACGACGTTTTTCTTCGATTTCGACATTTTGGCGGAGGGGATCACCTCAACCAAGGATCCTTCGTCGTTCAGGCCTTGGAGCCATGCGTCGATATCGGCGATCATATCGGGGTCGGGCGGCGGCACATCACCCAGCACGGTGACGCGGCGGTCGGCCAGGGCGAAGGTCGTCACATCTTCCGGCAGGTGATAGATCGGGCGGCCTGCAGCGTCGGTGGTTTTGTAGATCTCATGCGTCACCATGCCTTGCGTGAACAAAGCGTTGAACGGCTCGATCGCCTTGGCGGGCAAATGACCCGTGGCGTGCATGGCGCGGGCGAAGAAGCGGGAATAGAGCAGGTGGAGAATCGCGTGTTCGATGCCGCCGATGTATTGATCGACGTTCATCCAGTAATCGGCATCCTCGGCGATGGTCGGCGTCGTCGCATGGGGGGCGGTGAAGCGGGCGTAATACCAGCTTGAATCCACGAAGGTGTCCATGGTGTCGGTTTCGCGCCGTGCATCCGCGCCACAGTGCGGGCAGGTGCAGTTGCGCCAAGTTGGGTGACGGTCGAGCGGGTTGCCGGGGATGTCGAAGGTGACATCATCGGGGAGACGGACGGGCAGGTTTTCTTTCTTCTCGGCGACCACACCGCAGGTGGCGCAATGGATCACCGGGATCGGGCAACCCCAGTAGCGCTGACGGGAAATGCCCCAATCGCGCAGGCGGTAGTTGGTGACGCCTCGGCCGATGCCTTGGGCTTCGCAAGCCGAAATAGCGGCGGCGATGGCGTCTTCGCCGGTTTGCAGATCATTGCCTGCAAAGCCGCGGATATACTGCACACGCTCGGATTTCATCGGGACATAGGGTTCATCCAGTGCGGCTTCGTCTTCGCCTTCGGGGATGAATACCGCTGGGATCGGCAGGCCGTATTTGGTGGCGAAATCGAAGTCGCGGGCGTCATGCGCGGGGCAGCCGAAAATTGCGCCGGTGCCGTAATCCATCAGGATGAAATTGGCGATATAGACCGGGAGTTCCACCGTGTTATCAAACGGATGCAGCACACGGATGCCGGTATCCATGCCGATCTTCTCGGCGGTTTCCATCGCCTCGGCGGTGGTGCCACCCTTGCGACATTCGGCAGCGAAAGCGGCCACGGCAGAGTCGTGGCGTTCCAGATGTTTCGCCAACGGGTGATCGGGCGAGATCGCGGCAAAGGACGCGCCCAGCAGGGTGTCGGGGCGGGTGGTGTAGACCTCCAGACGGTCAAAACCTTCGGGTGCGCCCGTGGTGGTGAAGGCGAATTGCAGGCCGCGCGATTGGCCGATCCAGTTGGCTTGCATCAGCCGAACCTTTTCGGGCCAATCCTTCAAGCCGTCCAACGCGCTCAGCAGTTCGGCGGAATAATCGCTGATCTTGAAGAACCATTGTGTCAGCTCGCGCCGCTCAACGGCAGCATTCGAGCGCCAGCCCTTGCCGTCGATCACCTGTTCATTCGCCAGCACGGTCATATCGACCGGATCCCAGTTCACCACGGCATTCTTGCGATACACGAGGCCCTTGGCCATCATGTCGATGAACATCGCCTGCTGCTGGCCGTAATATTCCGGGTCGCAGGTGGCGAATTCGCGGCTCCAGTCAATCGACAGGCCCAAGGGTTTCATCTGCTTGCGCATCTCGGCGATGTTGCCGTAGGTCCATTCCTTGGGGTGGCCGCCACGTTCCATCGCGGCATTCTCGGCGGGCATGCCGAAAGCGTCCCAGCCCATCGGATGCAGCACGGAATAGCCCTGCGCCGCCTTATAGCGCGCCACCACATCGCCCATCGTGTAGTTGCGCACATGGCCCATGTGGATGCGGCCCGAGGGGTAGGGGAACATCTCCAAGACGTAATACTTGGGCTTTGCCGGGTCGCGCCGCGCCTTGAACGTCTCGGCGGCATCCCAAGCGGTCTGCCATTTCGGTTCGATGGTTTTGGGTTCGTAACGCGACATATCAGGCCCCTCAGGCAGTTCCTTGGCGCAGTTACACCGCCAAGGGGGGCAAGGTCCAGTAGCGGCTTACAACCCGCTGTCTTGAATGCGCAACTGACGCGCGCGGGTCAGGATGGCATCTTCCACCGCGCGGATGGTCTCGGGCGAGACCGAACCGCCGCCGCTGCCCTGCATCGCGATCTTCAGGCTGCGCGCATCCAAGGCCGGATCCTGCACATAGATCGTGGCGCGCACCGAGCGGCCGCCGCCCGGAGGCGTGCCATAGCCGGTCACGATCACGCCGGTAAACGGGTCCACCGATT
>CAYLYV010000210.1:0-6309 GCA_964387655.1 uncultured Cypionkella sp. | reverse complement strand
ACCGCGCCAATCTCGACCCGATCCGCATGGGCCAAGCCCATGTCGCCTTTGTCGAAGTGCGGCTTTCCGACACCCGCGAAGCCGCTTTGCAAGCCTTCAACAAAGCCGTGCTGGCGGTACCAGAGGTCGAACAGGCGCATATGATCGCCAGCCGCTTCGATTATCTGCTGAAAGTCCGCACCACCGATATTCAGGATTACCGCCGCGTGCTGGCCGAACGCATCTCGGCCCTGCCGCATGTCGCATCCACCTCAACCTATGTGGCGATGGAAGCGGTCAAAGAAGTGTTCTAAAACGCTTTCTCCCGCAATGCTGCCTGCGGCCAATATTCATCTCGCGTGTTGCGTGCAAACGGTCTGAGGCTCTTTGTCCGAGGTCTCGCTTAAGGAAGCCCGCGAAGGCGCTGAAACGGGGCGGGGCAAGATGCGGAACAATCAAGACCCGACCAAAGAGCGGGAGCGGAAACGTCGCGAGCCAGCCCCATCATCCCGGCCTTCACTTCGGCCCCGTCGTGGAAGGCTTTGCATTGGCGCTCGTCTTCTGCGGGGTCGCACAGGACCAGCAGGCCACCATTGCGGCAAACATCGCGCCGTGTCGGTTTTCGGCAACGAAAGGCAACGGCGGGACGATCTGAAATGCTGGAAAGGCACCCGTCTCGGGCAGCGCATCCACCGCGCGGCCCGAGCGATCACATAGCCTAGACACTCGTCAATTTGGCTAATTTGGGTTAGCTGCAAGATTCTTCTTGCATACGTATGCTTAGACGTTCAGTTTCGCGAGCGTCGGATAAACTCTTCCAGGCGGGGCTTTCACAGACTCGGGCGTGGGATTGCAGCAACAGGCAGGTGATCTGAATGACGGACAGGAAAGACAGCGTAGTTTCCAAGGGCGAGTTGGCCTCGGTGCACGCGGAAAAAGTGATGCAAGTCGAGCGGCACGATTACCCCGATTTGGCGCCCGTGGCGGGCAAGCGCACCCAAGCCATGCGCGGGTTTGATCCGATCTACACGGATATTGTCGATTACATCGTGCGCTGCACCCACAAAATCTGGGACGAGCGCGACATCGGTCTGATTTACAGCCACTACACGCATAACTGCGTGCTTTATGGCACCACGGGCACACTTTACACCCGCGAGGAAGTGGTGCGCGACACCATTCAACGGCTGGTATCGTTTCCAGAACGGCGCGGCATGGCGACTCAGGTGGTCTGGAAGGGCAATGAGAACGAGGGATTCTACACCTCGCATCTTGTCACTGGCACCGGACGGCACACCCAAAACGGCCATTTGGGCTACCCGACCGGGAGAATGTTCACCTCGCGCACCATTGCCGACTGCATGATCTTTGAGAACAAGATTTACCGCGAATGGGTGGTCGCGGACACCACTGCGATCTTGCAGCAGCTGGGGCTGGATGTTCAGGCCTACGCAGAGCGGATTGCGACAGCGGCGTTCGATAAAGGCATGGTTTCGTTAGATATTGGTGAAAACCGTCATATGATTGGCCAATACCCCCCCGAAGCCGAGGCCGACCTTTCTATCGCTTCGAATGATATAGAGCGCCACACTCTGCGCTGGTTGCATGACGTGTATAATCGCAAGATGCTGGGCCAGATTGCACAACTTTACGCGCCGACCGCGCAGTATCACGGACCGCTGATGGCCGAGCTTTATGGCGTCGCGTCGATCATCCACCAGACCTTGGGTTTGATCGGCTCGCTGCCCGATGCTGCCTTCACGCCGCAGCATATCTGCACGACACCTTGCGAAGAAGGTGGCGAGAAAGTCGCGGTGCGTTGGATCATGGAGGGGCATCATTTGGGGTATGGCATCCTCAATCATCTGGGCGCGCCGACGGGAAAACGGGTGCAGATGATGGGGATCACGCATTTCCACTATAAGGACGGCAAGATTGTGGATGAATGGCGGGTTTACGACGAAGCCTCGGCGCTGGTGCAGGTGAAACTGGCGCAAATGGCCGACCGCAAGGCGGCAGCGCTGATCGGCTAAGGCCCAGGCATTGTCAAGGCACTGCGGCCCGCCCGACCAGGCGGGCCGTTTGCATTTGGCCAGGCAGCAGGCTGGCTTCAAAAACCGATATCATGGATATAAATTCTATTTGCAATCGTATGCAAAGAGTGTTTAGCTTTGTGAGTAGATTGGTTCCGGGCTGCCACGATCAGCCGACAGAGATGAAATCACCAACGGAGGGGTGCGATATGAAAATCAGAATGACCAAGGCCTTGATGGCTGGCGCGGTAAGTGTTGCAGCCCTGCTGTCGGGGGGAATGGCGATGGCCGATTGTGGCATCGCAGGAGCGGGCTCGGTTCGTATCCTGTCGAATGACTTTGAGGCCTTGCGCATCGTCAATGATGTGGCAGCAAGCTGTGCAACCACGACCCTGACCGTGACGGCGAACGCGACGGCGGAACACAAAAACATCCAAGGCCCTGCGCTGACAGCCAATCCGGCAGAATACACGGTGGCTGTGGTGGCAAATAACTCGATCGTGCCACTGCTGAACGATGGCTTGATCCGGCCGCTGGATGATTTGGTGGCAGAATACGGCGCAAGCTTGCAGCCAAACCAACTGATCAAGATTGACGGCAAGGTGATGGCGATTGCCTTCATGGGCAACGGTCAGCATCTGTTCTACCGCAAGGATATTTTGGACAAAGCGGGTGTGGCTGTGCCTGCCAGCTATGAAGATATGCTGGCAGCGGCGCAGGCGATCAAAGACAAAGGTTTGATGGAATACCCGCTGGCGGCGTCAGACAAGCCCGGCTGGGATCTGGCAGCAGAATTCGTCAACATGTATCTCGGCGCTGGGGGCAATTTCTTCGCTGACGGCTCGGCTGAGCTGGCGATTGACAACGACAATGGCCGCAAGGTGCTGGAAACCATGCGGGCGATGACGGCGTTTATGAACCCCGATTATCTGACCTACGACGCGACCGAGTTGAACAAGGTGTGGGATGCCGGCAAAGTGGCGCTGATGGTGCAGTGGGGGTCTTTGGCCGCTGCGGCGGTGGATCCGGCAACGGCGAATGCCGAAGTCGCGGCTGGCACCGGCTTTGCAGCAGCACCGACGATCAACGGCGGCACCATTCCGGCGGCGGCATTGTGGTGGGATGGCTTTACCATCGCGACCAATATTTCGGACGAGGATGCTGCGGCTTCTTTCCAAGCCATGGTGCATGGCATCAGCCCGGAAACCGTGGCGGCACATCCCGGGGTCGCAACATGGTTGGTCGCAGGCTACGAACCCGGCCCGACGGCTGTGGGCGTGATCGGCAATGCCAAGGGGGGGGCTAAACCCTATCCGATGCAGCCCTACATGGGCCTGTTGCACACGGCGCTTCAAACCGAACTCGCCGATTTCATCGCCGGCAAAGAAGACGCTGACCAAGCGCTGGCCGATGTGAAATCAGCTTATGACACGGCGGCGAAAGAGGGCGGCTTTCTGAAGTAAGCCTCAGTCCAAGGCTGCAAGGCGGTTCCCCCGCCTTGCAGCCTGATTTTTTGATCGGATCCCGCCATGCCGCACCGCGCCTTCCTTGCCTTCATCTTTCCGTCTCTGCTGGCGATGGTGCTGTTCATCACGCTGCCGATTGTCTCGGTGCTGGTGCAGTCGTTTTATGTCGAGCATGATGCGATCCTGACCACAGTGGAAAGCTGCGGCCCGTTCGGGTGCCAAGCGGAAACCAAAGTTGATACCGAGGCGATGGCCAAGCTGCGCGCCGATGCGCCAATGGGCAAGTTTGCCGGATTTTCCAACTATCTGAACCGCAACCATCTGGCCGTGGCCGAGGTTGGCGCAATTTTCAGCGATAACAAAGGCTTCGGCGATATCGCCAGCCGGATGATGAATTTGCCGTTTTACCGGGCCTTGGCCTTCACGCTGGCCTATTGCTTTGTGGTCACGCCCTTGGCGATGGCTTTGGGCTTTGCGGTGGCCTTGGCGGTGAACACCATCCCGAAACTGCTCCGCGGGCCGACGATTTTTATCTCATTGCTGCCGATGATCATCACACCGCTGGTGGGGTCGCTGATCTTGTCGTGGATGTTCAATCCGGCGGGGATTCTGGGCGCGGGATTGCAGCATCTGACGGGCGACCCGACGCTGTCTTTGCGCGCCTCGCCGATACTCACTTGGGCGGTGCTGCTAACCTATGGCATCTGGACCAACGGGCCGTTTTCCTTTGTGGTGTTCTATGCAGGCCTGCAAACGGTGCCGCAGGACACGCTGGAAAGCGCAAAGATGGACGGTGCAACCCGCTGGCAAGCGGTGCGCTTCGTGATTATCCCGCATCTGATGCCGCTGGCGACCTTTGTGGCTCTGGTGCAGTTGATGGACAATTTCCGGGTGTTCGAGCCGATCGTGGGCTTTTCGGCCGAGGCCAATGCGACCTCGCTGTCTTGGTTGGTTTACAATGATCTGGTCAGTCAGGATGCGGCGCAGTTCGGATCAGCGGGGGCGACTTCGGTGATCACCATTATCGGCGTGCTGATCCTGCTGGCCCCGGTCTTGCTGCGGACATGGCGCGATTTTAACCGCAAGGTGGTATGAGATGATTGACCGTCGCCCGTTGGGTTTGCGCAGTTTGACGACCGGATTTCTGCTGCTTTGGCTGATTGCCGCCCTGTTCCCGTTTGCCTGGACAGTCTGGGGCAGCTTTAAGGTTGAGGCTGACTTTTTCTCGCGCGAAAGCTGGTGGTTTGCCATTGAAGGCACCCGCACCCAAGCCCAAACCGGAGGCAGCTTTACACTGGCCGGATATGAGGGCGCTTGGATCAAGAATGAATTCTGGAAGCCGGTGATCAACACGATGATCGTCACAGTCTGCGTCACCTGCATCTCATTGTTCGTCGGCACGTTGGGCGGCTATGCCTTGGCGCGGTCAGGTCAGCGCTATGCGTTCTGGATCCTGATTGCGGCCTTGGTGTTCCGCGCCATGCCGCATATCACGCTGGTGTCAGGTTACTTGCTGCCGTTCTTTCAGTTGAACATCTGGGGTGTGCTGCCGACCACGATCATCGTGCTGGTGGCGATCAACCAGCCGTTTACCCTGTGGATGCTGCACAGCTTTTTCCTGTCGATCCCCAAAGATCTGGACGAAAGTGCGCTGGTTGATGGCTGCACCCGATTTCAGGCGTTTCGCATGGTGATCATGCCCGTTATGTGGCCCGGCGTCGTCACAACCGGGCTGTTCAGCTTTCTTTTGGCCTACAACGACTTCGCCGTCACCTCGATGCTGTTAAGCCAAGACAACCAAACCATGATCCCGAAAATCGCCAGCTTTCTCGGCTCCATCCAGAACGAGGGCAATGTGATGTATGCCGTCGCCGCCGTGGTCTCGGCCACCGTGCCGTTGTTCGTGCTTGTGCTGTTCTTCCAACGCCAAATCGTCTCCGGCCTGACCGCCGGCGCTGTGAAAGGGTAAATCATGGCGCAAATTCGCCTTGTGAACGTCTGCAAACGCTGGGGCTCTTATGTCGGCGTGGATAACTTTAGCCTAGAGATTGCGGATGCCGAATTTCTGGTGCTGCTGGGGCCGTCGGGCTGCGGCAAGACCACCACCATGCGGATGATCGCGGGGTTAGAGGAGCCCAGCAGTGGCGAGATCTGGATCGGCGACCGCATGGTCAACGGGATGGAGCCGAAAGACCGCGATATTTCGATGGTGTTTCAAAGCTACGGGCTTTACCCGAACCTGACGGTTTATGAAAACATCCGCTTCCCTTTGCGGGTGCGCAATGTGCCAAAAGATCAACATGATGCGCGGGTGATGCGCGCGGCTGAGATGGTGGAACTGGGGCCACTGCTGGATCGCCGCCCTGCGGCTTTGTCGGGCGGGCAGCGCCAGCGCGTGGCCCTCGCCCGCGCGATTGTGCGCGAACCCAATGCGTTTCTGATGGACGAGCCGTTGTCCAACCTTGACGCCAAACTGCGGGTATCCACCCGCGCGCAGATCAAAAACCTGCACCATACCCTGAAAACCACGACGATTTACGTCACCCATGACCAGATCGAAGCGATGACCATGGCAGACAAGATCGTCGTCATGCATGGTGGCATCATCGAACAGGTCGGCGCACCGCTCGAGCTTTATGACCGGCCGGCCAATTTGTTCGTTGCCGGCTTCATCGGCTCGCCTTCCATGAACGTTCTGGAAGGCCGCATCGAATCCTCCGGTTTCGCCTTCGGCGACCTAACGTTCCCGATCGCCAATGCGCCGTCGGGCTCCTCGGGCCGGCCGGCACGGTATGGCTTCCGTCCGAGCACTTGATCATGTCCGGCGAGGG
>CAYLYV010000209.1:0-6422 GCA_964387655.1 uncultured Cypionkella sp. | reverse complement strand
AATCGTGCCGATGTTGACGTGCGGTTTGTTCCGTTCAAACTTTGCCTTTGCCATGGTCGGGGCGCCCTATCTTTGCGGGCCCGGAAGCAGGCCCAATCTACACGGGCGGGCACTTAACCGTCTGGCGGAGGAAAATCAAGGGGCCGGGCACGCGGCACGCCCAGATCCGGGCCTGACTTGGCGCGAAACCTAAGGGGCGACTTTGATGCGACCCGCTTTTATGGCGGGGCTGTCGGCGGCGACGACGGCGTTGTTGCGCGGCGACAGGCGCACCAGCACGTTTTGCGCAAAGCCCTCAATCGTCTCGTGATAATCGTTCTCGGCACTCGGGGCCACCGCAGCCCCAATCGGCCCGCCAACACGGACCCGTTGCGACGTGGCAATAACTGCCGTCGGTGCCACGATCTGCTGACCCGTCGCGGCATCGGTCACGATGAGCGTGCCCTTCACATAGCTCGCCCCGCCCAGCATCATTTCCTGCACCCGCGACATCAGCCGCACCTCTGTCACCCGCACCGTCACATCGGCATTGCCCTGTGGCGTCGGCCGCAACTTGCGCTGCAGGGCCTGCGTCAGATCAGCATTGATCTGTGCCGGCGGCACGTCAAACGCCGACTTGCGCCCGGCCACCCCGGTGATCGCCGAGGTATCCACCGTGACCTTGCGCACGACAAGATTGGCCGCCGCCTGATCCTCCAGCATATGCGGCGTCACACAGCCCAGCAGGGCCAACACACTCAGCAGGGCAAGAGCAAGGCGCATGATTATGGGGTTCCTGTTTTGGGAACGGTTTTGCTCGGCACCGGCAAGATCAGCACCGGTTTAGCCGGCGTCGGTTTGGCAGGCGCAGGCTTAACCTTGGTCGCCGGAGGTGTCACAGCAGGCGTTGTCACCGCCGGAGTGACCACCGCAGGCGTCACAGCAGCCGGGGTCGCGGCGGCCTTGCCCTTTGGCGGCAGGCCAAACCATTCAGGATTGTCCAGCAGCCATTTCTCGACCGATTTCGCGGCGTTATAGGACAGAATCTCCATCTGTTTTTTCTTGTTCTGCGTCACGCCCGAGCCGATGACGGTTTCCGCCGACATATGCTCAAAGATCGTCAGCTGCTTGCCTTCAGGGTTCAGCTTTTTGCGCGCCGCGTCGTCCCAGATATTGGCGGTCACCACCAGCACCGATTTCGGCTTCAGCACCAAGGGCACACCCGGAGGGGCCAGCGCGTAGCCGTCGATGGAAATGCCGATGTTGTACAGCTTGTCGCCCTCGTAACGGCCAAAGCGGTCATCCACCGCCTTCTTGATCGCCGCTTCCCAATCTTCCTTGCTGGCATCGCGCGAGATCGGCACTTTTTGTACGTTATCGGCGACGGCAATGTTCAGGCCAAGCCGGAAATCGCCCAAAGGCACCGGCGGTTCTTGCAGGTCATTGGTCTGGCAAGCCGCCAGAGCGCTCAGACCCAACCCAAAAGCAAGCAAACGAAGCACACGCATGAACGATTCCCTTTGGGGCATATAGCATTGCTTTTTGGGATAGCGGGGCTTTGTGCGCAAAGCAACCGCAAGCGCAGTGACGGGGAACCGTTGTCTCGCGAAGACGTTGCCAAAGGGCAGACGATACGTTTGCGTAATGGGATGGAGGATGAGATGTTCCCGTATCTGCGCTTGATCTTGGTCCATCTTTGGGTGGCCTGCACGGCCGGGGTCGTCTTGATCGTGGGGCTGTCACTGGGCTTTGTATCGCTGGCAACATTCGTATGGGCGGGTGTGATCGGGATCCTGCTGGGCGTGCCAGCAGGATTGCTGAACTGGGCGTACCTGCGCCCCCGTCGCTCGCGGCAGATTGGCTGGGATTGGCGGGTCGCAGACTGGGTGCGTGACGCGAAAACTTGATCTGCTTCCCTGCAATCATTGCAGCGCCACCGCAGTACCTAAACCTGCTCACCTTCAACGTTGCGGGGCATCAGACCACCGCCCTCCCCCTACTCTGAGCGCCTTATCTCTGCGCCTTCGCTCCCGAGATCCAAACCGAAGCAGGCGCGCTGCCACCGTGGCGGATATCGCGTGCCGCACCGCCCACCCGCACGCCATCGCCCTTTTGTCCGGTCACGCTGACGTGAAGCAGCGAGGGCGCGCCCATATCCTCACCCTGCCGGATGGTGAAGCTGCCCGCGCCCCGGCCCAGATCGACCAGCAAGCCGCCCAAGGCGGCAGCGGCTGCCCCGGTGGCGGGGTCTTCCACCACGCCGCCCACCGCGAAAACATTGCGAGCGAAGAAGGTGTCGGCATCTGCGCGGTAGATCAGGCTGATGGTGGTCAGGCCCTCGCGCTGCATCAGGGCCAGCATCGGCGCGAAGTCATAGCGCATCGCCGCAAGAGTCGCGCGGCTGTGCAGCGCCAGTACGGCATGAGTGGCCCCCGCATGGGCCAGATGCGGCTTTAAGTCAGGATCGAGGTCAGCTTCGGTCAGCCCAAACTGCCGCAGCAGATCGGCCTGCAAGGCCGAGGCCAGCGGCTTGGACCATGTTGGTGGTGAGGTCAGCACCGCCTGCCAGCCGTCCGGCGTCAATTCGGCCTCCACCGAAATCCGCGCCTGCGACAGTTGCAAATCATAGCGCCCCGGCCCGAAGCGCTGCCCCAAGGCACAGCCCAGCGCAATGGTGGCATGACCACAGAACGGCACTTCGGATTCCGGCGCGAAATAGCGCACCTGCCACAGGTCGCCCTCCCGCGCGGCAAAGGCGGTTTCCGAATATCCCACCTCGCGTGCCACCCGCTGCATCTCGGCGCGGGCAGGCAAGGCATCGCCAATCACCACCCCCGCCGGGTTTCCGCCCTGATCACCGAAAGCAAAGGCTGCAATCCGGTCTATCTGCATCTCTATCTGCATCACGTCCCCGCTCGCCCGATCTGTCTAAGACAGCAATCTGGCAGACACCCCCTATCCTGGCAAATTCCGATTTGTGCGCCGTTATATCATGCGCCGGAATGTCATCTTTGCCGCAGGCCAGCCCCGGCCTATCTTCACTGCAAAGGAGTACCCTATGCCCCATCCCGTCCGCGTCCCCCTGCACAGCACGCCGCTTGGCATTATGGGCTCGCTGAAAGCCGCCCGGCAGAATGTGCTGCTGCTGATCCCCGAAGCCGCCACCCATGCACCGATCCTGTCTGGCACCACCGGAAAGCGCTGGCATATGGTGATGGACCCGGACGCTCTGCGTCATATCCTGCGCGACCGCGTCAACGATTACCCGAAATCGCTCGTCACCAAACTGATCCTCGGCCCCGCCATCGGCGACAGCTTGTTCGTGGCGGAAGGCGAGCATTGGATGTGGCAGCGCCGCGCCGCAGCCCCGGTGTTCACCCACCGCAATGTCGCCGCTTTGGCCCCGGTGATGACCCATGCCGCCGAACGCTCTGCCGCCCGCATTGCCGCCCATCTGGGACGCAGCACGGATATGTTCGCCGAAATGGTCACGGCGACCTTTGAGGTGATCTCAGACGTGACCTTCTCGGGCGGCGCGGGGTTCGACCGTGCCGCCGTCCACAAGGCGATTGAAACCTATATCGGCCAGACCGCCAAAATCTCGCTGCTCGATATCCTCGGTGCCCCGGCATGGGTGCCCCGCCCCGGTCGCATGGTGGCAACCAAAGGCATCCGCGACATGAAACGGGTGGCCGATGCCGCCATCGACCAGCGCCGCGCGGATGGCGCGAAACCCACGCCAGACCTGCTCGATCTGCTTCTGAAAGCCGAAGACCCCACCAGCCAGCGCCAGATGTCCACGGCGGAGTTGCGCGATAACCTGCTGACCTTTATCGTCGCGGGGCATGAGACCACCGCCCTCACCCTGTCCTGGGCGCTCTACCTCTGCGCCTTCGCCCCCGAGATCCAGGCCGAAGCCCGCGCCGAGGCGCAAGCCGCATTGGGCACCCGCGCCGCCACGGTGGCTGACATCGCAAGCCTCCCCTTCACCCGCCGCATTGTGGATGAGGCCCTGCGGATGTATCCCCCCGCCGCCTTCCTGTCGCGCACCGCCCAAACCACCGACACCCTGCTGGGCCGCGAGGTCCGCAAAGGCGATACGGTGATCCTGCCAATCTACGCCCTGCACCGCCATCATGCGCTTTGGAAAGACCCCGACGCCTTCAACCCCGCCCGCTTCGCCGATCCCCGCGCGATAGACCGCTTCGCCTACCTGCCCTTCGGCGACGGCCCGCGCATCTGCATCGGTGCCAGTTTCGCGCTGCAAGAGGCGGTGATCATCCTCGCCACCCTGCTTGCTCGCTTCAAATTCAGCCGCATCCCAGGACGCGACCCCAAACCGGTGATGATTCTCACCCTGCGCCCCGAAGGCGGTGTCTGGCTACAGGTTGACCCGGCCTAAAGCCTTGCCAAACCCAAACCTCATCGCAATAGTTTCCGAGAACCCCGCCGGAGCCTTGCGATGAAAGCCCTGATCCTGACCGCCCTGCTGGCCACCCCGGCGATGGCGCAAGAAACCGCGATCACCCTGCACATCAGCTTCGACACAGCCTCTGCCACCAAGCTGCAAGAGGCGGGCGAGATGGTCATCGTCTCCAGCTATTTCTACGGCGACCCCGCCCCCGGCAACGTGTTGCCGCTGAACGAGATGGACCAGCTATATCTTGGGGATGAGCAGACCACGATCTGGCCCGTCGCGCAAACCGTCTACATCGGTCGTAATCTCGGCGGCGCGCCCGTGGGCAATGTGACGGCACCTATGGTCAATGTGAACGTCTATTCGGCCCGGATCACCGATGAGAATAACCTCTTGGATTGCGGCATCGTCGATGGCCCCAGCGATGCGTTGTCCAAATCGACCCAAGACATCACCTGCAAACTGATCGGAGGCTAAGATGCAACCCGAAGCCATGGCCCTGCACATGGGGCTTGATTTACCCGATTTCGACAAGATGGGCTATTACGGGGCCGATTACGGCACGATGAAGCCCTATCACCGCATCGGATCGCTGCTGTTCCTGTCGGGTCATGTCGCCCAAATCGGCACCCAGATCACCCACAAGGGCCGCTTGGGCCAGAATCTTACCACCGAACAAGGCTACGCTGCCGCTCGCCAGACCGGGCTGAATGTGCTGGGCGGTATCCGGCAGGCGGTGGGGTCACTGGACCGCGTAAAATCCATCGTCCGCACGCTGAACTTCGTGGTCTGCACCCCGGAGTATGAGGATGTCCACAAAGTCTCCTCCGGCATGTCCGACCTGTTCGTCGAGGTGTTTGGCCGCGACATCGGCCTCGGCGGCCGCGCGACCATTGGCATCATGGCGCTGGCGAATGGCGTCTGCTTTGAGACTTGGGCGACGGTGGAAATCGCCGACTAGGCCATCTCCACGCCGCCCCGGCGCAGGCCGGGGCCTCGACCTGTAAAGCGCAACACAGGAGGCCCCGGATCAAGTCCGGGGCGACGCAGCACTTAAGCCTTATCGCGCACCTTCATCGCGTTGTTCAGCCCCTGAAACACCTCGAACCGCCCGGTCTTGCGCAGCAGGTCGGAAAGCTTGGCCGAGCCATAAGAGCGCGGGTCGAAATCGGGATGCAGCTGGGTGATCACCTGCCCCAACTGCCCCAAGGAATAATCATCCTGATCCGGGTCGATCTTTTTCATCGCATCGCTGATCAACGGTATAGCCTGCGCCGCCGATTGTTTGCCCGCCGCCGCAGGCTCGCGCGCCGCATCCGGCTTGCCGGGCTTTGCCTCCACCACCTCTGCCCCGCTGATGATATTCTCAATGAACACAAAGCGGTTACAGACTTTCCGCAGGGAATCCGGCGTCTTAGACTCGCCTATCCCGATCACCTGCAAGCCATCCTCGCGGATCCGTGACGCCAGCCGGGTGAAATCGCTGTCCGACGACACCAGCACAAAACCATCCACCTTGCCGGCGTGCAGAATATCCATCGCGTCGATCACCAGCCCAATATCGCTGGCATTCTTGCCCTTGGTATTGGCCGACTGCTGATGCATCACCAGCCCCAGATCGCGCGCGGCTTCCTTCCACTGAGTCAGGGCTTGAGACGACCAATCGCCATAGACCCGGCGCAGCGAAGGGTCGCCAAAGCTGGCAATCTCATCCAAAATCGCCACCGCATGGCGCGCAGGCACGTTATCGGCGTCGATCAAAACCGCCAACCGAGGTGTGCGCCCGGCAATCGTCGTCATATTGGCAGACATGTGGCCCTCGCTTTTTCTCTGGTGATGCCCGAAATCTGCGGCGACGGATAGGGAAAACCACGCCTTGCGCCCGAGCCCGCCGCAGCCAAGGAAGTGGCGTTCCGCTAGGGTGGCCTCGCCCGCCCGGGTTTTGGTCGCTGCGTCTTTGTCATCCTCCCTGCTCAAATATCCCCGCCGGCGGCATCCGCCACTGGCCGCCCAGCCCCCCGGCGGG
>CAYLYV010000208.1:0-6534 GCA_964387655.1 uncultured Cypionkella sp. | reverse complement strand
CCCCTCAACGCAATCCTGGCGCGCCGGTCGATCTGCGCCTCCCAAGGCGTCGATTTCCGCGTGCCCCGGCAAACCTCTACCCGCTGCAAGCCGTCGTCGCCCGTCTGCGCACCGAAGTCGACACCATGGTAGATGACCGCTACATGGCCCCCGACCTTGCCGCCGCCGCCGATCTGATCGCTACCGGAGCCTTGGCCCAAGCCTCCGCCCTCACCCTTCCCACCTTGTAACGCGAGGCCCCAAATGAACAAACCGCTCGACAACTCCCGCCACAATATGCGCGACATCTACCCCGCCACCGGCACCGAGATCACCGCGAAAAGCTGGCAGACCGAAGCCGCGATGCGGATGCTGATGAACAACCTGCATCCCGATGTGGCCGAAAACCCGCATGAACTGGTGGTCTACGGCGGCATCGGCCGCGCCACCCGCACTTGGGGCGATTTCGACCGCATCGTCGCCACCCTGAAAACGCTGGAAGATGATGAGACTTTGGTGGTGCAATCCGGCCGCCCCGTCGCCGTAGTCCGCACCCACAAAGACGCCCCCCGCGTGCTGATCGCCAACTCCAACCTCGTGCCGCATTGGGCGACGTGGGACCATTTCAACGCCCTCGATAAAAAGGGCCTGATGATGTACGGCCAGATGACCGCAGGATCGTGGATCTACATCGGCACCCAAGGCATCGTGCAAGGCACCTATGAAACCTTCGCCGAAGCAGGTCGCCAGCACTACGGCGGCTCCCTCAAAGGCAAATGGATTCTCACCGGCGGTCTGGGTGGTATGGGCGGCGCGCAACCCCTCGCCGCCGTGATGGCCGGGGCCTGCTGCTTGGCGGTTGAGTGTGACGAGACCCGCATCGACTTCCGCCTGCGCACCCGCTACGTCGACGCCAAAGCGCATACGCTGGACGAAGCCTTGGCGATGATCGCCGAATGGACCGCTGCCGGAGAGGCGAAATCCGTCGGCCTTCTGGGCAACGCCGCCGACATCTTCCCCGAACTGGTCAAGCGGATGAAAGCGGGCGGTCCGCGCGCCGATATCGTCACCGACCAGACCTCGGCCCACGACCCGCTGCACGGCTACCTGCCGCAGGGCTGGACCGTCGCCGAATGGCGCGCGAAACAAGAATCCGACCCGGCAGCGGTGCAAAAAGCCGCCCGCGCTTCGATGCGGACCCATGTCGCGGCGATGGTTGATTTCTGGAACGCAGGCGTGCCGACCTTGGATTATGGCAACAACATCCGGCAAGTCGCCCTTGAAGAAGGCCTCGACAACGCCTTCGCCTTCCCCGGTTTCGTCCCCGCCTACATCCGCCCCTTGTTCTGCAAAGGCATCGGCCCGTTCCGCTGGGTGGCCCTGTCCGGCGACCCAGAAGACATCTACAAAACCGACGCCGCGATGAAGAAACTGTTCCCGGAAAACGACCACCTGCACCGCTGGCTGGATATGGCCGCCGACCGCATCGCCTTCCAGGGCCTGCCCGCCCGCATCTGCTGGATCGGGCTGGGTGATCGTCACCGGGCCGGCCTGATGTTCAACGAGATGGTGAAGAACGGCGAACTCAAGGCCCCCATCGTCATTGGCCGCGACCACCTCGACTCAGGCTCCGTCGCCTCGCCCAACCGCGAGACGGAAAGCATGATGGATGGCTCGGATGCCGTCTCCGACTGGCCGCTGCTGAACGCCCTCGTCAACACCGCCTCCGGGGCCACTTGGGTTTCCCTGCACCACGGCGGCGGCGTCGGCATGGGCTTTTCGCAACATTCCGGCGTGGTGATCGTGGCGGATGGCACCGATGATGCCGCGAAACGGCTTGAGCGCGTGCTGTGGAATGACCCGGCGTCCGGCGTCTGGCGTCACGCTGATGCGGGCTACGAGATCGCCGTTGATTGCGCGAAAGAGCAGGGGCTTCGCCTGCCGACGATCTTGGGCAATTAAGATACTTAAACATTGAAGGACCGGATGCCCCAGCCTCCGGTCCTTCAAATTTGACTAAAATTATCATCCTCTGCGCGCAAATATTCCACGGGGGAAGCGGGTTTGGCACAAACCCGCGTGGGGGTGTGAAACCCCCATTTCTGAAGTTTGGGAACGATCCGCCCGCTGCCACGTTACCCTTCTGTAAAGGTTCATCAGAAGGGAAACCCGATGTCCGCTCCAAACACAAACATCGACAAACAGGCGCGCCGCCACCGTGGCCCGCTGATTGGCATGGCGCTGGCCGTGCTGTTTGGTGTGCTGTTGATCGTCTACTGGCTGTTTGAAGAATCCGCGCAATCCGATCCGCCCGCGCCGCAGGACGCTGTTGAAACGGTGCCCTCCACCGCCCCGGTGGAGATGATCACTCCTACGCCAAATTCCGATCCTACCGCTCCGCAAAGCGTGATAGAGGCTGATCCAGCCCCACAAGGCAGCGTCACCGAGCCAGCCAATCCCAACGACAGCACGACGACC
This sequence comes from uncultured Cypionkella sp., assembly GCA_964387655.1. Taxonomy (GTDB): domain Bacteria; phylum Pseudomonadota; class Alphaproteobacteria; order Rhodobacterales; family Rhodobacteraceae; genus Cypionkella. The sequence continues at coordinate 4,077 of CAYLYV010000208.1, read as the reverse complement.
ACGCCGCCTGCGCAGACCGCCCCTTGATCCGCGGGAAGGGCTAATCAACTCTGGCAGCCGGAAACGGCTGTCATTTCGCGTTACGCCCGCAACTGATCCCGCAGCACATTCACCTGATCGCGCAACGCGGTCAGTGAGGCTAAACTCATCCCGGATTTCTCCAAGATACACCCCGGTATCCCAGCCGCCCGCGCCTGCATATCCCGCCCGGCTTCGGTCAAAGACACCCGCACCTGCCGCTCATCCTTGGTATCCCGCGCCCGTGCCAGCAGCCCCTGCACCTCCAGCCGTTTCAGCAACGGGGTCAGCGTGTTGCTCTCCAACTGCAACGCTTGCCCCAGCTGGCCAACCGTCTGGCCATCCTCGCCCCACAAAGCCACCAGCGCCAGATATTGCGGATAGGTCAGCCCCAAAGCCTCCAACAGCGGTTTGTAGGCGTGCTGCATCGCATGGGTCGCCGAATACAGCGAGAAGCAGATCATTTCGGCGATCGGCAGGGCGGGTTTGGTGTCCATCGGCGGGCTCCTTTGCCGTAAAGTATATCGCGCGCGATTAAATCGCAAGCTGCGCGGGAACCGGATCGACACAAAAGCATTGTCGAAGGTGCGCTAAGCCAAGGCGCGCTCACCTGAGGGGTTGACGCAGCCGCCGACTCGGGTTAATTGAATCGCACACGATATAATCGCAAAGGATACATAATGCCAACGAAAATCGTCTATTCCGCCGAAGCCACCGCAACCGGCGGCGGCCGCAATGGAAAATCCGCCACCACCGACGGTGCCTTGGCTGTGACCTTGGCCGTGCCGAAAGAAATGGGCGGCGATGGTCAAGGCAATAACCCCGAACAGTTGTTCGCCGTCGGCTATGCTGGTTGTTATCTGGGTGCGATGCGGTTTGTCGCGGGCAATGAAAAGCTCGGCACGGTGCCGCCAGATGCTTCAGTGACCGCGACGGTCGGTATTGGCCCGCGCGCCGAGGGCGGTTTTGGCCTGCAAGTCGCGTTGAAGGTGTCGATGCCGGGCGTTGATCGCGCCGTGGCCGAGAAAATCGCCGAGCGTGGCCATTTCATCTGCCCCTATTCCAACGCCACCAAGGGCAATATCGAAGTCACCACCACGGTGGTCTGACCACTTGCCAGCGCCCCTTGCCCTGCTAGGCTGCGGCCAACAGGGCAGGGGGCTTTCCATGGATCGGCTAAAAGGCAAAGTGGCTATCATCTCGGGCGGGGCGACCGGCATCGGCGCTGCCGCCGCCCGCCTGTTCGCCGCTGAAGGCGCTGCGGTTGGCATCATCGACCGCAATGTGGATGCAGGTCAGGCCCTCGCCTTTGACCTCGTGCAACAAGGCCACCGCGCCTGTTTCGCCACCGCCGATGTCAGCCAAAAATCCCAAGTCGAAGCCGCCGTCGCCACCGTCAAGGCCCAACTGGGCCCGGTCAACGTGCTGTTCAACCACGCTGGCACCATCGTCATCAAACCCTTCCTCGAAACCGAGGAGACGGATTGGGACATGCTGTTCGATGTGAACGTCAAGTCGATGTATCTGATGACCCGCGCCGTCCTGCCGATGATGCTGGAACAGGGCAAGGGCAGCATCGTCTGCACCTCGTCGATTTCCGCCGTCTACGCCACCCCGATGGAGGTGCTCTACGACGCCACCAAAGGTGCCTGCCACATGTTCGCCCGCGCCATCGCGGTCGAGTTTCGCGACAAAGGCATCCGCTGTAACGCCGTCTGTCCCGGTTTCATCGAAACCCCGCATGGCTTGCGCGAAGTCCAAGAACTCACCGCGCTGGGCGTTGACGCGTCAGAATCCGCGATCAAAGCCGCGCAGGGCCGCTTCGGCCAACCCGAAGACATCGCCCGCGCCGCGCTCTACCTCGCCTCGGACGACGCCGAATTCGTCACCGGCACGCAACTGTTCGTCGATGGTGGCTTCTCCGCCGTCTGACCCCAACCGCATGCCGTGGCATCCGCTATATCGAGATCGACCCCGCCGATGCCCATGGATCAACAACTCCCTCGCCATCGCGCCGGGTAAACTCTTGATGCCCGAAGGTGCCAGCAACCGCACCCCAGACCGACTCGCCGCCCATGGTGTCACTTGGACGATCCTCCCTTGCGCCGCCCTGCACAAAACGGCGGCGGGTTGCATTGCTCCACCACCCCGCTGCGCCGCGATCCGCTTTAACGCCACTGGCAGGATTTCGGCCCCAGATCGCCGAATTCCTGCCACGATCCCCCGCTACACCCGGCGCATGATCACAAACCTCATCACCCCCGGCTTCGCAGCCCTCTGTCTCGCAGGCTATCTCCTCTTGGCCAACGCCCTCGCCTATACCGCCTTCGCCGTGGACAAATCCCGCGCCATCAACGCGCAAAGCCGCATCCCCGAGCGTAGCTTGCTGATCCTCGCCACGTTGGGTGGCTGGGTCGGGGCAAAGATCGCGCAACACCGCCTGCGCCACAAAACCCGCAAACAGCCGTTCGGCATCCTCTTGAACCTGTCGGTGCTGATCCTGCCCGGCTTGTGCGTCACCGCCACAATCCTGCAATCTGATCTGACATGGGACAAAGTCTCCACCACTGCGCAAGGCCTGTTCGGCTCCAGCACAACCGCCGATGCCCCCGCCCTACCGCGCCGCTTCGGCCCCGGCAGCGATCCTGCCGAAGCCCCCTGATCGCCGCCGAAAGCCTAGCGCACGATCACCGCATAGGGATCATAGCCGACCCCCTGCAGCTCCATCAGCGGATAGGCGGTCAGCTCAATACTCCCCACCCCCTGCGGCAGCGAATTGTTCACCCGCAGCATCTGCCGATAGGGTTCCCCCGCCGAGAACAAACCGCTGCCGACCACGGCATGCTTGCCGCCAGTGATCCAATCCCCCACCAGAATGATCGGCCCGCGATACAGATGCGGTGCCAAAGCATCCAGATTGCGCGGCACATTGCCCAGCAACCGCATCCCCAAAGACTGCGCATAAAGGTCCAGATTGGCGCGGCTTGGCCCCAGACCGCCGCCATTCGGAATATCAGCCGGATCAAACTGCGCCTGCCCCGGAATGGCACTGGTCATCCGGCCTGAGGCCAGCCCCCCCGCCACCACCCAACAGGTCATGCCGGTGTTCTGCCCGATCCGCGGCAGGGGATGCGAAATCTCCATATTCAGCCCCAGCGCGCGCCAACTCATCGGCCCCGCCACGCCATCCTGCACCAACCGCCCGACCGGCCCGGTATAGCGCGCCTGAAACCGCCGCAGCGCCGCATCGGTTTTGCTGCCAAACACCGAATCCTCATCCAGCGCAGGCAAGCCGCGATCGGTGTTGAGGAAATGGTTCAGCAGCCGTTGCAGGTAGCGAACATGCGGATCATGGCTGCCCATGCGCAAAGTAATCATCAGAATGCTCCAAATCGAAGGTCAAAGAAAGGTCGTGAAAATCTGCCGTCAAACTGCGCGAAGGCTAGCACAGCTTTCACCCCCGCCAAGCAGATTTTTGCGCCGATCCATGCCCGCCAAAACGCTCCCGGATCAAACCCCACGTCGATTGTCCGCGCCGCCCCTCGGATTTCATACTGGCAAAAATATCCCCGCCGGAGGCATCCCCCTCGCCCCCTTCGCGCGCTTTCAGAACCGGGCGGATCGCGCATCGGCAGGGGTGGGTGGGGTCCGCCCCGCCCCGCGCCATCGGCCAATCCTCGCACCCGATCCGCCCAATCGCTAGAGCCTCTCGCCGATCCGTGCTACCCTCACCAGACTCAGCCACAGCCACAGTGCAACAGGAGGCCCCGATGACCAAACACCTCGCCGATCACCGCCCCGCATCCAATGGCGGACGCCTGCAGCACTTCCTGCGTCTTGAGCGCGCCACCCCCGCCACCGCCCCGCGCAGCCTGCACCAGCGCCCGCAGTCGCGCAGCGCCGACAACCCCCGCCTGCAACACTACCTGCGCATCGAGCGCGGCGAGCAAGCCTGAGCCCCAAGGGGGGCGCGTGGTGGGTCCTGCTGAAAGCAGGAATCCCCCACCAATGGCTGGCAACAACGCAGGCCCCCCGGCCCCAGAATCGGAGGGCCCACAC
>CAYLYV010000207.1:0-6569 GCA_964387655.1 uncultured Cypionkella sp. | reverse complement strand
ACACGGGCAGGCTTGCCGCCAGTGATTTCGATGATCTGCATCAGCGCGGTGTTCTGGTGGTGCAGTTCGGGCGAGAAGCTGCGCGGACCAAAGGCGGTCGGTTCATCCTTCATCTTTTCCAACTCCGCCGTCACAGCGGCACCGTCGACAGTACCCGCACGTTCCACCGCTTTTGCCCACAGGTCGATCAGCACATAGCCAGGATAGGCGTATTGGCTGGCAGGACGCCCGCCAGTGGCTTTTTCATAAGCCGCGTTAAATGCCTCGACTTCCGGGCGCGGGTCGTCGCCGTAAATCGAACCCTGCACTGGCACGACAAAGCCGGACAGATCAGGCGTCGCATCCAGCCAATAGCTGCCATCAACTGCAGATCCGTTCAGGATCAGCGAGTTGATCCCTGCCGCGCGGATCTGGCGGACGGCGGCTGCGGCCCCGGGCATCGCAGAACACAGCATGATGACATCGGGTTCTGTGGCCAATGCCTTGATCCGGGTGATCTGGCTGGCAATGGACGCGTCGTCATTCTTGAACGTGTCCCGCCCGACGATTTCCGCCCCTTCAAGACGCGGGAACATCCAGTCAAAGCCGGTGCAGATGCCCTTGTTATATTCGATGAAGGTATCCTCCAACACATAGGCCTTGCGGGCGTCGCGCTGCTTGTAGGACCATTCGGCCATCGTGGCACCCTGAACCGGCGCCAGGACCGAGGACGAGAAGGCATTCGGGCCAACGCCCTGGATCCCCGCCTTCACATCTTCGGCGCAAAGGAAGAACGAGTTCATGCCTTCGCCTTCGGCCACAAGGGCGGCTGGTGAGCCGAAGTCGTAATCGCAAGTAACCACCATCATCTGCGCGCCTTGGTCAAGCATTTCCAACCCGGCCTTGGCGGCCTCGGCGCGGTCGGTGCGGGTGTCGGCTTCGATCCACTTGATTTGCTGCCCCAAAAGGCCGCCTGCGGCGTTGATCTCGTCAATGCGGATTTTCGCGGCGGTGGCAGCGGGTGTGTCATAGGCCTCCATCCAGCCAGACTTGGCAACTGCAAAGCCGACCGTGATGTCATCAGCCATCACCGGCGTGGCCAGCGCGGCGACAAGTGCCGCGCCAAGGGTCAGGTATTTCATGGTTCTCTCCTGTTGATTGTTCGGGTCATTTGGTTGTTTTTGTCCGCCCCGGGACCCACGCGGCAGGCAAGATCAGGTCGCGCCCTGCCAAAAGGCCGGCAGGGCGGAAAATCAGAACAAGGATCATGGCAAGGCCGATCAGGATTTCCTGACTTCCTGCGGGCAGCGCAAACTGGGTGGCACCCAGCGTGACGCCCTTCTCCAGACGTACCAGCCCTTCAACGGCGATAGAGACGACAAGCACCCCCACCACGGCGCCCGAAAGGCTGCCGATCCCGCCGACAACCAACATCGCCAGCATCAGGAAGGTCAGGCTCAGGTAAAATCCATCGGCGTTGATGACGCCGATGAAATGGCCCATCAGGGCGCCACCGACACCACAGAAGAACGCCGAAACCGTAAAGGCGGCCAAGCGGTGGCGGTAACGGTCGATGCCACTGGCGCTGGCTGCAACCTCGTCCTCACGGGTGGCACGCAGGGCAAGGCCCGAGGCCGAAGCCTCGTAGATCGCCGCCACCACAATCGCAGCCGACGCCCAGCCCAACCCCACCAAAGGGGTGACATAGCGCGCAAGACCGACGACGGACGACGTTCCCCCCGTCACCGGTGTCCAGTTCGCCCAGATCGTGTTCACCATCGCCAGAAAGGCAAAGCTGGCAATCGAGGCCGCAATGCCCGACAGCCGCAATATGGCCGCCCCCGCCAGCAGCGCCACCAGTGCGGCTACCGCCCCTGCCACAACCGCAGCCGGCAGCACATGCCATTCCGCCTGCGCCACCCAATCGGGTAGACTAGGCAGCAACAGCGATTTCATCGCGGGCTTCAGCGTCACCCAGGCCGAAACATAGGCCCCGACACAGGCAAAGGCCGCATGGCCAAAGCTGATGACGCCCGAATTTCCGGCGAATATCCAGAACCCCACCACCAACGTGACGCGGATCAGCGTCTCGGCGGCCATTCGGCCCAGTGAGCGGTCACCAAAGGCCCCGATCAGCAGCACAAAGGCGGTCAGAAGCGCTATCAACAGCACCGGAGTTGTCAGGCTGGCAAGTTTTCGGGCTTGATGTTCGGTCATGTCAGACCCTCGGTTTGGCGCTGGCAGAGGCGAAAAGCCCCTGCGGACGCAGAAGAAGAACAAGAATGACGAGCCCGTAAAGGAAGGCATCGCGGAAAGGCCGCGCCTCGATCGGCAAGGCCCCTTGCAGGGCCACAGACGCGGCCCCAATTGCAAAACCAGCCGCCACCGCACCGGGCAAGCTGCCCATGCCGCCGACCACGGTGGCGATAAAGGCGATTAACATGATCTGCCCGCCCATCCGCACATCGGCCACACCGGTTTGCGCCACCAGCACCAAGGCCACCGTCGCCGCGAGCGCCCCCGACAATGCGAAGGCCCCGGCGATCACCGCATTGGCCCTCACCCCCAAAAGCCGCGCCATGCCGAAATCTTCGGCTGCCGCCCGCATCTCCAGCCCGATCCGACTGCGTTTCAGCATCACGGCCAGCAGCGCCAGCACCAGCAAAACCGCGCAAATCACGATGATCTGCAGCATCGGTACCTCGGCCCCAAGCAGGCGCACCGGCTTGCCAAGCTCGGGCCACAGGCTGATCGCCTTGGGCCTGCCGCCATAGAACACCAGCAGCACATTCTGGATCACCACGCCTAGCGCGAAACTTGCCACCATCAGTGCCACAGGCGAGGCGTTGCGCAGCGGGCGAAACACCAGATATTCCGACGCCACCGCCAACCCCGCGCCCACCGCCAAAAGTGCGGGCACCAGCACAAACGCAGGCGCCGCCCCCAGGCCCATCACCGCCACCGCATCGGTGGAGGGCACGATAAGCGCAAAGACAGCAAAGGCGATGAACTGGCCATGAGCAAAGTTCACCAGCTTCATCACGCCGAAAATCAGTGCGATGCCGAGCGCGGCAATCGCATAGATGCCCCCCAGCGACAGCGCATCAAACAGGAGTTGCAGGGTCATGGTGTGGCCTTCCCGAAATAGGCTTCTTTCAGCAGGTCATTGGCGGCGAAACTGGCGGCGTCTCCGTCGGCCACGATCCTGCCCCCGCGAAGCAGCAGCATCCGCCCGCCCACGCGCCCCGCTCGGGCCGAGCTTTGCTCGACAATAACCAGCGTCAGGCCGCGTTGCGCCTGAAGGCTGCACAGGCGCTCATAAACCTCGTCCACTACGCGCGGGGCCAGACCAAGGGACGGCTCGTCCACCAGCATCAGTTTGGGGTTGGTCATCAGCGCGCGGCCGATCGCCAGCATCTGCTGCTGCCCGCCCGACAAGACCCCGGCATTGGCATGGCGGCGGGTGCCAAGGATCGGGAAGGCAGCGTAAATCGCCTCCAGATCGTCGGGCACGGCCGTTCTATCCCGGCGCAATCCGACCCCTACCAACAGATTTTCCTGCACCGTCAGCGCGCGGAAAATCCGCCGCCCTTCCGGCACCATTGACAAACCACGTCGCGCAATCGCTTCGGGAACACGGCCTGACAGGATGTCGCCATCCATCTCGATCCGGCCATGTGCGGCGCGCACTTCGCCAGCAATCGCCGCAAGAAGCGAGGATTTCCCTGCCCCGTTCGGCCCCGAGATGAAAACTCTTTCGCCCTCGGCAACCGTGAAAGAGATATTGTTGACGGCCGTCAGCTTGCCATAGCGCACCGACAAATCGAAAATCCCCAGCTTTGACATCACGCAGCCTCCGAATGGTCGGCACCCAGATAGGCCTCGCGCACGGCACGGCTGGACAGGATGGTGGCGCGGTCGCCCGCCTCGATCACCCGGCCCCCATCCAGCACGACCACATGTGCGCAGACCGACAGTACCAGCCCGACATTGTGTTCGATGAGCAGCACTCCAACCCCCAACTCTGCGGCGATGCGGGCGATCAGGGCAGCAAGGTCTGCCGCCTCGGGTTCAGACATGCCTGCGGCCGGTTCGTCCAGCAGCAGGAATTGCGGCTTGCCCATCAGCGCGCGGGCAATCGCCACGCGGCGTTCGTCCGTGTAGGGCAGCACTGCGGCAGACCGGCTTTGCATGCCGGTCAGGCCCATCCAGTCCAGAAGTGCAATCGCCTCGACCTCGGCGTGATGACGCGAATGGCCAAGGCCGACACCGGTGACGGCGAGATTGTCCAGCACATCAAGGCCGGTAAACAGGCGCCCCGCCTGAAAGGTCCGCGCCACGCCCTGACGGCGCAGCGCATGGGCTGACAGGCGCGACACATCGCGCGTGCCCAGACTGACACGTCCCTCAGTCGGGCGCTGAAATCCGGTCAGGACATTGACGCAAGTGGTTTTTCCCGCGCCATTTGGCCCAATCAGCCCCATGACCTGCCCTTGGCGGACCGTCAAAGACACCCTGCCAAGGGCCTGAAAGCCGCCAAAGGCAACCCCCACGTTTTCCAGCGCCAAGGTCATCTTATGCCGCCGCCGACAGTGTGACGATATAGACGCCGGTTTCATGCAGTTCGACGCGCCAACCCGGTTCAATCACCAATGTCGTGGTGATTTCCTGAATGACCGCAGGCCCGACCAGCGCATCGCCAGCCCCGAGCAGCGCACCGTCATAAACCGGCGTGTCTTGCGGGATACCTTCGGCGTTGAAGATCATCGGGCGGGTGCCCTTGAGCCCGGTATGCGCGCCGTGACCTGCCGCGATCACCATACGCGTCGGACGATCCACCGCCCCTGAAATGGCGCTTTCGACGTTCACCACCTCGACAGCGCTTTGCAGCTCGGAATAGGTGTAAAGCTCTTCGTGACGGGCGTGGAAAGCTTCTTTCAGGCGTTCCAAAGCGGCCTCGTCGATGGCGAAGGCTTCGACATCGACGGTGCATTCATGGACCTGACCGACGTAGCGCATGTCCAGGCTTCGGCGGATCGAGATGCGGTCTTCGGTAAAGTTGTCCCCCTTCAGGTCTTTCATCCCGCGGGCTTCAAGACCCTCAAACAGCGTATCCAGGCGGGCAGCGGACTCCGCCCCTTCCAGCCGCACCGGCGCGGGGGCCATGTAGTTGTATTTCACATCCGACAGGATTTGCCCAAAGGCGCACAGTCCCGAGGCCAATTTGGAAATCATCACCTTGGTGATGCCCATTTCCCGCGCCAGCGCGATGATATGCGCGCCCGTAGCCCCGCCCGCACAATTCAGCACAAAGTCACGCGGGTCATAGCCACGCTCCACCGACACGCGGCGGATGGCGTTGACCATGTTGTTGTTGACGATGGTGAACATGCCGAAGGCCGCCTGTTCCACCGTCAGGCCCAGCGGATCGGCCAGATGGGTCTTGATCGCCGTCCGCGCCTTTTCCACGTTCAGCGGAAGACGCCCACCGACCAGCCCATCGGGGCTCAGGTAGCCAAGGATCAGGTTGGCATCGGTCGTGGTGGGCTTCTGACCGCCTTGGTCATAGCAGGCAGGCCCCGGATCAGACCCCGCAGATTGCGGCCCCATTTGCAACAGACCCATGGTGTCGATCCACCCGATCGAGCCACCGCCAGCGCCCAGTGTTTCCACCTGAATCATCGGAATTCCGATGCGGTAGCGCAGGAAGTCGATGTTTTTCGACACATTCGCCCGCCCGTCGCGGGTCAGCGTGATGTCAAAGGACGTGCCGCCCATATCAACGGTGATGATGTTCTTCATATCCCACGGCTGGCCGATATAGAGCGCCGCCTGAGGGGCCGAAGCGGGTCCGGAGTTAATGGCATAAACCGACTGATCCGACACCACATTGCCCAGTGCCAGCCCACCATTGGACTGGAAGTAGCGTACTGGATGGCGCGCTCCCAGGCTTTGGAAATAGCGATCTACCGCCTCGACATACCGTTGCAGGATCGGGGCCAGATAGGCGTTCACGATGGCGGTCGAGGTACGGGTATATTCGCGCACCTGCGGATAGAGCGTGCTGCCGACCGTCAGGCGCACATTTGGCATCATCTCGCGCACGATCTCGGCGGCGCGCAGTTCATGCGCGGTGTGCAGCACGGACCAGACAAAGGAAATCGCTACGGATTCAACACCTTCGCCGATGAAGTGGCGGCAAGCGTCGCGCACCTCTTCCTCGTTCAGCGGCGTGTAGACCGCGCCGGTCGAGATCACGCGTTCGGAAATGCCGCGCCGCAGATAGCGCGGCACCAGCATGGTCGCGGGCGGATATTCGGGGTCGTAGCGATAGCCGTCCTCTTTGTGGCCAAGGCGGATTTCGATGCTGTCTTCGTGGCCCTTGGTGGCGATCAGGCCGGTCTTGGCCCCGTTATGGGTGATCAGCGCGTTCAGCCCGACTGTGGTGCCGTTGATGCAAAGATCCGAATTCGACACGATGTCACGCGGCGAGATACCGGTTTCTTCCTCAATCAGCTTCAGGCCGTTGCGGATCGCAAGGGTGGGATCGTTCGGCGTCGAAAGCGCCTTGAAAATCCGCACCTCGCCCT
>CAYLYV010000206.1:0-6582 GCA_964387655.1 uncultured Cypionkella sp. | reverse complement strand
CCATGCCCGCGATCAGGAAGACAAGACCAATCACCAGCCCGATATGCGGCGCGGCGAGCGTCGTCAGAATGCCCGAGAACAGCGTCGTGCCCGCATAGCCGTAAACCAGCGATGCGCCGTAAAGCAGCAGACCGGAGGACAGCGAGCCGAGGACGAAATACTTCAACCCGGCCTCGGTCGATTTCGCATCATCGCGGCGCATGGCAGCGACAACGTAAAGCGCCAAAGATTGCAGCTCCAACCCGAGATACAGCAGCATCAGATCGCCAGCCGACACCATGAACATCATGCCGATCACCGCCAGCGCCACAAGGATCGGATATTCAAACCGCCCCATCTCGTTGCGCGCAAGGTAGTCTTGCGACATCACCAACACACCCGCCGCCGACAGCAGGATCACCACTTTGGCAAAGCGCGCGAAGGCGTCGTCGATCACCATGCCGCCGAAGCCGATGTTCACACCCTCACCCGCAAAACCAATGTAAGCCGCCAGCGCCACAAATATCCCGGCGGTGGCCCAAGTGACCACCCCGGTCAGCGCATCTTTGCCCGCGTAAACACAGCCCAGCAGCGCTGCCATGGCGTAAAGCGCCAGCAAGACCTCGGGCAGAACGATATGAAAGTCTAAAGCGTTCATCTGGTCTGTCCCTTAGTTCGCAGCAAAGGCCGTCACGGCCGTTTGGTAGTTATCCACAAGCATCTTCACCGACGGGCCGATGATATCCAGCACCAGCGCCGGATAGACGCCCAGCAGCAAGGTCATCACGATCAACGGCGCGAAGATCGCGCGCTCACGACGGCTCATGTCTTGGATGGTGGCCAAGGCTTCTTTCACCAACGCGCCGAAGGCGACACGGCGGTAGAGGTAAAGCCCGTAAGCCGCCGAGAAGATCACGCCCGATGTCGCCACAGCCGCAACCCATGTGTTGACCTGGAAGATCCCGGCCAGCACGAGGAATTCACCGACGAAACCGCTCGTCCCCGGCAAACCGACATTGGCCATCGTGAAGAACATGAACACCAAAGCGTAAGCCGGCATCCGGTTGACCAAGCCACCGTAAGCGTCGATTTCGCGGGTGTGCATCCGGTCATAGATCACGCCGACGCAAAGGAACATCGCGCCCGAAATGAAGCCGTGGCTGATCATCTGGAAAATCGCGCCATCGACACCTTGCTGGTTGGCTGCGAAAATCCCCATCGTGACATAGCCCATATGGGCGACCGAGGAATAAGCGATCAGCTTTTTCATATCCGACTGCGCCAGCGCCACCAGCGAGGTATAGACGATGGCCGCCGCCGACATCCAGAACACCAGCCCCGACAAAACCTCTGACCCCACCGGGAACATCGGCAGGCTGAAGCGCAGGAAGCCGTAGCCACCCATCTTCAACAGGATCGCCGCCAGCACCACAGAACCCGCCGTGGGCGCTTGAACGTGCGCATCGGGCAACCAAGTATGCACTGGCCACATCGGCATCTTCACCGCAAAGCTGGCGAAGAACGCAAGAAACAGCAGGGTTTGCAAGCCGCCCGTGATGCTCATCCCAAGCACAACCATCGGCGCGCTATCGAATTTGAACGCCATCAAAGTCGGAATATCGGTGGTCTTCGCCGCCCAATACATCGCGATCATCGCAACCAGCATCAGCACCGAGCCGAGGAAGGTATAGAGGAAGAACTTGAACGCGGCGTAGATGCGGTCCTTACCGCCCCAGATGCCGATGATCAGGAACATCGGGATCAGGCCCGCCTCGAAGAACAGGTAGAACAGCACGAGGTCCAGCGCCAGAAACACGCCAAGCATCAGCGTCTCCAGCAGCAGGAAGGCGATCATGTATTCCTTGACGCGGTCGGTCACTGACCAGCACGACAGAATGGTGATCGGCATCAGGAAGGTGGTCAGCATCACGAACAAGATCGAGATGCCATCGACGCCCAGCTTGTATTTCAGCCCGAGGATCCAGCTGGCTTCTTCAACAAACTGAAAGCCGGAGTTGCTGGCATCGAAGCCTTTCAGCACGAACAACGACACGATGAAAGTCGCCGTGGTGGCAATCAGCGCCAACCATTTCGCGTTACTGGCGGTGGCCTCATTCGAACCACGCAGGAACAGCGCCAGGATGGCAGCCGCCACTGCGGGCAGGAAGATGATGATGGAAAGAAGGTAAGTCATGCTCTTAGTGCCCCACCGTAAGCGTCATCCAGGTCAACAGGGCAGCAATCCCCAGCACCATCGCGAAGGCATATGTAAAGACGTAGCCCGATTGCCAGCGCCCCGCGAGTTTGGTGAAGAACGGGATAATCCCCATCGCCACACCGTTCAGCGCACCGTCAATCACCACGCCGTCACCCTTCTTCCACAGGAAGTTGCCGAGCCAGAACGCGGGCTTGACGAAGATCACGTTGTAAAGCTCGTCAAAGTACCATTTGTTCAGCAGGAACAGATAAAGCGGGCGCTGTTGGGTCGCGAGTTTCCCCGGCAGCTCCGGGCGGCGGATGTAGAACTGGAAGGCCAGCAAGAAGCCCAGAACCATCGCGATGAACGGCGAAACCTTGACCCAGTTCGGTGCCTCATGCGCTTGGTGTAGCACATGGTTGTCGGCACCAAGATAGATCGCGCCTTTCGGGGCCACACCGGATTCAAGATGCACAGGTGCAGCAGCAGCCTCGGTTCCCTCGGTGGCATGCGTCTCTGGGGCCGCTTCGGTCGTCGCAGCCACAGCAGTTTCAGTCGCCGGAGCAGCATCAGCGGTGGTCGCTGCAGGCGCTTCCGTTGCAGTCGTGGCAGGAGCAGCCTCGGCGGCAGGCACTTCGACACTGGCAGCCGGAGCAGCCTCGGCCACAGCTTCCGTCGTCGCGTGGCCTTCCTCTGCCGCCTGCTCATGTGCCGGTTCCATATTGAACCAAGCCCGCATCTTCGCCTCATCGCCGAAGAAGCTGTTGTACCAGATCATGCCCGCAAACACCGCCCCCAGTGCCAGCACCCCCAGCGGGATCAGCATCGTGGCCGGGCTTTCATGCGCATGATCATAGGCATGGGTGTCGCCCTTTGGCTTGCCATAGAAGGTCATGAACATCAGCCGCCACGAGTAGAACGAGGTCATGAACGCCGCGATCACCAGCAGAGTGAAGGCATAATTCGAGCCGACCCACGCGCTTTCAATCACCGCATCCTTCGACAGGAACCCGGCAAAGCCGTAATGCGTCAGCGGAATCCCCACGCCGGTAATGGCCAAAGTGCCGATCATCATCGCCCAGAACGTCAGCGGGATTTTCTTCCGCAGGCCCCCATAGTTCCGCATATCCTGCTCATGGTGCATCGCGGTGATCACCGAGCCTGCGCCCAAGAACAGCATCGCCTTGAAGAACGCATGGGTGAACAGATGGAACATCGCCACCGGATACATGCCAACGCCAGCCGCCACGAACATGTAACCCAGCTGCGAACAGGTTGAATAGGCGATCACCCGCTTGATGTCGTTCTGCACCAGACCCACCGTCGCCGCAAAGAACGCCGTCGTCGCCCCGATCACCACGATCATCGTCTTGGCATCCGGCGCATATTCGTACAACGGCGACATCCGGCAGACGAGGAACACCCCCGCTGTCACCATGGTTGCGGCGTGGATCAGCGCCGACACCGGGGTCGGGCCTTCCATCGCATCCGGCAACCAAGTGTGCAGGAACAGCTGTGCCGATTTGCCACAAGCGCCGATGAACAACAGCACGCCGATCAGATTGGCGGCGTTCCAGTCGGCCCAGAGGAAATGCAGCTGTGTCTGCGCCAGTTGCGGCGCGGCCGCGAAAACCTCATCCAGCTTGATGCTGTCAGTCAGGTAATACAGCGCGAAAATCCCCAGCGCGAAGCCGAAGTCGCCGACCCGGTTGACCACAAACGCCTTGATCGCGGCGGCATTGGCCGACGGCTTGCGATAGTAGAACCCGATCAGCAGATACGAGGCGACGCCAACGCCCTCCCAACCAAAGAACATCTGCACAAGGTTGTCAGAGGTGATCAGCGCCAGCATCGAGAAGGTGAAGAACGACAAATACGCGAAGAAGCGCGGACGGTAGGACTCATGATGCGCCCAGTTCTCATCATGCGCCATGTAGCCTTGCGAGTAGAGATGCACCAAGGCCGAAACCGAGTTCACCACCACCAGCATGATCGCCGACATCCGGTCGAGGCGGATGCCCCATTCGGTCGAAAGCGTGCCGGATTCGATGAAGCGCAGCACGGTGATGTGCTGGGTATCGCCCTGAAAGGTCAGGAAAATATACCACGACAGGATGGCTGCGATGAACAAGAGCAGTGTCGTCAGCCATGTTGCCGCCGTCTCGCCGATCAGCCGCCAGCCGAAACCGCAGAGGATCGCGCCCACCAAAGGTGCAAACAGAATGATCTGCGCGCTGAGTTGCATATCCATGATCTCAGCCCTTCATCACGTTTACATCTTCGACATCAATGGTGCCGCGGTTGCGGAAGAACACCACCAGGATCGCAAGGCCAATCGCGGCCTCGGCCGCCGCCACCGTCAGGATGAACATGCTGAACACCTGCCCCACCAGATCGCCAAGCTGCGACGAGAAGGCGACAAATTGGATGTTGACGGCCAGCAGCATCAACTCGATCGACATCAGAATGACGATGACATTCTTCCGGTTCAGGAAGATGCCAAAGATCCCGATGACGAACAAAGCCGCCGCCACCACAAGGTAATGTTCCAGTCCTACCATTTTCGTCCCTCCGGGTCGTTGCCCGTTACTCTCTTGGTGCAAGTTGCCCTGCGATAACCTGTCGAAATTCACGCGAATTTCGTATCCGATTTCCGCGCGGAAATCGCCTTACGGCATGGTTTCTGGGTAATACAGCGAACACCCACAATCGCCACGCGAGGCTTTCGGAGTATAGGCTTTCGCGAGTTGACCCTTGATCACTTCGTAGCCGCCACGCTGTGCGTTCTTGATGAACAAATCCTCATTCGCCAGCTTTTTCTTCGCCCGCAGCGCATCAACGAAGGCGAACAGATCGCCATGCCCCGGCAGGCCTTTGCTGGAATCCTTCAGCAGATACTCGGCGTTGAGTTGCACAAGTTTGCGGGTCGCACAGTTGACCAGCGTGTATTTCTCTTTGGTGCCGCTGGCATCGGACTCGTCGGTTTCAAACCCGACATAGCCGTTGCCTTCATCAATCGCCGGATTTTCCCGGTGCTTGCCAAAGGCATTGGTGGCCTCACTGCCGCAGTTTTTCAGATCGCGCACGACCTGCTTTTGGTCCGCCATAGCGGGACCGACCGTCAACATCGCGACAAGAAAGGGAAGAACGAAAGTTTTCATTTGCACCACTCCACTCACTGTTCAGAGCCCCTGCCCCGGTTTCGGATCCATCAACTCCATTGCCTTCGCCGGGTCGCGCCACATCTGATGCAGCACGTTCTGGCGTTTCACGTCCTTGCGGTGGCGCAGGGTCAAGAGGATCGCACCGATCATGGCGACCAGCAGCACCAAGGCGGAAAGCTGGAACAACACCAGATATTTGTCATAGATCAGCAGGCCCAAAGCGCGGGTGTTTTCCATCTGCGCCAGATCCGGCGTGACCGCCGCGCGCAAACCCATCGCACCATCGGCCTGCACCCAAGCCCCCACGCCCAGCACCAGTTGCATGATGATGATCACGCCGACCAGCAGACCCAGCGGCATGTAGCGCGACATCTCGCCCTTCAACTCCTCAAAGTCGATGTCCAGCATCATCACCACGAACAGGAACAGCACAGCAACCGCGCCGACATAGACGATGATCAGCAGCATGGCGACGAATTCCGCACCCAACAGCACGAACAGACCCGCCGAGGACAGGAAGGCCAGGATCAGCCACAGCACCGAATGCACCGGGTTTTTGCTGAGCGTCACCAACAAACCCGCCGCAATGGTGACGGTGGAAAACGCGTAAAAGGCCAGATCTGCAACGCTCATGGCGCTTTCTCCTCAGTTTCAGCGAAAACCGCCTGCGCGGTCTCCAGTGCTTTCTGCATGGCGGGCGGGCCGCCGAACATCGACATTTGCCAGATCACCTCGGCGATCTCGCGTTTGGTGGCCCCTGCGGCCAAAGCATTCTTCACCGTCACCCGCATCTGCGGCTCACCCAGCGGACCGAGCACGGTCAGCGCCGCGATGGTCACCAGAAACCGCGTGCGGGCATCCAGACCTTCCGGGTTGAAGGTCTTGCCAAAGAACGCTTCCAGCATTTCCTTCGGCATCGCCGGGAACAGTTTTTCAAACGCCTTGACATCGACGCCCTCCAAGCCCGGCGCGAAGGCCGAGGCCATTTTCTGGCCCTGCTCCATCATCTGCTTGAAGATCTGGTTGAATGCGTCTGTCATGTCCTTCACCGATACGGCGCGTCGAGTTCGAGATTGCGGGCAATCTCGGCTTCCCAACGCGCGCCATTCGCCAAGAGTTTGTCTTTGTTATAAAACAACTCCTCGCGGGTTTCGGTGGAGAATTCGAAATTCGGCCCCTTGACAATCGCATCCACCGGGCAGGCTTCCTGACAAAAACCGCCATAGATACATTTCGTCATGT
>CAYLYV010000205.1:0-6707 GCA_964387655.1 uncultured Cypionkella sp. | reverse complement strand
AACACGATCAGACGCAGGGTGACTTTCAGCGGCGCGGCATAGGTCATGTCGCGCGACTGGCACTCGTCCACGTCGTATTTCGGCTTTTCCAGCTCGTACTTGACGAATTCAAGCACGGCGGTCTCGTTGAAGTCCTTGATCGGGAACACCGATTGGAACGTGCCCTGGATGCCTTCGCCATCCAGCGGCTTGTCGCTGTCGCCAGAGCGCAGGAACAGATCATAGGAGGATTTTTGAACCTCAATCAGGTTCGGCATTTCCAGAACTTCACGAATTTTACCGAAATAACGGCGGATTCGTTTCTGGCCAACGTAAGCTTGCGCCATGTGCGTCGTAACCTTTCAATTTCGCCGGCAGGCTTTCCGTCGGGCCACGGAAAGCGCGCCGATTGGCGAGAGGGGGCTTTGGTTCTATTCATGCCACCCGTCCCTTAGGGTGGCTCCCGAACCTTAACCGCACCTTGGAATAGGCTTTCGCAAAAGCACACTCCGAGACGCGATAAGCTGGGCCGGGGGAAGCCCCCGACCCAGCTATCTCATCAGAACCGAGGCGAACCCCGGCGCAAATTACTTCAGTTCAACCTTGGCGCCAGCGGCTTCCAGGGTTTTCTTGAAGCCTTCAGCGTCAGCTTTGCCAACGCCTTCTTTGACTTTGCCGCCAGCCTCAACGAGGTCTTTGGCTTCTTTCAGGCCCAGACCGGTGATGGTGCGGACTTCTTTGATGACGTTGATTTTGTTCGGACCAGCTTCGGTCAGCACAACGTCAAACTCGGTTTGCTCTTCAGCCGGAGCAGCAGCTGCTGCTGCCGGGCCAGCAACCATCACGGCGCCACCAGCTGCCGGCTCGATGCCGTAGGTGTCTTTCAGGATGGTTTTCAGTTCTTGCGCTTGCAAGAGGGTCAGGCCAACGATTTGTTCGGCCAATTTGTTCAGATCAGACATTTCATGTTCCGTTCAGTTAAGATGGTTCCAACGAGGTGAGGCCGAAGCCCCACGCGAGTCCGAAGATTAAGCGGCTGCTTTTTCTTCGATGGTCGACAGGATGCTCGCGATGTTCGAAGCAGGCGCGCCAATGGCCCCAGCAATAGCCGCACCCGGCGCACCAATCATCGACACGATCTGAGCGATAAGCTCTTCGCGCGATGGCATGGAAGCGACGGCTTTGACACCAGCTTGGTCCAGAACCGTGTCACCCATTGCACCGCCAATGATGACGAACTTTTCGTTCGTCTTGGCATATGCTTCGCAGACCTTGGCCGCAGCCACGGGATCTTCCGAAAAGGACAACATGGTCATGCCCGTCAGCAGCGCACCCATCTTTTCAGACGGCTTGCCACCAAGGGCGATCTTGGCGAGCGTGTTCTTGGCAACGCGAACGGACCCACCTACGTCACGCATTTTTGCGCGCAGGTCCTGCATCTGTGCAACCGTCATACCCGCGTAGTGGGCGACCACTACAACGCCAGAGCTTGCGAAGATTTGGCCGAGTTCATCGACCACTTTCTCTTTCTGGGCTCTATCCACAGTTTCACTCCAAGGTTGGGGGTTTCCCCCCGGCTCAATTAAGCCCGTCTGATGACGGACATCGGGTCCTTGCTACGGTTCCCGAGCCAAAATCCCCTTACGGCGACATCATCTCGTTCCCCATCTCGGGCAGGATATTAAGGCGTTTGCGCGCCACCGGCCGTCTCGGACAGGATGGGGCTATTGGCTTGCGCCCGGTCGCCCCACCATCCCTTCCCCGAGGGGTTGGGAATTCTTTCAACCCGGGCGGTGCGTGCAAGCACACACCCTACGGATTTGGGTAGGGTGCGTGATCTCACGCACCCATCGCAATTACTTCGCAGCAGCCGAAGCCAGATCCAAAGCAATGCCCGGACCCATGGTCGAAGCCAGCGACACTTTTTTCAGGTAGGTGCCTTTGGCGCCGGTCGGACGTGCGCGCGACACGGCTTCGACGAAAGCGCGAACGTTCTCGGCCAGTTTCTCATCCGAGAAGCTGACTTTGCCAATACCAGCATGGATCACGCCAGCTTTTTCGACTTTGAACTGCACTTCGCCGCCTTTGGCTGCTTCAACGGCCGTTTTCACGTCCATCGTCACGGTGCCAACCTTCGGGTTCGGCATCAGGTTGCGCGGCCCGAGGATTTTGCCCAGACGACCCACCAGCGGCATCATGTCCGGCGTTGCGATGCAACGGTCGAACTCGATTTTGCCGGACTGGATGGTTTCCATCAGATCTTCTGCGCCAACAATGTCAGCACCAGCGGCTTTGGCTTCATCAGCCTTGGCACCACGGGCGAACACAGCGACGCGCACGGTTTTGCCGGTGCCGTTCGGCAGAGCAACCACGCCGCGGACCATCTGGTCTGCGTGACGCGGGTCAACGCCGAGGTTCATCGCGATTTCCAGCGTCTCGTCGAATTTCGCCGAAGCTGCCGATTTGATCAGCGCCACTGCGTCTTCGACGGTGATCAGGTTCTTGCCTTCGAAAGCCTTCTGCGCAACGGCAGTCCGTTTACCAATCTTGGCCATGACTTACCCTTTCACTTCGATGCCGCAGGATTTCGCCGAACCCATGATCACCTGCATCGCGGCCTCGACGGAGTTCGCGTTCAGGTCTTTCATTTTGGTTTCAGCGATCTTGCGGATCTGTGCCAGCGACACCGAACCAGCCACTGCGTGACCCGGCTTGACCGAACCCTTGGCGCGGTTACGCTTGCCGACGGGCGGCAGGCCAGCGGCCTTTTTGAGCAGGAACGAGGCAGGCGCGGTCTTCAGCTCAAGGCTGAACGACTTGTCCTGGTAATAGGTGATGATGACCGGAGTGGGGGTGCCCAGTTCCAGATCAGCGGTTTTCGCGTTGAATTCTTTCACGAAAGCCATGATGTTCAGGCCGCGCTGACCCAGCGCCGGACCAACCGGCGGGGACGGGTTGGCTTGGCCCGCTTTCACTTGCAGCTTCAAGCTGCCGATAATCTTCTTGGCCATCTGGCCTCTCCTTTATCACTGCGAACGCTCGGTATTAAGCGCTGCGGTTTAGTGGTTCGGGTTGTCACCAAGGTTGCCCCGGCGCGTCCCTCCCACGCGATGCACTCAGAGGTTTTTCGACACCTGAGTGAATTCCAATTCCACCGGGGTGGCGCGACCAAAGATCGACACCGACACCTTCAGGCGGCTGTGCGCCTCATCCACGTCCTCGACCATGCCGTCGAAGCCCTCGAACGGGCCATCGGTCACTTTCACCTTCTCGCCCGTCTCAAAGCGGATCAGGTTGCGCGGCGCTTCCAGACCTTCTTCGACCCGGTTCAGGATCTGGTTGACCTCAGAATCGCGCATCGGCATCGGCTTGCCTTGCGGCCCGAGGAACCCCGTCACACGGTTGATCGACGAAATCAGGTGATAGCCTTGGCTCGACATTTCCATCCGCACCAAAACATAGCCCGGCATGAAGCGACGCTCAGAGGTTACTTTCTTGCCGCGACGCACTTCGATGACTTCTTCGGTCGGAACCAGCACTTCGTCAATCTCGTCACCAAGATTGGCTTCCAGCACGGCCGTTCTGATCTGCTCGGCAACTTTCTTCTCGAAGTTCGAGAGAACGCTTACCGAATACCAACGCTTGGCCATGCCACTTCCACCTTGTCTGCCCGACCGCCTCTGCGCCCGAATGTTCTGTATTTTCAAGCGGTTAATCCGCCTTGCCCATCTTGAGCCCCGAACAAAAAACAGCGCGCAACCCGAATCGCTGCGCGCCTTTGTCCTTTGGATTGGGGCGGAATACCGCCCCAGACCGCTTATTTCAAGGGAATTCGCCCCACCTCGGCCAGATTTGGCCTGATGAGTTTAGTTTAGAACCCGGTGACGATCATCGTCAGACCCAGCCGGATCACATAATCCACCAGACTGAAGAAGGTCGCGGTCAGGGCGGCCATGATGAACACCATCACGGTGGTCAGCATCACCTCACGGCGCGACGGCCAAGCCACCTTGGCCACCTCGGCGCGGACCTGCTGCATGAACTGGACGGGATTGATCGTTGCCATTTTCGGATTCCGCGCTTTCTAGGATGTTCCCGGCGAGATACGCGCATCGCGCCGGGATTTCAAGCGGCAAGCCTTATTGGCCTGCGATGGGTGGCCAGGTGTTACTCCGCAGCCCTGCGCGGCAAGCGCCAGTTTGGTCGGATGAAATGGCAAGTGTAACCGGTGGGCAGCCGTTCCAGATAATCCTGATGCTCGGGCTCCGCCTGCCAGAACGGCCCGGCAGCGGCGAGTTCGGTCACCACTTTGCCCGGCCAGAGACCAGAAGCGTTGACATCGGCAATCGTATCCAGCGCCACCGCCTTTTGGGCCTCCGAGCTGTAGTAGATGCCCGAACGATAAGACGGCCCGCGATCATTGCCCTGCCGATCCGGGGTGGAGGGATCGTGGATCTGGAAGAAAAACTCCAGCAACTCGCGGTAGGTCAGCACGGCGGGATCATAGGTGATCTCGATCGCCTCGGCATGGCTGCCATGGTTGCGATAGGTGGCATTGGCGACATCGCCGCCGGTATAGCCCACCCGCGTCGCGATCACGCCGGGACGCTTGCGGATCAGATCCTGCATGCCCCAAAAACAGCCGCCAGCCAGAATTGCGGTTTCTTGCGTCATTTCACATCCTCCACTTGGTCAATGTATTGGCCATAGCCCTCGGCCTCCATCGCATCGCGATGCACGAACCGCAGGCTGGCCGAGTTGATGCAATAGCGCAATCCGCCCCGATCACGCGGCCCATCCGGGAACACATGGCCAAGATGGCTGTCGCCATGGGTCGAGCGCACCTCGATCCGCATCATCCCCAAACTGCCATCGCGGAGTTCCGCCACATGCGCAGGCTCGATTGGCTTGGTGAAACTGGGCCAGCCGCAATGGCTGTCGAATTTATCCGCCGAAGCAAACAGCGGCTCACCCGAGACGATATCGACATAAATGCCGGGCTCGTGGTTATCGAGATATTCCCCCGTCCCCGGCCGCTCGGTGCCATTCTTCTGCGTGACGCGAAACTGCTCCGGCGTCAGGGCCGCGATACGGTCTGCGGATTTCTGATACGTCGTCATGGCGCACTCCCTTTTGATCCGATGTGGAATATGGGGCGGATATGGCCAAGTTTCCACTGCCATCGCAGGCTTGTGTTGCGCTGAAACAAACGGGGAAAGACCTGGCAGGAGTTGGGGGACTCGAACCCACGACCCTCGGTTTTGGAGACCGATGCTCTACCAACTGAGCTAAACTCCTAAGGCCTGTGGCGGGAGTTACGGCAGCACCGGGGGGAAATCAAGGGGGGAATCGGGGTTGGCGCGCAGAAAGCGCGGGGCTATGCACAGGCCGAGCCTCAACCCCGGATGCCCCAGATGATTCCTGCCCGCTTTGCCCCCGTTGTCTTTGGCCTGATCCTGTCGGGGCTGATGTCTTGCTTTGTGTCGGGGCTGTCGACCTTTCGCAGCCTTGGGCTGGTCGATCATTTCCTGCTGCAATGGATGGGCAACTGGGCGGCGTCTTGGGCGCTGGCGTTTCCGACCGTGCTGGTGATCGCGCCGATCACCCGCCGCATCGTCGGGCGGCTGGTGAAGCCGGCTTAGGCCGCCACCGGGCGATAGCAGCGCACCGCGCCAGAAACGCTATGGCTGATCGTGGTCACCGTCACCGTGCTGCCGCTTTGCGTGGTCACCGTGGTCGTCGCAGGCGCGCTGAGCGCCAGTTGGATAGTCTGCACCGGGCCAGAACGCGGCGGAATATTCTGCTCGATCACCTCGACCATCCCCGGCGAGATCACTTGGATCACCAGACCCGAATGATGCGGCAAACCCCGGCCTTCGGTGCGGGAGTTTTCTGAAAAGCTGGTGCCATCCGGGCTGGTCACGTCAATCCGCGTGGTCTGCGTCCAACTATAGCCTTGATATTGCACCACATCACCCGCCTGCAACGCGGCCACATTGATCGCCGTGCCCCAGACATAAGACACATTCGGTCCGAAATTCGGCGTCTGCGGGATCGAGGATTTGCCGCCCGCCGCGACAATCGCCGCCTCCACCAGCGTCCAACATTCGCCATCGCCATAGCGCCCGGATTGGCGTTGCGCAAAAGCGATGGCAGTGGCGGCAGTATAGGGCATGATCTGCTCCGTGGGTTGGTGATGAAATGCGCGTGTGGGCTGAAATATGGGCCCCTGCGGAGAGGCTAGCAGGTTTCGCGCGATGAGTCTGCGGCGTTGCACATGCGGTGCGGTCGAAGCCTCCGGCGGGGATATTTGCGCAGAGAGGATGACCTAGGCGCTTTCATTCATCCTCTGCGCCCAAATATCCGGACCGGAGGCTCTTAGGCTTCCCTAAGCGCCGGACAAAACAAAACGCGCGAGGTTGCCCCCGCGCGCTTCGATGTAGGGTGCGTGATGTCACGCACCTATCTTTGCATCATCACTTGATGATTTTCGACACCACGCCCGCGCCGACGGTGCGGCCGCCTTCGCGGATGGCGAAGCGCAGTTTTTCTTCCATCGCGATCGGCGCGATCAGGGTCACGTCGAACTTCAGGTTGTCGCCCGGCATCACCATTTCGGTGCCTTCCGGCAGCTCAACCGTGCCGGTCACGTCCGTGGTGCGGAAGTAGAATTGCGGACGGTAGTTCGCGAAGAACGGCGTGTGACGGCCGCCTTCTTCCTTGGTCAG
>CAYLYV010000204.1:0-6763 GCA_964387655.1 uncultured Cypionkella sp. | reverse complement strand
CGACGACGGCGCCGAAACCGACCTCGACCTCGGCCATTACGAGCGTTTCACCGGCGTCTCCGCCCGCCAGACCGATAGCATCTCCTCGGGTCGGATCTACTCCAACGTCTTGGAAAAAGAACGCCGTGGCGACTACCTTGGTAAAACCATCCAAGTCATTCCCCACGTCACCAACGAAATCAAAGACTTCCTGCGTATCGGCGACGAGGAGGTTGATTTCATGCTCTGTGAAATCGGCGGCACCGTCGGCGATATCGAGGGCCTGCCGTTCTTCGAGAGCATCCGCCAGTTCATCCACGAACGCCCGCGCGGACAATCCATCCTGATGCACCTCACCCTTCTGCCCTACCTTGCGGCCTCTGGCGAACTCAAAACCAAACCCACCCAACACTCGGTCAAAGAACTCCAATCCATCGGCCTCGCCCCCGACGTGCTGGTCTGCCGCTCCGAACATCCGATCCCGGATCGTGAGCTGGAAAAGATCGCCCTCTTTTGCAACGTCCGCAAAGAACATGTCATCCCGGCCTATGACCTGAAAACCATCTACGAAGCCCCGCTCGCCTACCACCGCGCCGGCCTCGACCAAGCCGTGCTCGACGCCTTCGGCATCACCCCCGCCCCGAAACCCAACCTCGCCCGCTGGGTTGACGTGATGGACCGCCTGACCCATGCCGAAGGCCAGGTCCGCGTCGCCGTGGTCGGCAAATACACCCAACTCGAAGACGCCTATAAGTCGATCGCCGAGGCCCTCACCCACGGCGGCATGGCCAACCGCACCCGCGTCAAAGCCGAATGGATCGACGCCGAAATCTTCGAACGCGAAGACCCCGCCCCCTACCTCGAAAACTTCCACGCCATCCTCGTCCCCGGCGGCTTTGGCGAGCGCGGCACCGAAGGCAAAATCAAAGCCGCCCAGTTCGCGCGTGAAAAGAAAATCCCCTACCTTGGCATCTGCCTCGGCATGCAAATGGCCGTCATCGAAAGCGCCCGCAGCCTCGCCGGCGTCACCAACGCAGGCTCGGAAGAATTTGACGTCGAGGCCGGTGCGAAACGCTTCACCCCCGTCGTCTACCATCTGAAAGAGTGGATCCAGGGCAACCACGTCGTCGCCCGCAAAACCACCGACGACAAAGGCGGCACCATGCGCCTGGGCGCCTACACCGCCGCCCTCACCCCCGGCAGCCATGTCGCCGAAATCTACGGCACCACCACCATCGAAGAACGTCACCGCCACCGCTACGAGGTCGATGCGAAATACATCACTGAGTTGGAAAAATGCGGCCTGATCTTCTCCGGCATGAGCCCCGACGGCCGCCTGCCCGAGATCGTCGAGGTCAAAGACCACCCGTGGTTCATCGGCGTGCAGTTCCACCCGGAATTGAAAAGCAAACCCTTCGCGCCGCATCCGCTGTTTGCGGATTTCGTGCGGGCTGCGAAGGAAGTGGAGCGGTTGGTGTGAGACCAGAAGTCTCTTTAAGAGTTAATCGAAGCTGCAACTAATATCTGTAACCACATGCTATTTTTTAACTCGTTCCGCAAGCTGCGAAGAAAATCTTAAGAATTCAGCTTCGCAAGCATGATCGAAGTGTTCTAGAACTGTCCATTGCATTGGAAAATCGAGACCTACAAAATATGAAGAAAATGCTTCTTTTCTAAACGCTGGGAATTTTGAAATAGAAGTCGTTTTGCAAAGAAAGCAACGAAGCCAGTCTTTCTCAACTTGAGGGAAGGAATGCCAAAATTTTGTTATTTCTTGTATGGAGATTTCCTCCAGTAGCCGTTCATAGCCATACCGACTAAACTTCCGGAAGCTCATAAAACCGATAGCGACATCGCTGTTATCATATGTCACAATGACTATTGGTTTTTTAATTGCAAGAAAGCTCATTCCTTGAGTTCGATAAGGTTCAGCAGCACTACTTAATCCTGACAGCGACGCTGAGATGCAATTTCGGGGCCAATTCCAGTCAGTCGTTTCATGCCAAGCATTGCGCCTTGTGGCCAATACATACAGAGATTTATTGAAAATTGATTTTGGACGCTCGCCATTGCAAGAAATGCAAGATGGATCAGAAATATAGGGGCCAGTCCACGCCACTTTTCTCAGGTCTAACAATTAAACACTCCGTTGCGCAGTCGGGCGTCTTTTTTACAATACAACCTTTGACGGCTAATGGTGCACATAAATGCACGCCCTAGCAAGCAGTTCTGTTGGTGAACTCACGTTTCATACTGCTCCTCCAGCGGGTAGGGCGGGGTTCACCCCGCCAAATTCGCTCGAACCTCTCACAATGGCGGTTAAAATTGCCCTACACGTCACTCCCCCAAAACCCGCTGCACAATCCCCGGCTCTTTGGCGATCAGCGCCAGCAGCCCCGCGCCGGGCCGTCCGGTTTGCGCCGCCCCTGTTCCCAATTCAACAACGTCGCCTTCTTCACCCCAAGCGAGCGGGCAAACTCCGCCTGCGACAATCCCGTCCGCGCCTGTAGGGTGGGTTTTAACCCACCATTCTCGGGCGACGGTGGGTTAAAACCCACCCTACCCCCTCACACCATCTCCACCCGTAACCTTTTCCCCACCGCCTTCGCATACTTCCGCAACGTCTCAACCGAGGGCGACACCCGCCCGCCCTCCAGCCGCGCAATCGCGGATTGGGTCGTGCCCATCCGCTCCGCCAAAGCCTCTTGCGTCAGCCCCGCCGCGGCACGGGCCGAGATCATCGCCTCAATCACCGAATACTCCGCATCCGCCTCGGCATAGGCGGCGGCGGTTTCGGGGTCGGCCAGCAATTTGGCTTTCATTTCTGCCAAAGTAATCATGGTTTGATCTCCTTCATCCTTGCCCGCGCCAGATCAATCGCCCGCTGTGGCGTCTTTTGCGCCTTCTTCTCAAATATATGCAGCACCACGACACGCTGCCCACTGACCGCCACATAAAGACCGCGCGCGATGCCTTCGCGTGCCTTTGCCCGCAACTCCCACAGCTTGCCGTCGATCTGCCGCGCATGTGGTTCATGCAATGCTGTCACGCCGTAGGTTGTCACCAGATCAAACAACCGCAGCATCCGGCCTTTTAGCCCCGGCGGCAAAGCCTCCAGTTCCGCCATAGCCGCATCCAGCGCCTCCACCGACCATTGCATTTTCGCTATATACCCTTTCCGCTATACCCAATCAAGCCCTCCCCCCAACTCTCCCGCATCCTGCTTAACCAACCGCTAACGCCGAACTTGCCCGATGCCTACGCCGCGCCTATCCTGCCGCAAACAACCCCGGTGCGCGCATGTTCCGCCTTGCTCTTGCCACTGCCCTGCTTGCAGCCCCGGCTATGGCCGATCCGCTCAGCGGCAAAAGCTATATCGTCGAGCTCTCATCGACCCAGTCCAGCTCGGGCTATGGCGCGTATCTGTTGCCGCCGCTGCTGAAAGTGATGCACCGCTCTGGTCTGAAAGCCCAAAACGGCCCCGGAGCCGATCTGGTCATCAATATCAAACCCGACTCGGATGTGGGCCGTTGGGTCGGTGCGGGGGAAAACCGGGTCTGGCTCTATACGATTTCCGCCACCGTCGGCATCTCGCCGGAAAGCTACATGATCCCGTTTGACGGAACTCCGGCGTTTGGCATCACCGCCACGCTGCAAACCCCGAACCCAGACCGGCAGGATGAGATGGATTGCCTGATCGCCCTCGCCGCCCGCACCGCTTTGAAGAACTACCGGCCCACCGGGGTTTTCAAGACCGATGGTAGTGCGTGTGCGCGGAAATAGCCGAAAACCTTAACAAACCCTTAAATCCACCATCCCATCCCCTTGAAATCACACATTTAAAAAAGGTCCCGAGTTGGGACCCTGCGCAAATCCCCTTCCCCCCCGCAAAATCCCGCCCTATAAACCCGCATGCTCAGCTATCAACACCTGTTCCATGCCGGAAACCTCGCCGATGTCCAGAAGCACGCGCTTCTGGCCGTCATGCTCGATTACCTCACCCAAAAAGACAAACCGCTGAGCTATATCGAGACCCATGCCGGCCGGGGCCTTTATGATCTGGGCAGCGATGAAGCGCTGAAAACCGGCGAGGCCGAGGCAGGCATCGCCATCGCGGAAGGCTGGTTCCCCCCCCTGCACCCCTACCGCAACCGCCTGAATGAAGTCCGCGCCAGCTACGGCCCGATGGCCTATCCCGGCTCCCCCCTGATCGCAGCCCTATCTTTGCGCGACCAGGACACCATCCACCTCGCCGAACTGCACCCGCAAGAACACCAACACCTGCGCCACGCGCTGAATCCGTGGAGCGCGCATATCTACCAGAAGGATGGCTTCGAGCTTGCCCTCGCCCTCACACCGCCCACCCCCCGGCGCGGTCTGATGCTGATCGACCCCAGCTATGAGGTGAAGGCTGATTACGACGCCATCCCGAAGCATATCGCCAATATCAACCGCAAATGGAACGTCGGCATCATCGCCCTGTGGTATCCGCTGCTGACAGGCGGCCCGCACGGCCCGATGTTGAAAGCGCTGGAAGCGCAGTTCCCCGAGGCGCTACGCTCGGAGGTCCGCTTTCCCCCGGCGCGGGAGGGGCATCGGATGGAAGGCTCCGGCATGTTCATCGTCAATCCGCCCTATGGTCTGGCCGAAGAAGCCGCCCGGATTGAGGCGCATTTCAAGGCGTTATAGTTTCAAGACCCTCTAAAAGCTGGAGCGTTCAAATGCTGGCATTTCACACCCTTGATGTGTTCACCACAACCGCCTTCGCGGGCAACCCGCTTGCCGTGGTGCTGGGTGCCGACACCCTGACCCCTGCCGAAATGCAGACCATTGCGCGCGAGTTCAACCTGTCCGAGACGATCTTCGTGCAAGCGCCGCAAAACCCTGCCCACACCGCCCGCGTCCGCATTTTCTTTCCCACCGCCGAGATCCCCTTTGCAGGCCATCCCACGATCGGCTGCGCCATCCATCTCGCCTGCCAGAACCACACGGGCGATTTCGAAACCCTGATCACGCTGGAAGAGGAAGCAGGCCTCGTTCCCGTCACCGTCACCCGCCACGGCCCCCACATAGAGGCGGAGTTCACCGCCCCCGTGCTGCCCTTCCCGGTGAAGACCGATCTGCCCATTGATCTGATCGCTGCCAGCCTCGGCCTCGCCCCCACGCAAATCGGCTTTGCCACCCACCGCCCCGCCACCCATCAAGGCGGCCCCCGCTTTCTGTATGTGCCCGTCGACAACCTGCAAACCCTGAGCAATGCCAAACCGCACGAGCCGCATTGGTCCACGCTGATGGCGCTCGCGGAAGTCGACAGCGCCTACCTTTATACCCCCGGCCAGACATCCGATTTCCAGGCCCGGATGTTCTCGCCCACCGCAGGCATCCCCGAAGACCCCGCCACCGGATCGGCCAGCGCCATTCTGGCCGCGCAACTTTGGCGAACCGGCGTGATCGCCACCGGCACCACCCGGCTAACCCTACATCAAGGCGTCGAGATGGGACGTCCCAGCCAGATCGGCCTGACCATCGACGCCAGCGCGCAAGGCATCACCGCCGTCCGCATCAAAGGCAGCGCCGTGCCGATCGGTGCGGGGAAAATCCGCCGCCCGTAACCGCTTCGTGCAATTCGGCGCCTGCAACGCCACTTGGCAAGGCCTCAGCGCCCGCCTATCCTACTCAAATGTTCGCAGAAATCCTCCGCAGCCTTCTGGCTCCCGCCCCGACCCGCATGGCCGACCCCGACGCCCGGCTGGCGCTTGCTGCCCTGTTGGTCAGGGTCGCCAAAACCGATGGCCTTTATGCCATTGAGGAGGTCGAGCGGATCGAGAAAATCCTGATGACCCGCAACGGGCTTGATGCGTTTGAGGCAGCAAGCCTGCGCGCCCAAGCCGAGGATTTCGAATCCCAAGCCCCCGACACCGTGCGCTTTACCCGCGCGCTGAAGGCTGCCGTGCCGCTGGAAGACCGCGCCGGTTTGGTCGAGGCTTTATGGTCGGTGGCCCTCGCAGATGGCCAGCGCGATGCAAGCGAAGATCAGCAAATGCGCCTGCTTGCCAACCTTCTGGGCCTTTCAGATGTCGAATCCGCCCAAGCCCGCCAGAAAGTCGACCGCCCGTGATCGCCTCGCTTGGCATGTATGACCGCCCGGAAACCGCCGCCGCCAATGATCGGCTCTGGGCCAATATCCGCGACGGTTTGCGCGCCGAGGGCATCAACGCCCCCGATGCGCTGACACGGGGCGAGCGCGCCTATTGGGATGCATGGCAATCGCCGGACCTCATCTTCTCGCAAACCTGCGGCTTCCCCTACCGCGCCAAACTGCACGACCATGTTACCTTGATCGGCACCCCGGATTATGGCCTGCCCGGCTGCCCGCCCGGCCATTACAACTCCGTCTTCGTCGCCCGCCGCGATGATCCCCGCAGCACCCTTGAAGACTTCTCCCACGCGCCCTTCGCCTATAACGAAGACCTCAGCCAATCCGGTTGGGCCGCGCCGCAAAACCACGCGGCCGCGCATGGGTTGCATTTCCCGCCCAGCCTGCAAACCGGCGGCCACCGTCTGTCTGCCCTCGCCATCGCAGAATCTCGTGCTGATCTGGCGGCAATCGACGCGCTCACTTGGGAGTTGTTAACCCAGTACGAACCCTTCGCCGCCAATCTCAAAGAAATCCCCCGTACCGAACCACCGACCCCGGTGCTGGCCTAAATCACCGCCAAGGACGCCAATGCCGCGCTTTATTTCCACCTCCCAGCAACCGCGATTGCCGCCCTCAGCACCGCAA
>CAYLYV010000203.1:0-6801 GCA_964387655.1 uncultured Cypionkella sp. | reverse complement strand
TGTGATTGCCCGCAACATGATCCGCGACGCGGCGTGAGGAAAGCCATGGATTTCAACTTCCTATCCACTCCGAAGATCGTCTGCCAATCGGGCGGGTTGTCGCAATTGGGCACCCTGATGCAAGGCCTTGGTGCGACCCGCGTTCTGGTGATCTCTGATCCCGGAATCGTCGCCTGCGGTTTTGCCACCGAGGCCTTGGACGCCCTCGCCTCCGCGGGACTGGCCGCCGAGGTCTTTGACAAGGTCGAGGCCGATCCCCCCGTTGCGGTGGTGGGTCTTGCGGTAGAGGCCGCGCGTGCCTTCCGTGCCGACGGCATCGTAGGTCTGGGGGGTGGCAGCTCGCTCGATACCGCCAAGGTCGTGGCAGCCGCCGCAGCCAGCGGGCAACCGGTGGCCGAGATGATCGGCGTCGACCGTGTGACGGGCAAACGCCTGCCGTTGATCCAGGTGCCGACCACGGCGGGCACCGGGTCGGAGGTCACATGGGTCTCGGTCCTGACCTCGGACAGCCATGAGAAGAAGGCGGTCTATGCCGCACAGCTTCTGCCGGATGTGGCACTCTTGGATGCCAGGCTGACCCTGGGCATGCCCCGCGCCATCACGGCGGCAACGGCCTTGGACGCCATGGTCCATGCGATCGAGGCCGCGACCAGCCGAACGCGGAAGAACCCGATCTCAGACGCCCTGGCCGACAAGGCGCTGGTTCTTTTGGGCCAGAACCTGCCCTTGGTGCTGGAGACGCCGTCCAACCTCGCCGCCCGCGAGGCGATGCTTTTGGGAGCGACGTTGGCGGGCATGGCCTTCATCAACGCCAGCGTGGGCGCCATCCATGCGCTGTCCTATCCCTTGGGCACCGGCTTTCATGTACCGCATGGACATGCCAATGCGCTGGTCGCAGGCCCGGTCCTGCGGTTCAACCTGCCCGCCGCCGAAGCCGAATATGCCCGCCTGTCGCGGTTGCTGCTGCCGGCGCGGCACTTCAACTCCGATGGCGCTGCAGCCTTGGCGCTGATTTCCGAGATGGAGCAGCTGCTGAAGACCAGCGGCTTGAAAACCCGCCTGTCGGATATGGGCGTCACCAAAGCGGCCATTCCCGACATGGCGCAACAGGTCGTCACCGGCATCAGCCGCCTTCTGGCCACCAATCCCCGCGACATGACCGCCCCCGAAGTCGAAGCCCTGTATCTGGAGGTCCTGTGATGGGCGCTCTGGACGGTATCCGCGTCCTGGACCTCAGCCGCGTTCTTGGCGGCCCGTATTGCACACAGATGCTTGCCGATCATGGGGCCGAGATCATCAAGGTCGAACCGCCGCAAGGCGATGAGACCCGCAGCTGGGGTCCGCCCTTCAATGCCGGGCTCAGCGCCTATTTCTCGGGGGCGAACCGGAACAAGCGGTCCATCGCCATAGACATCGGCAAGCCCGAGGGGCAGGCGATCATCCTGCGCCTGCTGGAAACGGCCGATGTGCTGGTTCACAACTTCAAGCCCGGCGCTTTGGAAAAATGGGGTCTGGGCTATCAGGCCGTATTGAAAGACCGATTTCCAAGGCTGATCCTAGCCCACGTCACCGGCTTTGGTGCCGATGGCCCCTTGGGCGGCTTTCCCGGGTATGACGCCGTGGTTCAGGCCATGACCGGGCTGATGAGCATTAATGGCACGCCCGGCGCGGGTCCGACCCGGCTGGGCACACCGGTGGTCGATATCAGCACTGGGCTGATCGCCTGCAACGCCGTGCTGGCGGCGATCATCGAGCGTTTTCGCTCCGGCCTTGGGCAGGCAATCGAAGTGCCGCTTTATGACTGCGCCCTCAGCGTCATGCATCCGCAGGCGGCCAATGCGCTGATGTCGGGCAAGGTGCCCGTGGCCACGGGCAACGGGCATCCCAACATCGTGCCGTATGACATGTTTGAGACCCGCACCGGCAAGCTCTATCTTGCCGTCGGCAACAACGGCCAGTTCGCCAAGCTGTGCGAGGTGCTGGACCTGCCCGATGTCCCCACCGATCCCCGCTTTGCCGACAACGCCGCCCGTTTGGCCCACCGGGCCGAGATCACCGCCATCCTGACCGAGAAGCTAGCCGAGCACGACGCACAGGTGCTAGAGCCCCGGTTGCTGAAGGCCGGCGTGCCTGCCGGGGTGGTTCGCAACGTCAACGAAGCGCTGGCCCATCCCCATACGGCGCATCGCGGAATGGTCGTGACCACAGGCAACTACCAGGGTACCGGCATTCCGGCGCTGTTCTCGCGCACGCCAGGCGCCGTTCGCCTGGCCCCGCCCCGCTTTGCCCAACACAGCCGAGCCCTGCTGCAAGAGGCCGGGTATTCAAACGACCAAATAGATACCCTGACCGGCAAGGGCATCGTTCTGGAAGAACAACCGAATTGACCCCACTACAACGCACACAGATTGCGATACAGGGAGAAAGGCATGCAACAGACGCTCGTGGCACCCGACAAGATACCCGACTGGATTCCGGGCGAAATGACGCTGGACTCCTCACGGCATGACTGGAAGGGCATCACGCTCAAGGGCTACCACTATGACCGGCAAGAGGTCGCCATCCCGCTGATGCGCGATTACATGATCGTTGCCTATGACGGCGCGCCCACCACGATGCGCCGCAACAGTGGCGGTCCGTGGCAAAGCGGCAAGGTCGGCAGCGGCAAGATCTCGCTTTTGACCCGGGCTGAGCAATCGACCTGGGCATGGGCCGAGCCGATCAAGGTCCGCCATATTTACCTAGCCCATAACAGCCTAGAGAGTACGGCACAAACCGTCTTTGGCCGCGACCCGCAGTCTGTCGAGATCGACGACCAGATCGCTGCCGAAGATCCTCTGATCCTGGCATGTTTCCAGATGCTGGAGACCGAGTTGAAATGCGGCGGCATCGGGCAAAGGCTTATGATCGACACTCTGCGCAGCCAATTGGCCGTACATGTTCTGCGTCACTACGCCAAGATTACAATAACCGGGGACAGGGGCTCTGCCTTCAGTCCGATGCAACTTAGTCGGATCAACGACCTGATCGAAAGCCGACTGGCCGAGGATATCAGTCTGGACGATCTAGCCGAGACAACCGGCCTCAGCGCCTTTCACTTCTCACGCCAGTTCAAGGCCGAATTTGGGCTGGCCCCCTATGCCTATGTCATCCGCAAAAGGGTTGCAAAAGCGCAAGAGATGCTGCGGCAAGGCAAGACGGCCCACAAGGTCGTGGCCTTGGATTGCGGTTTCTCGGATCAAAGCCACTTTTGCAG
Source organism: uncultured Cypionkella sp. (assembly GCA_964387655.1). GTDB lineage: Bacteria > Pseudomonadota > Alphaproteobacteria > Rhodobacterales > Rhodobacteraceae > Cypionkella. Next base: position 3,545 of record CAYLYV010000203.1, on the reverse strand, counting down.
AACTTTCCGAAAGATAGTCGGCACGACTCCTGCCCAGTATCAGAACGATACATGAAAGCTGGCAGCTCAGCCTCAACGTGTGGCCGGTTGCACTGTTCGCGAATGTGCCATGAGTGCACACTATGAGACGGGAAGACCCAAGTTCAGTCAGAATTTGGAACACATGTCATCTTCAATTGCCCGGCACTGGGTCGAGTTCAGTTTTCTTGGAGAAGTTGAAGTAAGATGGCGCAAGAAGCCTTCCTTTTCCCACGCAGAATATTCTTTGGTGACTGCGACTTGCTTGGAATCGCGTTCACTGGCCGGATCACCAATTTCGCCATCGAAGCTATCGAGGCGTTCTGGGACGAACTCTTGGATGGATGCGGCTGGCTATATCTTCTGACGGAAGAAAAGATCGCTATCCCATTTGTTCATCTGACCTTTGATTTCATTTCCCCGGTTAAGGCGGGTTTGCAACTTGTTTGCGAAGTTCGGGTCCAAAAGGTCGGGGCAAGTTCAGTTGGCTTGCAGGTTTTCGGTCGTCAAGGACAGACTACGTGCTTTGACTGTCGTTCGACGTCGGTCTTTCTGGATGCAACATCCTTTAGCAAGATTCCGATCACCGACAACATTCGAGAAGCACTTCTGATCTGTTTGACCATACCCGCGTCGTGAGTCGGTTCCACCGTGCCGCTGCAACCATGCTGCTCTTCCGTAGGTTTGCTCTCCAACCTTTTTCCTGGCCTCGAAGTCGACAGAACGAATTCCCATTTTGCCGAGTACACTGCCGATACACGTCGTTTAGATTTAATTAGCGAAAGGTAACCAAACTTCGACTACTCCTCTCACACCACCCCGCCGTTCTAGTTGCAGGACCACATCCACGGACCCCTCGCAATACCGCTTTACCTCTTCAAACCCCATCCCGAGCCCTGCCGCCATCACCATAATCGCCAACCGATCGATCGCCTTACGCGCCGTATCGGCATGGATCGTCGTGAACGACCCACCATGCCCTGTGTTGATCGCCTCAAGAAAGGTCCGACTTTCTTCCCCACGCAATTCACCTAAGATGATCCGATCCGGCCGCATACGCAGCGAAGCCTCAAGGAGGCGCGCCGGTGTCCGCTCCCCTTGTGAGTTCCGGTCCGCCTTCAATGCCACTACATTCGCCTGCATCGGGAAGAGCTCATAGGCGTCCTCGATGGTCACCAACCGCTCAGCTGGATCGACCATCGCCAACAGCGACCGCGCAAAGGTCGTCTTGCCCGTCGAAGTTCCCCCAGAAATCAGTACATTCAGCCTCTTCCGCACGCAAAGCTGCATCGCGGCTTCGACATCACCCGCTTCTGCCAGTGCCAAGACTTCCTTTCCCAACTCGCGTTTGCGATGATCCAGATCGATCAGCGATCCATGAAGCAGGGTTGGCTTGAGCGGCGCGTCGGCCGCAACTTTGAACGGTCGCAGGGTAATCGCCATACCGCCTTCGACGATGGGTGGTGCCACAACCTGCGCCCGGATCGCCATGGCTCCCCAGGTGATCTTCCCCGATACCGTCGGCTTCTTTTCAGAAAACTGCACACCCACGGATGAGGCGATGGCCTGCCCGAGGTTCACCGACAGCGCCTGCTCGATTTGAATATCCGGGACGAGTTCCATGTGGCTGCCACCTTTGCGTTCGATCCAGACCTTGCCGTCAGGATTGAGGGCAATCTCGACCAGATCCTCGCGCTGCAGGATCGGCGCGAGGGAGGAAAGATATGCTTCCAGGAACGAAGGCTGCCCGTTCATCATTGGAGCGTCCTCACCAGAATTCCAGATCACGGTCGACCATGACCGTGATCGCGGCACCGGGAGCGACCGTGATGATCGGCGGCAGGCTCGTGTAAGCCTCGACGGCAGAGCCCATGGCTGAGCTCAGATCCTGACCGATGTTTTCGGCGGTGTCGGAGGAGATTTCGGTCGTGTATTTCGCGGCAGCGACTGCCGGTGCGGCTCCCAGAAGCGAGATCAGCGCGGCGGAGCCGAAACGAGTACCAAAGCGGCTGTTGACCTTGCCGGTGATGCCGGACCGGCCTTGGGCATCACCCCCGAAGGCTTCCATCTGCACCGATTGGCCGTCCGGCGTCACCAGCCGCGTCCAGGCCACAAGGATGCGGCCCTGACCGATGGCGACTTCGGACGAATACTCGCCAAAGAGCCGCGAACCAGCAGGCACAAGGATCTGCGCCTGATCGAAGGACCAGACTGGCCGCGTGACGATAGCTGTGATCTGCCCGGGGAGGCTCGAATCCACCGCGTTCTCAAGCGTGGCTTCAATCATCGTACCCTGCAGCACAGTGTTCGAAGGATTGGCGATGACCTGGCTTGCTTCAACCTCAGTCGCCTCCCGGCCCGACTGCACGAAGTCACGGCCCGCCGCATCGCGCGAGCCCGAGGTTGCATCGTCGGGCATACCCATCCCCGCGTCCCCTGCCCCGGACCCTTCTGGTGCGCGATGCCGCGGATGCGGGCGACCTCAGTGTCGAGAGCCGTCTGATCCCCCGCAAAGACCGTGATCGTCATCTGGTGGATGCCAAACCCGAGCTCGCCGCTTTCAGACTTGTCGGCAGCCTCAAAGAGTTGCGCCTCAATCGTGGCGGCGATGTCTTCGGAGGCCCGCATTTGCGCGACACGTCGTTTGACCCGCTCGGTGATGCTGCCGCGTTCGATCGGTGTGTAGCTGTGAGTGATGATGGTGTCGCGGCTGGCCCCGAGTGCATCCAGCATGCCAGGCCAAGTCGATGCCGCGTAGGATTTGACATAGAGAACGGCACCGATGCGCGGCGTGTCCGCCCCCTGCTCCACCGCGAACGGGCCTTTGCCAAAGTGGATGGCGGCATCGCTGGCATCCTCGGCGATGATCCCGAACGGGCTGCGCGATTTGGCCCGCAATTCGCCGGTCAGGAGCGAGGCATAAAAGCCAATCAGGCTGCCATCGCTGATCTTGAGGCGATGGGATTTGACGCCAAGGCCGGTCTCAAGGATCGAGACCACCTCGCGCAATTCTTCCAGCCGACGGTCGGTGTCCTCGCCCCAGACCTTTGCCGCCGCCTTGCCAAAGAGTGGCACCGCCAGCGGCGCAACCTGCCGTCTAACGACCGTCAGGATCAGCATGGATTCCTGCAGGTTGCGGCGCTGCAGTTCGGCACTCCAGGCTCGGTCGATATCGGCGGCAAAACTTTGGCCGTGGATCGGTTTCAACTGGGCGTTGGTCGGACGCATCATCCGGTGCAGATAGAAACTGAAGCGCTCATCCAGCGTGTCGAGGAGATGCGCGAAGCCGGCCCGCAAGGCGGTGATCGCCGACGACCCGGATGTGATTCCGTCAATGCCGGTCACTTCCAGCGAGATCATCAACCCGTTGTCGCGGGTGCGCACGACCTCGTCATCAAGCTCGATGACGTAAGGCAGATGCGCATAGATTTTTGGGTCAGCCGGGATCAGCGCCCGCGCCCTGCCCTTCAACCCATCCCGTTCAAGAAACATGACGCCGCCCTTTCCGAAGAATGGCCATCGGCGTC
>CAYLYV010000202.1:0-6880 GCA_964387655.1 uncultured Cypionkella sp. | reverse complement strand
GCTCCTCATCTTCAGGTCAAGCTCTGCCACCCGAGCATTAAGTCCTGCAATCTGCGCCATCCCCACAGTCGGCCCGTTTCTGGTGCCCCGTGCACTGCCGGTGATCAGGGCGCGGTGGCCCGACATGCGGATATTCCTGCGTGAAGAGCTGACCGAGGCGCTGGTAGCCGGGCTTGTCGACGGGCGGCTGGATCTGATCCTTGTGGCACTGCCACATGATGTGGGCGCGATTGAAACCGAGCTGTTGTTCGAGGATGGCTATCAGCTTGCCACCCCGCCGGGCCATGCCCTTGCCGCCAGCCTGAAGGTGACGGGCGAGGCGTTGGCAAGATCGCCTTTGCTTCTGCTGGAAAAGGGGCATTGCCTGCAACGTCACGCGCTGTCCGCCTTTCCGCAATCGGGTGCGCAGGCTGATGAGGGGTTTGCTGCCACAAGCCTTCCTACGCTGATTTCAATGGTGGCAGAGGGGCTTGGCATCACCCTGCTGCCGCAACTTGCCATTGATGCGGGCGTGGCACGGGGGCAGCAGATCGAGCTGACCCCGCTGCCAGATGCCTGCCCGCGCAGGGTCGTTTTGGCATGGCGGCCCACATCGCCGCATGTAGCACGCTTCCGCGAGATTGCGGCCCTGCTGCGTACCACCCGCGCCGCGATGTAGCCTTACGCCCGCGCAGTCCGTATGGCTTCGTCCAGCACGTCCTTGGTCAAGGCACCGGGGTAAAGGGTTTGACCAATGATATAGGCCGGTGTGCCCGCCAATCCGAAACTGTCGGCTTGGCGCATATTGCGGCCCAAATAGGCCTCCCACTTGTCCGAAGCACTGGCAAAAGTCGCCGCTGCGGCAGTAATATCAATTCCCGCACCGACCAGAGCATCATCAACCTGCGCGGCACTCAAACGCGCCTTGGTTGCCATAAGGGCCGAATTAGCGGCTTCAAACTGGCCCATCTCGGCCGCCCCCAGCGTCAGCCGGGTCGCACGCAAAGATTCGCCGCCAAAGATCGGCCAATCCTTCATCACAAGCCGGATGTTGCCATCACGGGCGACGGTTTCGGTGAGCAACGGGTGGCCCGCCTTGCAGTAGGGACATTGATAGTCGAAATACTCGACCAGCGTGATGTCGCCATCAGGGTTGCCCAGCACCGGGCCATCCGGGTCGAACAGCACGGCCTCGACCGTCAGTTCGGCCGCTTGCGCCAAGGCGGGAATGGGCAGCAGCGTGGCGCTGGCCGCTGCAAGGATCAGGGTTCTGCGGTTCAGGATCATGGCGTGGGGTTTCCTTCCAATACGGTATTTTCGGTGTAAGCATCGCTTGGCCCCGGCGGTGGAGTGGTGCCCTGTCCGGCCTGCGCCTCGTTGAGCACAACCACGCGGGTATTGGGAGGCACACGTTCGTAAAGATCCAGAATATCCTGATTGAACAGGCGGATGCAGCCCGCCGAGGTGGCCTTGCCAATGGACGATGCATCATTGGTGCCGTGGATGCGATACATCGTATCCTTGCCGCCCTTGAACAGGTAAAGCGCACGGGCACCCAACGGGTTGTTGATGCCGCCCTCCAGTCCGGCGGCGTATTTCCCATACATCTCGGGCTGGGTGTTCAGCATGTTCTGGGTGGGTGTCCAGCCGGGCCATTCGCGTTTGAAGGGCACGTTGCCCGTGCCCGCAAAGGCCAGTCCGGCCTTGCCGACGGCCACGCCGTAGCGCAGGGCGCGATCATCATCCAGTATGAAATACAGGAACTTGTCATATGGATCGACCACGATGGTGCCAGGCTTTTCGTCAGTCCAGTAGGCCACCTCCTGCCGCTTGTTGCGGTCTGACAGGTACTTTGGCGGCACCGCCGGAATGGCGTTTTCGCCGTCCTGAATCGGCGCATACATTGCCAGCAGGGCCGGATCGACCTGCGGTTCCACAGGCGCGCGCGCGACGTCAGGCGGGGCGGCGCAGGCGGCAAGCACGGTCAGCGCCAACAGCGACAGGACTTTGAAAATCCGCACAAGCGGTGGGGTATTGCGATCCGACATTTACGGATGTCCTTTCAAGCGTTCTATTTCAGCGTTCAACTGGCTGCGGGATATCTCGCCGACATGGGTACTCTGCAGGCGGCCATCGGCCCCGATGAACAGCGTGGCGGGCAGCCCCAGCGCGCTGTAATGGCGGTAAAGGGATTGACCGCTGTCGATCACGACCGTGCCAAGGGTCAGCCCCTCACGCGCCAAAAAGGCCTCCACGATCAGCGGGCCTTCACCCTGATTGGCAAACACCATGTCCACATCGGTCAGGCCCGCTGCCACGTCTGCCATCATCGGCAACTCGCGGCGGCAGGGTGGGCACCAGCTGGCCCACAGGTTGATGACCAGCGGTTTGCCTCCCCGGTCCGACAGCACGACTGGATCGGCGGCAAGGGTAGCAAAGGCCGTTGCGGGCAGCGGCGTGGTGGGGGCATCGCCGCTGATCTGATACGCGACATTGGCGAGCGCGACCGCGATGGCCAGCGCCCCACCCGCGAAGGGGGTCTGCTGCGGGCGGTGCCACAGGTGCAACAGGCTGATGCCCACCACGGCAAGACCTGCGGCCCACAGCGAAAAACCGCCCTGCCAGACATAAAGAATACTGGCCGGATCGACGAGAAAATCGCGCCAGTGCAGTGCCACGAAGCCCAGACGGGCCGCGAGGATGCCCCCGACGACAACTTGCCCCGACCAGCGCCGGAATGCCGGACCCTGCGACCGGGCCATGAACTCGGTGACAATGAGGAACACGATGATCCCGGTGATGGCGGCAAAGCGCGGGCCGGAGAACACCAGCGGGCCGATCTCGATGCCCTGCATCAGCGCAGCCGCCCGGCGGAGCGGGTCAGGGTGTCCACCGTCACATCGCCCACCAGTCGCGTGCCGTCCATCTCGCTGCGCGCGGCGTCCAAAAACACGACCGTCGGCGGTCCGACCGCACCAAGCTGGTCCAGCAGCGCGCGCCCCTCGGGGCCGGTATCGGTGACATCGGCCTTGATCAGGGTCAGCCCGGCAAGCGCCGCCTGCACGCCCGCATCAGGCAAGACGCGCCGCTCGATCACGCGGCACGTCACGCACCAGTCGGCGGTGACATAAACCATCGCGGGACCACTGGTGGACGACAGTGCTGCGATCAGGGTGGCGGGGCTGTCAGTTTGCGCAAACTCCAGCGCCGCGCCGGTGTCATCCCTGCCACTACCAAGCCCGGCCAGTGGGCGCAAGGGATCATCCGCCCCCATTGCCGCCCCGACGGCCAATATCACCCCGCCCAGCAGGGCCACCAGCCCGACCGTCTTGCCCGCACGCACGGCTGGCTCCGCTGTCGCTGCAATCCTGTCAAACGCGCCCAGAAACACCCCCACCCCGATCAACAGAACCGCCCAGAGCGCCAGTTCCACGGGCCCCGGCACCAACCGCGCGCCCAGCCAGATCGCCATGCCCAGAAAGACAAAGCCGAACACGCGCTTGGCGCTTTCCATCCATGCGCCCGCCCGTGGCAGCACCCGCGCGCCGAACGTGCCCGCGATGAACAGCGGGATGCCCTGCCCCAACCCGAGCGCGAACAAGGCACCGGCACCAAGTGCCACATCCCCGGTCTGCGCAATATACAGCAATCCACCGGCCAGCGGTGCCGTGACGCAAGGCCCGACAATCAGCGCCGACGTGAAGCCAAGCACGGCCGCGCCGCCCACCGATCCGCGCCGCCCGCCGCCAATGCGCGACAACCGCGCGGTCATCGCGGCGGGCAGTTGCATCTCGAACAGGCCGAACATCGACAGCGCCAGCAGCGCAAAGATGCCCGCCACGATGGCCAAGGCCAGAGGCGATTGCAGCGCCAGTTGCAGGTTCTGCCCCGACCATGCCGCCACCATCCCCAGCAGCCCAAAGGCCGTTGCCATCGCCAGAACGTAAGACCCCGACAGCAGCGCACCGCGTCTTGGTGTCAGGCTTTCGCCCTGCCGGGCCAGCATGCCTGCCAGAATGGGAAACATGGGAAACACGCAGGGCGTGAAGGCCAGAAGCACTCCGAACCCCAGGAAACCGGCCAGCACCAGCAGCGGCCCGCCCCGTGTGGCAAGGCCCGCCACCATTCCATCGCCAGTGCTCGCAAGGGTCAATGCACCGGCATCAGGCGTGACCGCCGCTTCGGACAGGATCTCGCCCGTCTGCGTGACCGCGCGGGTGATGGGCGGGTAACATAACCCGTCTTCCTGACAGCCCTGCCAGGTGATGTTCACCGTTCCAACGGTCTCCCCAAGCCGAGCTGTCAGCGTGTCATAGTAAATCTCTGAAGGGCCGAAATTCGGGTCGTCCTTCGTGATGCCGGTAGGGGTCTCCAGCACCAGAGCCTCACCCGCCAGTGTCGCGGCGGCAAGGTAATCGCGGTAAAGGTAGTAGCCGTCCTCAATCTGCCACTCTAGCGCAAGGCCACCTGCGGGCAATGGCGTCGCCGTCAGCACGAAGGCCTCTTCAGGGCGCAACGGGGCGTCTACAGGGCTTTGACCACTGAATGTATCACGAAGCGATTGCGATTGCGCCTGCGCCGGGGCAAGGGTCAAATTTGCCCAGAACAGCAGCGATAGCGCGAGCCCGGCAAAAAGCGTAAGGCGGTTCAGTCGGGGGGGAACGGCGTTTTTCATGCCGCCTCGTCCCGTGGCTGCCTTAAGTCAGCCTTAAGGCGGCCAGCCCACACCGTCATGACCGATCACAGGTCAGAGAGGACCATGATGCGCCTATTGATCGTTGAAGATGACGAAATGCTGCGCGACGGGCTGACTGTCGGGCTGCGTCTGGCAGGCTTCACCGCCGATGCCGTGGCAAGCTGCGCCGATGCCGAGGCCGCGCTGGAAACCGGCGGGTTTGACGGCATGGTGCTGGATCTGATGCTGCCCGACGGGTCGGGGTTGGATGTGCTGGCCCGGCTTCGCGCGCGCGGATCAACCCTGCCGGTGCTGCTGCTGACCGCACGCGACCGCAGCCCGGACCGGGTGACGGGGCTGGATGCGGGGGCGGATGACTATCTGGGCAAACCGTTCGACCTGCCCGAACTGGCCGCACGGCTGCGCGCCATCCTGCGGCGCGGCGAAGGCCGTGCGGCGGCGCAGATGGAATGGAACGGGCTGTCGCTGGACCCCGCCCGGATGGAGGGGCGGCACCAGGGCCGCGAGCTGCGGTTTTCGCGGCGCGAGTTTACCATCCTTCAGGCGCTGATGGAGCGCCCCGGCACCATCCTCGGCAAGCCCGCGCTGGAAGAGCGGCTTTATGGCTGGCAAGAGGATATCGAATCCAACACCGTCGAGGTGCATGTCCACAACCTGCGCGCCAAGCTGGGGGCGGCGTTCATCGAAACGGTGCGGGGCGTCGGCTACCGGCTGGCGGGGGCGGCATGATTTCGATTCGCGCGCGGCTGTTCTTGATCCTGCTGGTGGCGACGGGGGCGCTGTGGCTTTCGGCGATTGTGTGGATCCAGTATTCCACGCGGGCCGAAGTGGAACGGGTGCTGGATGCCCGGCTGTCCGAGGCCGGGCGCATGGTGTCGTCGCTGATTTCCGATCACCGGGTGGATGTGGCGCAGGCGGCGGCGATGGTGCAGCCAGAGGTGGTGACGGCGCAGGCCGAATATGTGCATCAACTGTCCTGCCAGATTTGGGCGCTGGATGGCACGCTGGTCGGCCAGTCGGGCAGCGCACCGCGCCAGCCTTTGAGCCAAGGCGAGGTCGGGTTCAGCCAGAGCATCGTCGATGGGGTGGAATGGCGGGTCTATTCCGTGGAGAACGAGGATTTGGGCGTGCGGGTGATGGTCGGTGACAGCATAAAAGTGCGCGACCGGCTGGTCAATGATGTGACTGCGGGGCTGTTGCTGCCTGCTGCATTGATCCTGCCGTTACTGGCGGGGCTGATCTGGGTCAGCGTAGGGCGCGGGCTTGTACCGCTGGACAGGATGGCGCAGACTTTGGCCAAACGCCCGGCCACAGACCTCAGTCCGCTGCCTGCCGCACCCGTGCCGCGGGAAATCCGGCTGATGACAGCCGCGCTGAACGGGCTGTTCCGCCGCGTCTCTGCCGCGCGCGAACACGAACGCAACTTTACCGCCTTTGCCGCGCATGAGCTGAAAACCCCGCTCGCCGGTCTGAAAACCCAGGCGCAGATTGCCGCGATGGCCCCCGATGAGCCGACGCGACGCGCTGCATTGGCGCGGCTGGAACGCGGCGTGAACCGCACCGACCGGATGGTGTGCCAATTGCTGGACATGGCGATGGTCGAGGCCGAAGACGAGGCGCAGGCCCAGCCCGCCATGCCGTTTGCCGATGTAATTGCCACCGTGGCCGACGATCTGGCGGTCCTGGCGCAGGCGCGCGCGCAGCAGATCGTGCAGGATGTGGACGAGCGCGGCCCGAACCTGGCCGATAATCGGTTCCTGTTGTCTGCCGCGCTGCGCAACCTGATCGAAAACGCGCTGCAAGCTTCGCCCGACGGGGCTGATGTGCACGTCAGCCTGCGCCACGCGGGCGCAACTTGGGTTTGCGCTGTGCGTGATCGCGGGCCGGGGATCGCCGCCGCGGAGCGCGCGCGCGTGACGGACCGGTTTTATCGCGGCGCGGGAACGCAGGCGCAGGGCAGCGGCCTTGGCCTTTCCATCGTTGTCGCCGCGATGACGCGGATGGGTGGCACCCTGCGCCTGTCCCCGCGCGAGGGCGGCGGCGAGGTCGCCGAGATAATCCTGCCCGACGCCGCCTTTAGCGCGGGCTAAAGCGTGTCCAACAAAAATGAACTCCGGCTGTGTCGAAAGACGGGTGTCGCGTGGCTCTGTTGCACAAATTGGGTGATGGCCGGACTTCCCCTTCTCTCGGACGACCTATCCCGCG
>CAYLYV010000201.1:0-7031 GCA_964387655.1 uncultured Cypionkella sp. | reverse complement strand
GCGGCGCTTTCATCGGCGCCGTCCACCGCATCGCCTCGCGCATTGACGATCAATACGAACTGGTCGCAGGCGCGTTTTCGTCTGACCCCGAGCGTTCCGCCGCCTCTGCCGCCGATCTGGGCGTTTCGCGCAGCTATGGCAGCTTCGCCGAAATGGCACAGAAGGAAACGCGGCGCAAAGACGGCATCGAGGCCGTCGCCATCGTCACCCCCAATCACATGCACGCGCCTGTCGCCTTGGAGTTTCTGAAACGCGGCATCCATGTGATCTGCGACAAACCGCTGACCGCCACCCTGCCCGAAGCGAAAAAACTCGCCAAAGCCGCTGAGGCCTCCGGCGTGGTGTTTGCCCTGACCCATAACTACACGGGCTATCCGATGATCCGCCAAGCCAAAGCCATGGTGCAGGCGGGAGATCTGGGCGACATCCGGCTGGTGCAGGTCGAATACGCGCAAGACTGGTTGGCGCATGAGGTCGACAACAAACAAGCCGATTGGCGCACCGACCCCGCGCGATCCGGTGCGGGTGGCTCGACTGGCGACATCGGCACCCATGCCTTCAACCTCGCCAATTTCGTCTCTGGCCTGACCCTCACCGAACTCGCCGCCGACCTGCAATCTTTCGTCCCCGGCAGACGGGTGGACGACAACGCCCATGTGCTGCTGCGCTATACTTCGGGCGCGCGGGGAATGTTGTGGTGCAGCCAAGTCGCGGCAGGCCAGGAGAACGGCCTGCGCCTGCGGATTTACGGCACCAAAGCCGGGATCGAGTGGGAACAGGAGAACCCCAACTACCTCTGGGTCACCCCCTTGGGTGCGCCGCGCTACCGCTTGACCCGTGGCGGTGCAGGCACCGGCGAGGCCGCCGCCCGCCTCACCCGCATCCCACCGGGCCATCCCGAGGGCTATCTGGAAGGCTTCGCCAATATCTACGCCGAAGCCGGGCGTGCGATCATCGCCCGCCGCGATGGCAGCGCCTTGGATGCGGCTGTCAGCTTTCCGGGGCTGAAAGAGGGCCTTGAAGGTGTCGCCTTTGTCGATGCCTGCGTGCGCTCATCGGTCAAAAACGGCGCCTGGACCAAACTGGCGCTGTAAAGCCCCCTGCCCCCGCGCAACTGGAATTTTCGAAAATTCCGGCACGATTTTCTACTCAGAAAATCGGTTGCGCGGGGGTCAAACCTTGCGCAACCTGTCCCGGTTCTGTGCCAGCCAAAACGCCGTCAGCACGGTCGGCGCATTGGAAATCTCGCCCGACGCCACCAGCGCCATCAGCCGCTCAAAGCTGAGCAGATGGCCGCGAATATCCTCCGCCTCGCCCTCCACGCCAAACACCCCCGCCGCCGTATCGGGCAAATCGGTCAGCGCCACGAAAGAATACAGAAACTCCGCCGAACAGCCCGGCGTCGGATAATAGCTGGCCACCGGCAGCAGATCGGTCAACACCAAGCCAGCCTCCTCCACCGCCTCGCGCCGTGCCGCCGCTTCTGGCCCCTCCCCCGGATCAATCCGGCCCGCAATCGCCTCGATCTGCCAAGGCTGCGGATCGCCGCGCAGATAGGGCCCGGCGCGGAACTGATCGACCACCAGCACCCGGTCGCGCAGTGGATCATAGGGCAACACCGTCACCGCATCGCAGCCGATGAAGCCAGCCCGCGTCACTTGCGGGCTCATGCTGCCGTCAAAGCGGCGGAAGCTGACGTCGATCTCCTCCATCGCGAAAAACCGCGCGTAAGGTTCGCGCAGCGCCGCAACGTCCACATCCCCGGCCCCAGCGTGATGGCGCAATGCGGTCGGCCCCGCCTGCGAAGCCCGCACCCGCGACGCCCCACGCGCCAGCATCTGCTCGAACCGCGCTGCCACCGCGCGCGGCGGCTTCACCCCGAACAGCGCCAGATAATCCTTCGCCATCGCCACGAATTCCGCGCCAAATTGCTGCTGCCACTGCTCCAGCGCCCAAATTCCGCCGCGCTCGCAGTGCGATGCACAAACATCGGGGTGAAACACCACAGCCTCAACCGCCGCGTTGTGCTGCCTCACCTGCATGGCACGGCCACTAAAGCCAAAACCGCCTTCAAAGAAATCCATCCGCGCCATATCGGCCTCAGAGCCAGCCGTGACCAAAATCCCCTCAACCCGCGCGCCGGGCTCGGCGATCAGGATCGGAAAACTGCGATCCTTCACCCAATACAGCGCATAATCCGCCAACCAAGCCGGGGTGGTCGCCACCTCATACCCCAGCACCGCCTCAAGCAGCGGCAGGTGCCGCAAGGTGCCATAGAAGAAATACGGGAGTTTCAAGACCAGCGCTTCCCGGCCCATTCGGTGACCATGCCAGCGACGATGCCGCCCATCAGGATCACCCCCAGCATGTCTGGCTGCACCAGCATTTTGCCGTAATCAAACATCAGCTGGAAAATCCCCAAAACCGCTTCCATCGGGCCGTCATACATCATCCGCATGGATTTCCTCAGCATGAAGTAAAGTGAAAACGCCAAGAGCGCCCAGAACACCAGGATCAGCGCCGTCACCAGTCCCGAGTTGATCGCCTCGCGGTAGCCCTTGCGGGTCAGCTTGCCCATCACCAGCCAGCCGACAATGAAGCCAATCGCTGCCGTGATCTCGCAGAAATAGCCCAAAGGCGTGCCCTCGGGCAGATATTTGATAAAGGTCTGGGCTGCGAGAAAGCCCAGAAGCGCATAGGCAACCGCGGCGACAAGTTTAGAGGCAGTGGGCATGGCGATCCTACTCGACTGTCAGTCAGATCACGCCGCCCCCACCTCTGCAATCGGGCGGGTCAGCGTGATCTGCGTTACATCGCAGTTTCCGCCCTCAAACGTGCCAGCACAAGAGGCGAGATAAAAGTTCCACATCCGCCGGAATCGCTCATCAAAGCCAAGCCCAGCCGCTTCGGCCCAGCGCGCGTTGAACGTGTCATACCAGCGCCGCAGGGTTTGGCTATAGCTTTTGCCGAATTCGATCGAGCCCTTCACCCGCAGCCCCGCCCGTTCCGCCTCGCGTTTCAGCACCGAGGGGCTGGGCAACATCCCGCCGGGGAAGATGTATTTCTGAATGAAATCAACACTTTTTCGGTAGATTTCAAACCGCGCCTCTTGCACGGTGATGATCTGCAACGTGGCATTGCGCCCCGGCTTCAAGCGATTGCGCACGGTATCAAAATACACCGGCCAATATTTTTCGCCCACCGCTTCAAACATCTCGATACTGGCGATGCCATCGTAAAGCCCGGTCTCGTCGCGGTAGTCTTGCAACTTGATCTCCACCCGGTCTGACAAGCCCAACCGTTGCATCCGCGCCACGGCGAAATCGTGCTGGGCTTGGCTGATGGTCAAAGCCGTCACCCGCAAGCCCCGTTCCTTCGCGGCATATTCGGCAAAGCCGCCCCAGCCGCAGCCGATTTCCAGCACATGATCGCCGGGTTTCGCCCCCATCTGATCGACCATCGAGGCGTATTTCTGCGCCTGCGCTATCTCGAGACTTTCCTGCCCGGTGCGGTAAATCGCTGACGAATAGGTCATGGTATCGTCCAGCCACAACCGGTAAAAATCATTGCCCAGATCATAGTGATGCGCGATGTTCTTCTTCGCCTGCCGTTTCGAGTTCGATTGCAGCCAGAACCTAAACCGCTCATAGGCCCGCACCAAAGCCATGCCGGGGAAGGCGTCATAAACCTCGCCATTGCCCTCATGCACCAGATCCATGAAAGCCATCAGGTCGGGGCTGGACCAGCCACCCTCGACATAGGCCTCACAAAACCCCAGATCGCCCTCGCGGATCAGCCGCGCGAACAGGTCGGGATCATGCACGGTGATCTCTGCCGCAGGCCCCGGATCTGGACCCTCGACGCGAAAGCGGCGGCCATCCGGCAATACGAAATCCAAGCGGCCGTTGCGCAGCTTTTGCGCCAGTTCAAACACGGCGGAAAAATAGCGCGGCAGGTGCTTTTCGCCTTTGGTCGTCGTCAACACCTCCATCATTGCCTCCCCTCATTGTCTGTTTGCCCAGCGGCGTGACCCCGCGCTGCATAGGCCGCCAGTGCCCGCGCCCGCCCGTCGGCAAGGGCGATAATAGGCTCTGGATAGACCTGCGTCGCAGCCAAGTTCCAACGCTTTGGCACCGCAGCAAAATAACTCTGCGCCTCCGGCCCCGGCTTGGCCGATATCTCTGCAATCCAGCGTCGCCGATATGCCCCATCGCTGTCAAATTTTTCAGCCTGTCCGGCAGGGTTGAACACGCGAAAATAGGGCGCTGCATCGGGGCCAGAGCCCGCCACCCATTGCCAGCCCATCGCATTGGCGGCCTCATCCCAATCGGTCAGACATTCGGCAAACCACGCCTGCCCCAGCCGCCAATCCGTCAGCAGATGCTTCGTCAGATACGAGGCCACCACCATCCGCGCCCGATTGTGCATCCGCCCGGTGACATACATCTCGCGCATCGCCGCATCGACAAACGGCTCGCCGGTCATGCCACGCCGCCACGCCTCGGCCTGCGGATTATCGCCGCGCCAAGGGAATGCATCCCAATCCTTCCGCCAATTCTGCGTCAGGATATGCGGCGCGTGATGCATCAGATGATACGCAAATTCGCGCCAGACCAATTCCTTGCAGAACTGCTCCGCCCCGCCGTCACCCTGATGCAACGCCCGCTGCCCCGCCGCCCAGATCGTGCGCGGCCCGATCTCTCCCCAAGCCAGATTCTCCGACAGCCCCGAGGTCGCGCCAATCACCCCCGGAAAATCCCGCGCCGCCTTATAGCGATCAACCGAGCCTTCAATAAACTCATCCAACCGCGCCAGCGCCGCCACCTCGCCCACCCGCTGATGCGGCAAACACACCGCCGCCCCGCGCTGCATGGCAGCGCCCAGTTGCCAATCCGCCAGAGCATCGGACGCAGGCCAAACCGCAGGTGCCCGCATCGCCGTCACCGCAGGCACCGGAGCCGCAAAATCGCGCGCTGACACCGCCTTCCAGAACGGAGAATACACCTTGTAACAGCCGCCCTGCCCGGTCGCCACCTCCCAAGGCTCGATCAATAACGCCCCCGGAAAGCTTTCGGCAACCAGCCCCTTGGCCTTCAACGCCGCCTTGACAGCAGTATCCCGCGCCACCGCCTGCGGATCATACATCCGCTGCCACATCACCCCCGCAGCCCCGGTTTCATCCACCAAGCCTTGCAAAACCCCGAGCGCATCACCCCGCCGCAGGATCAGCCTTTGCCCCATCGCGGCCAGCGTTTCCGCAAACCGCGCCAGCCCCAGCCCCAGCCGCCATTTCGCCGCAGCCCCCAGAGCCTCCGCCTGCGCATCCAGCACAAACACCGGCAGCAAAGGCCGCCCCGAAGCCACCGCCGCCGCCAGCATCGGATGATCCGACAGCCGCAAATCCCGCCGGAACCATAAAATCAAAGGCTGATCGCTCATCACATCCCACAAGTTTCAAATGCTTACGCGTCAAACCTTCGATCAGATCACTTGTTCATCCTCTGCGCAAAAATATCCTGTGGGGGGGGGCCGCAGGCGGGGGGCGCACAGCCCCCCGATTTTTTGCAGAAAAATCGCTACAGCACCCGGTCCAAAGCCGCGATCAACTGCCCGACCTCCGCCGCCGAGGTATAATGCACCAGCGACATTCGCAGCACGCCCTGCTCCAGATCCACCCCCATCGCCGTCAACGGCCGCACCGCATAGAAATCGCCCGCCCAACAGGCAATCCCCTCGCGCCCCAAAGCCTCCGACACCGGCTCCGCCGCACGGTCCAGCACCACGGCAACCGTCGGTGCGCGCGCCTCCGCCACCCGAGGCCCGATCAACCGCAGATCATTGCGCGCCGCCAGATAATCCAGCAGCGGCGCCACCACCGCCACCTCATGGCTGCGCATCAGATCATGCACAGCCCGGTTGCGCGCCGCCGCATCACTTTCAGCCCCAAAATGATGCGCATGCAAAGCGTCGATGTAATCCGCCATCCCGGCACAGGCTGCAATCTGCGCAT
The DNA here is from genome assembly GCA_964387655.1 of uncultured Cypionkella sp. Lineage (GTDB taxonomy): Bacteria > Pseudomonadota > Alphaproteobacteria > Rhodobacterales > Rhodobacteraceae > Cypionkella. The sequence goes on along the minus strand of CAYLYV010000201.1, from coordinate 1,021 downwards.
GATCCGGCCCCGCTGGCGTGAAGCGCTTATACAGCGAACCTGCGTTGAAATAATGCCCCTGCGCTGGCAGCTCCGCGCCGAACGCCTCAGAGATCACCATAATGCCCTGATGCGGCCCATAGGTCTTGTAGGCCGAGAACAGATACACATCGCAGCCCAGTGCTGCAAAATCCGGCAGCCCATGCGGCGCATAAGATACCCCATCCACCACCACCCGCGCGCCAGCCGCCTTCGCCATCGCGGACACAGCCGCCACATCATTGATCTCTGCCACCACGTTCGAGCAATGCGGCAAGCACACCAACCGCACGCGACCATCCGCCAGCAAAGCGGCCAGCCCCGCCGGATCAAGACTCCCTGTCTGCGGATCAATCTGCCACTCGCGCACCTCGATGCCCTCATCGGCCAAGCGTCGCCAGACGCCAGAATTCGCCTCATGATCCTGATTTGTCATCACAATCGCGGCATCGGCCCCTTTCAGCCAGACCCGCACCGCCTGTGCCAACACATAGGTATTGGCCGAGGTCGAAGGCCCAAACGATACCTGCGGCCCCTTCACCCCCATCAGCCCAGCCAGACGCGCGCGCGCCTCATCCATCTCAGCCCCGCCCGCCTGCGCGCCCGGATAAGGGCCATAGGGCTGCACCTTGCGATCCAGATAAAACCGATGCAGCCGGTCCACCACCTGACGGCAGGGATAAGATCCCCCGGCATTCTCAAAAAACGCATGGCTCGACAGCACCGGGCTGTCAAAAGCCGGAAACTGGCTGCGCACGAAATTCAGATCAAGTTGGGTCATCAGACATCCCTTTGCGGTTCAAACAAAACGGCCCGGCGGAATTCCACGGTAAAGCAAGGCCGTGGCAGGTCTTCCAGCCAAGCCGCAGCCCCGCAAGGACGCTGTGGCAGATCCCGCGCAAAGCAGGCTCAACGAAAACCTAGCTAAGGATTCTCCCCTCGTAAACCCCCCGATCAATTCCCTAAAATTCGTCTAAAATTGTCATCCTCTCTGCTCAAATAT
>CAYLYV010000200.1:0-7036 GCA_964387655.1 uncultured Cypionkella sp. | reverse complement strand
TGCTGGCCGCGAAAACCGCTGTGGCGGGCGGCTGTGCGATGGCGATCATGGAAGGATCCGTGCTGCGACCCCTCTCTGCACTGGCCAATGGTGCGCAACGCACATGGTTTGTGGCGCAAAGTGATCCGCAAGCCGCGCGCAAACGCTGGATCAATGCAATGAAACCGCGTGGGGAATTGCGGCTGGATGCGGGGGCGGTGACGGCCTTGCGCGCAGGGAAATCGCTGCTGCCAGCCGGTGTTACATCGGTGACGGGCAGTTTTGGCCGTGGGGATCCGGTGGCCATTCTGTCGCCTGCGGGCGATACTTTGGGCAAGGGTCTTGTGCGCTACACGGCTGTCGAGGCGAAAGCGATTGCCGGGCATCGCTCCGGCGAGATCGAAGCAATTCTGGGCTATCAGGGCCGCGCGGCCTTGGTGCATCGCGATGATATGGTGATCTAGGGGAAAGCGCCGGGGGCTTTCTGCCCCCGGACCCCCGAGGATATTTGGGCCAATGTGAAAGGGCCGAGGATGGACGGGCAAATCGTGGATGTGATGCGCGAGATTGGCAGCAGGGCGCGGACGGCTGCGGCAGATCTGGCTTATGCGTCGCAGGAGCGCAAATATGCGGCGCTGATCGGCGCTTCGGCGGCGGTCTGGGCGCGGCGGCAAGAAATCCTCGACGCCAATTACATGGATATGGCCTATGCCGGGGAAAAGGGCCTGAGGCCGGCGATGCTGGACCGCCTGCGCTTGGACGAAAACCGCATCCGAGGCATGGTCGACTCTTTGCGCATCGTCGCCGAATACCCCGATCCGGTGGGCCGGATTCTGGCCGAATGGGATCGTCCCTCGGGCCTGCATATCCAACGTGTCGCCACTCCCTTGGGCGTGGTCGGGGTGATCTACGAATCCCGCCCGAACGTCACCGCAGATGCCGGGGCTTTGTGCCTGAAGGCCGGAAACGCGGTGATCCTGCGCGGTGGGTCCGAGAGTTTTCATTCGTCCGAAGCCATCCATGATTGCATGCAGCAAGGCCTGCGCGAAGCGGGCCTTCCGGTCGATGCCATCCAATTGATCCCCACCCGCGACCGCGAGATGGTCACCGCAATGCTGCAAGCCGTTGACTATATTGACGTGATCGTGCCGCGTGGCGGCAAGGGGCTGGTGGGCCTTGTGCAGCGCGAGGCCCGCGTGCCAGTCTTTGCGCATTTGGAAGGCATCTGCCACGTCTATGCCGACCGCGACGCGGATCTGGAAAAGACGCGCCGGGTGGTGCTGAATTCCAAAACTCGCCGCACCGGGGTGTGCGGTTCTGCCGAGTGCCTTTTGATCGACTGGCAGTTTTACACCAAACACGGCGCGGTGCTGATCGAAGACCTGCTGAAAGCCGGTGTTGAAGTGCGCACAGAAGGCGAACTTCTGAAAATCCCCGGCACGGTCAAGGCCACGCCCGAAGATTTCGGCCATGAATTCCTTGATATGATCATTGCGGCCAAACTGGTCGATGGTGTCGATGAGGCCATCGCGCATATCCGCAAATATGGCTCCAACCACACCGAAAGCATCCTGACCGAGAATGACGCCACTGCCGAACGTTTCATGCAGCGGCTGGACAGCGCCATTCTGATGCGCAACGCCTCAACCCAATTCGCCGATGGTGGCGAGTTCGGCATGGGGGGTGAGATCGGCATCGCCACCGGAAAGATGCACGCGCGCGGCCCGGTGGGCGCGGATCAGTTGACCAGTTTCAAATATCTGGTCACCGGCGATGGCACGATCAGAAGCTGAGGCGGATTTCCCCCTCCGCCAATTCGGTGGTCAACCGACGGTGCTGGCGGGTAATTTCCTCTGGCACCAGCAGGAATTGCACCTGCGCCGGGCCAATCTCGGCCAAAGCCGTGGGATTGATCAGACCCTCCCACAGGCTTGGATCGATCTTCAGTTTGCTCGCCGTCGCCCGCAGCGTCCAGCGCGACTCGCCGCGCTCTACCTGCACCCGCCCACCGTAAGGCAACGCCGACTCCAGACACAGGATCAGCAAAAACACCAGCTTCACATCGCGCCTTGGCAGATCGGCGGGGCTGTCCCACTCAATCTGCACGCGCCCACCATGCGTCATGTCCGAGATCACCGAGGTCACCTCGTTCCGCCCGATGCGCTGCTCGGTGCTGCTGGCGCCAAACGCCACCCGGAAGAACCGGATCCGCGCATTGGCATGGCCGACGCTTTCGGTGATCAGCGCCATTTCTGGCCCCTTTGCCGCACCCTCCATCAACATCAGCTCTACCCCGTTGCCGATGGCGCCAATCGGGCTGATAAGGTCATGGCAAATCCGCGATCCGACAAGCGCGGCAAGATCAGGTCTATCTGTCACTTCGGTCATCCTTCAACGGGGCCTTTAACAAATGGGGCGCATATGGCGGCTTTACTGGAACCGGGCATGCTGGTGCGCCACCCACAGCGGCCCGATTGGGGCTTGGGGCAGGTGCAATCCAGTATCGGCAACCGGGTGACGGTGAATTTTGAACATGCGGGCAAGGTGGTGATCGACCTTTCACAAGTAGAACTGACGCCGGATTTTTCGCCCCGTGACTCGCATTGACGCAGCATGTGGTTAATCTTGGGTTAACACAATCAGCGCCAGACCCCGCGTGGTTGCAATGCGACGCGGCAACGCCTAAGAAAACCCGTCGCCCAAACAGCCGGACCGGACGCTGCCGATGATTTCTGACGACAAGCACTTCACCTTACGTCTGGCGCAAGACGACCGTGACCTGCGCGCGGCGCAACGCTTGCGCTATGAGGTGTTCGTGCAGGAACTCGGCGCAACCGTCGCGCTGGCCGATCATGACGCGCGGCTGGAACGCGATGAGTTCGATCCCTATTTTGACCATCTGCTGCTGATAGATCCCCACCGCTCGGCGGAAGATTTGCAAGATGTGGTGGGAGTTTACCGCCTGCTGCCCTCGGATCGCCTGGCGGTCACAGGGCGGTTCTATTCGGAATCAGAATTTGATTTGACGGCGTTGAAAGCCTCGGGTCGCAAGCTTTTGGAACTCGGGCGGTCCTGCGTCCATGCCGATTATCGCGGCGGCACAGCAATGCTTTTGCTGTGGAATGCGCTGGCCGATTATGTGCTGGAACATGGCATCGAAGTGCTGTTCGGTGCAGCCTCGTTCCACGGCACCGATATGGCGGCATTGGCGCAGCCGCTGTCCTACCTGCAGCATTTCCACATCGCGCCGCCCGAATTGCGCGTCATCGCACGGCCTGCGCAGGCGGCGCACATCGCTTTGATTCCGCAAGATCAACTGGACCGCAAGGCGGCGATGCTGGCCACCCCGGCATTGATCAAAGCCTATCTGCGCTTGGGCGGCTATGTTGGGCAGGGTGCTTGGGTCGATCATGCCTTCAACACCACCGACGTGTGTCTGGTGATGGACACAGCACAAATGAGCGCCAAGCACCGCGATTTCTACATCCGCAAATCGGGCCGTGAGGCATGAACGACTGGCGTGCCGATACCTTGGCTTTGCCCCCCATTGGTGCGTCCGGCTGGCTGCGCGTGGCTCTGCGGGGCGGGGCGATGGGCTTCGTGATCTACAGTGGCTTGCTGCTTTTGCTGCTGCTGCGCCTGATCGAGCGCCCGCTGTTCGGCCAAGCCCGTCCGTGGACGCCCTCTATCACCCAAGCCGTCTGCAAGCTGGTGTTTCCGATCTTGGGCTTGGCCCTGATCACGCGCGGTCAACCCATGCAGGTGAAGGGAGCCGTGGTCGCCAACCACGCGTCATGGCTGGACATTTTCGCCCTGAACGCGGTGCAGCGCGGCTATTTCGTCGCCAAATCCGAGGTGGAACGTTGGGCGGCCATCGGCTGGCTTGCCCGCGCCACCGGCACGGTTTTTGTCGCCCGTAAGGGCACTGAGGCGAAACGTCAGCAGGCGTTGTTCGAAGATCGCTTGCGCGAGGGCCACAGACTGATGTTCTTCCCCGAAGGCACCAGCACCGATGCCATTCGGGTTTTACCTTTTAAATCAACGCTGTTCGCGGCGTTTTTCACCCACGGTCTGGATCATATCCTGCACATCCAGCCCGTCAGTGTGATTTACCATGCCCCAGTCGGGCAAGACGCACGGTTTTACGGCTGGTGGGGCGAGATGGATTTCGCACCGCATCTGTTGCAAGTGTTGGCGGCGCGCAGGCAGGGTCGGGTTGAGGTGATTTTTCACCCAGCCGTTGCGGTAGATGCCTTCGCCAGCCGCAAGGAACTGGCCGCGCATTGCGAAGCGGTGATCCGGACCAGCCACCCACTCGCCGTAGGTCAAACACAGGCTCGCCGCACCAACACCTACCATATATAGTCGTGTTGGGCCGCAAGACCCAAAATCTGTAAACTATTCCCCGCAGGGAAACCCAAGACTCAGCCCAGCGGAGCCATCAACACCCGCAGCGCGGTCGCGGGGTTATCGGCCAGCCAAATTTCCTCCCCAATCCCGAAGAAATCTGTGACAGGGCCGAACTTCTCAATCAATTCCACGGTCAAAGCACCCTCGGCGATCACCGGAACTTCAATCACAGCGCTCCACCATTCAAACAGATCAAAATCGACCTGCTCACCATTGCCCAGCGGGGTGGCTCCAATCGGGCCAAACGCGACATAATCCGCCCCCGCTTCGCCTGCATTCATGCCCTCATGCCGGGTCACGCCACAAAACGCGCCGACGATGGCGTCGCTGCCGAGTTCTTTGCGGACGTAGCGGACCTGGCGGGCACCATCGGTCAGATGCACGCCATCAAGGCCAAGGCGGTTCACCATCAGCAAGTGGTTTTCGATCACGATGGCCACGTCGCGGGCATGGCTGACCAGACGGCAGGCATCGGCGGCGCGCTGGATCATGTCTTCATCTTTGCCCGCCAAGGCAAGGCGGACGCAGGCGATATCCATGCTGTCGAGCACGGCGGCCAGACGGTCGGGGAAGGTTTCCAGATCAATCGCGGGTGGGGTGATCAAAGTGATCTGCGGGCGGTCTTGCTCGGCCATCGGGGTATCCTGCATGAAGTTGGCCCCTAATAGCGCAGAAAGCTGGCCTTGGCTAGCAAGGCGGGCTGGCGTATCAGGCGGCATCTTAGCCGGAGAACCGCCATGATCCCCCCCGCCTTCATCCTCGTCCGCCCGCAAATGGGCGAGAATATCGGTGCCGCCGCCCGCGCGATGCTGAACTTCGGGCTGGAGCGGATGCGGATCGTGGCGCCGCGTGATGGCTGGCCGAACTCCGCCGCGGTGGCTTTGGCCTCTGGGGCGGGGCGGGTGTTGGATCAGGCGGGGTTGTTCCCGGATGTTCAGGCCGCGATTGCGGATTGTGATTTCGTTTTTGCCACCACCGCGCGGGGGCGGGAATTGACCAAGCCGATCTATACGCCTGAGGCCGCGATGGAATATGCGCGGGGGTTGGTGGCGGCGGGCAAGAAGGTGGGGGTGCTGTTCGGGCCGGAGCGGGCGGGGCTGGAGAACGAAGATGTGGTGCTGGCCAACGCGATCGTGACGGTGCCGGTGAACCCGGAGTTTGCCTCGCTGAACCTCGCCCAATGTGTGCTGTTGATGGGGTATGAATGGCGCAGGCAGACCCAGCCTGCGGAAGCGGTCGTGATGGAAATGGCGCGGACGGAGATGGCGTCTGGGATCGAGGTTGAGAAGCTGGGCGATCATTTTGAGGAGCGGTTGGAGGCGGCGGGGTTTTTCTTTCCCGAGGCTAAGATTCCGGGGATGAAAGCCAGCTTGCGGAATATGTGGTCGCGATTGGGGCTGACCAAGGCGGAGGTTCAGACCTTTCACGGGATGCTGCGCCAGATCGCTTATCGGTTGCGGGCGCAGGGGGATGAGTGACGGTCCCAACTCGGGACCATTGTTTTCATTGAGGTATTTTGACGAGTTGGGGATATGGTTAACGGAATCGGACAGCCGTTTCAGGCGTCACTGTTATCTGCACGCCGTCACATCAAGAGGAAAATGGACTTTCACTTGATGGCAGTCACAATATGCGCACAAATCTTGGCGGCAACCGGGCCTGTCCCGTAGCGGGCTTCAAGGGCAGCCGCCGCAACATCTGTGACGTGCTGCAGTGAACTTGGATCGCGGGATTCGATTTCTGTGCGCAGGGGTGTTCCCTGACAATAGGCAACAGCAACTTGCCGAGCGGAAGGTGCCCGGCTGGTTTCTTCCTTGGTTACGATTTCTACGTCTGAAAATCCTGCACGCTGCAGATCCGTGCGAATCAGATCATGATCAAAATAGCCATGTGGAACGCGCGCGATGAATTGGGATGGGTTGTCTGGGAATACCGTCGCGGCAGCTTTGTTTACGGTATCTGCAAATTCATTGGTCTCGATCTTATCCCAGACAGAAAACAAGAAGCTACCGCCGTTTTTCAAAACCCGTCGTGCCTCAGCATAGCCCTTGGTCCGGTCGGGAAAGAACATCGCGCCATACTGACAGAGGACGGTATCGAAGGAGTCGTCTGCGAAAGGCAGGATCAATGCATCGGCCTGGCGCCATTCCATCCGCATGTCAGGCACTTGCCGTTTGGCCGCATAATCCAGCATCGGTTGGCTTAGATCCGTGACGACATAGCGGGCGTCCGGGCGCAAATGTTTGATCAGGGCGCGCGGAACCACGCCGCTGCCCGCCGCGATTTCCAGCACGGACATCGGGCCAAGCGCGGCGACGCGATGTGCCAAGTCTTCAGCATAAGCCTCAAAGATCAGCGGAACCATGTAGGTGTCGTAGAATTCTGGAATTGAGCCGGAAAATACCTTGTCAGCAGAGATCATTTTGCGGCCTCCAATTTGAAGAAATGGGCATGAGCGACTGATCTGGTGTGTCTGGATGATGTGAGTATGACTGCGCAGGACGGCCAACTGTAGCACGAAATCAAGAAAATAGCGTGCAATTTGCGCAGGGCTCTTAGCCAGAGATGGCGTTCGAGGCTGCCGCTGCCCCAGCTGTTTGGTTGGTCAACCCTGCGGATTTTGGTCAGTGGGGGACAGGGGAGCCTC
>CAYLYV010000199.1:0-7060 GCA_964387655.1 uncultured Cypionkella sp. | reverse complement strand
GGCGCCAGTTTACACCGGCAAAAACGCCTGCACCGTACACCCACCCTTTGCCGGCGCCAGCCGGGCGGCCTAGCCCACCACAAAGCCCTCGGCCTCCAGCCGCTGGCGGCGGCGCGCGGCTTGGCTGGGCGACAGGTTCAACCGCTCGCCCAGTTCTTGCGCCGTGAGCATGGCGTTGGCCTGTATCTCGGCCAGAAGACGTGAGTCGATAGCGTCCAACATGCGGGTTTCTCGCGTCAAATTAAGGTATTCCGCGTGTATCGCGCGCCGATTGCCACAATACAATCCAACTACGCGCAAACAGCGTGTCACTAATGCGTTATTATCATGAGGCGCAATCAAAAGAGGCACGCCATGGGACCGTTTCCGCATTCCGCCGCCAAAGCCAGCATCAGCCCGACCAATCCGGCGGGCACCGATGGCATGGAGTTTGTCGAATTCGCCCATCCAAATCCGCAAGAACTGCGCGATCTGTTCACCCGCATGGGCTACAGCCTCACGGCGCGGCACAACAGCAAAGCCATCGAGTTGTGGCAGCAGGGCGACATCACCTATATCCTCAACGACGAGCCCGGCAGCCATGGCCGGAATTTTGTCGACCAACACGGCCCTTGCGCGCCGTCGATGGGCTGGCGCGTGGTCGATGCGGCGCACGCTTTTGCCCATGCCGTTGCCAATGGCGCCGAACCCTTCACCGGTTCGAAGACGTTGGAGGTTCCGGCGATTGTCGGTATTGGTGGTTCGCTGATCTATTTCGTCGATCAATATGGCGCGACCAACCCCTACATGGATTTCACCTTCACCGATCATCAGCCCAAGGGCGTCGGCTTTTATTATCTCGATCACCTCACCCACAATGTCCACAAGGGCAATATGGATAAGTGGTTTGATTTCTATGGCAGAATCTTTGGATTCAAGCAGATCCGCTTCTTTGATATCGAGGGCAAACATTCGGGCCTGTTCAGCCGGGCGCTGACCTCGGCCTGCGGGCGCATCCGCATCCCGATCAATGAGGATCGTGGCGAAACCGGGCAGATCGTCGAATACCTCAAGCGCTATAATGGCGAGGGCATCCAGCATATCGCGGTCGGCGCGCACGATATTTATGCCGCCACCGATGAGATCGCCGCGCGCGGGCTGAAGTTCATGCCAAAGCCGCCGATGGCCTATTACGAGCAGTCAAAAACCCGCGTGGCGGGCCATCAAGAGCCGCTGGAGGCGATGGCCAAGCATGGCATCCTGATTGATGGTGAAGGCGTGGTGGATGGCGGCGAGACCCGCATTCTGCTGCAAATCTTCTCAAAAACCGTGATCGGCCCGATCTTTTTCGAATTCATTCAGCGCAAAGGCGATGATGGTTTCGGCGAGGGCAACTTCCGCGCCCTGTTCGAAAGCATCGAGCAGGATCAAATTGATCGGGGCGTGCTGAAAGCGGGGTGATCAATGCGGTTTGGGTTTTATCTGGCGCAATATGATCCAATGCGCATAGGTCTGGCGCAAAGATAACGCAAGCCGCGCTAGCCTTTCGGCATTGCCAAGGCCACCAGACGCCCACCTTTTTGATAGCGCACTTCGGTGGCGGTGATCGCGGCGACGCGACCGCCGCCGTCAATCGTATCGCCAACGCGGACCTTTTTATAGCGTCCGCCTGCGGTGCGCACCAAAGCGTAACGCTTTGATTGCGTGCCATAAACCCCGATCAGATTCAGCTTCGAGAGGTTGATCGCGTTCTTGAACGTCGCCTGCTTTGCCACGGTGGCCTTGGTGGGGATCCTTGGTGCGGCAGAGGCCACTTCCGGCTCCCCATCGGCTTCGGCGCTGGAGTTCTTGTCGGGGATCGCAGCCAGTCGCGGCTGCGGTTCTGCGGCGGGCTCTGGGTCTGGCTGCGGTTCGCGGGCAACGGCGGCGACAGCGGCTTCCACCGCGCGGCTTAGATCACGCGGGCGGGCGGCAGGCTTGCGGCTGATCGCCACCGCCAGCTTCGATCCGCTGGCCAAGGTCGCCGCTTGGTTCAGCCCCTCGGCCTGTGCCGTCAGCGAAGCCGCCGCCGAGGCCTGCTGCGCTTGGCGTCCCGCTGACAGGATGGTTGCGGGGCGGGCAGACGGGCGCAGTCCGGCAAGGCGGTTATCGACTTCAGGTGCCAACGCCCCCTGATCCGCAGCGGCGGGTGGCGTCAGCCCCTCGGGTCGGGTTTTGGGCTTTTTGCCAGCCAAGGCCGGGTCGGCATAAACACTGAGCGTGGTTGCAGCATTGGCCACCGCTTCATCCAGTGCCGCAGCCGCAGCCGCAGCCGCTGGCTTTGCGGCAGCGGCTGCTGCGGCGATCACCGCTTCGGTCCGCGCAGTTGGCACCCTAGATGGCTTACCCGCCCGCAAAAAAACGCCCTCAGGCGTGATGATCCCCTCAGGCGTCGGGGTGATGGCTCCGTTGGCTTCAAACTGATACACCGTGCCAAATGGTGGTGGGGCAGGCTGAGCGGCGGGCATCTGGTCGCCCTGCGCCAGCGGTTGCACCAGCGACAGGGGATCGGGCGGCAGGGGGGCTGCATCCATCGCGGCGAGGAAAATCTCATCATCGGTGCCCGCCGTCGGGTTCACCGGCGCTGCGGTCTCGGCGGCCATATCGACAGCCGGGGCAGGCTCGGGGCTGGTGGCCGTCAGATCTGCCGCATCGGGCGAGGCCACTGCCTCTGCAACCAAAGGCACGGTCGGATCGCTGGCCGAAGCGGTATCCGACAGTTCCGCCGGGTCCTGCATATCGGCCAACATCTCATCATTGGCATCCGGCATCTCTGCCACAGGAACCTCGGTGCCGTCGGGATTGTCCGCACCCACCTGCACCGGCGCGTCGGCCCCGCTGTTCCAAGCGCCCAGCGAATAGGATGACCACGCCGCAATCATCGCCAACAGGAACAGCAAGACCACCGTCAGCAGCAGACCAAGATAGCGGGGTTTGCCGCGCACCGGTTCGCGGGCGGCAAAGCCACCCGGGCCGCGTGCCGCAGCGGGGCGCGTCACTTGCGGCTTGGGCAGGCCAGCACCCGCAGTATCGGATGATTTCAGGGGTGGCAGCGCTGAGGGAATCGCGACTTTGCTGCGGGGTTTGGTAGCGGCGGCATTTGCCCCCGTGACCAAAGCCGACAAACCGCGCAAACCGGGTTTGCCGGGCTTTGCTAACTTCGCCGCCAGATCCGGTTTTACAATCGGCGGACGCGGCAGACCCACGCCTTGCCCCACAGCGGGCATCGCAGCCAGCGGCTTTGCCGCAGCCGGGCGCGGCACGCCAGCTTTTGCGGCCCCAAGCGCGGGGGCTTTGTGCGCCAGTGGCTCATTGCCCTGACGGCGGCTGGAGAACGCGCCCAAAGCCGCAGCCGCAGGCAGCGGCGGCAAATCATCGGCGATGGCCGGATCAATCACCCGCGCGGCTTTCGCCGAGATCGCGGCCCGGATCGCATCGGCACCTTGCGGCTCGACCTCATCAGCCTCCGGCGCATCATCGGTGACATCCAAGGCCATCGGTGCTTCTTCCACCTCGACCAACGGCTTGCGCGGCGCAGGCGGAGCGGATGGTGGTGGCGCAGGCTGCGGGATTGGGGCTGACAGCGTATCGGCAAGGGCGGCAATCAGCGCGTTGTCGTCATCCAACGGGGACGGCGGCGGCGTTGCATCTTCCTCGACAACAATCCGATCAACTGCACGCGACGCATAATCTGTTGGCAGCCAGGTTTCTTCCGGCGCAACCGCTGCGGGCGGGATGTCATCGGGGGCTGCGACATAGGCTTCGGCCTCAAGCACCCCATCCACCGCGAACAGGTATTCCGGCTCGGAGCTGATTTCGGCCTCGGGCTGATCGTCTGGTTCGGGGGCGGCTTCGGGCTCAACCACCACGTCCGGCTCAGCCGCAGCCACAGATTCCGCAACCGCAGGCGCCCCAACCTTAGGTTCAGCCACGAAATCCACCACACCCTCGGGCGCACTTTCCGCCAGCGATGTGGCGGCTTCAACCGGCGTCTCGACCACAGCTTCAGCGGCCTGTGCTGCGCCGCCAAAGCTGCGCGCGACGATCATCACCGGGCTGTTGTCGCGCTCGACCTTTGCGCCTTTCGGGATCAGCGAGGGGGCCAGCGACGACAGGCCAAACCACGGCTCTGCCGCAAAGCTCTCCGGTTCGGGGGCCGCGACAAAGGCAATCGGGTTTAACCGATGCTCGGCGGCAAAACCTTCAGCCTCGGCCAAGGTCTCTTTGGCGATCACCGCGACCTGCACCTCTGGCCCGGATCCGGTGTAATCAAATGCCAGATCGGCGACATCATAGGGCGTGCGGCCTTCAAGCGCCGCCGCAACCTGCGCGTGGCGTGCGGCCTTATCCGGTCCCGGGGCGTGAACGGTCAGATACAGGATCTGATCATTCGGGATCACCAGCTTGGTGGCCATTCCGCGCGGCGACAGGCCAAGCGCCGTGGCGCGCAGATAACCCAGAGCCTCGGTCAGATCCGGCGTATCAAGCGGAACAGCCCCCACCAACTGCCAACCACCGCCAGAGCGATGCAGCAAGCTGATGGTTTCATCCCGGAAGTCGAGTGCAAAAGCTGGTTTCATTTCACGGGTCTAGCACAAGGAGGGCACCGCAGGAAACGCGTGCCGCGAGGTTTGGCCCTTCCTATAGCAGCTTTTTGCCGAAGGAAAGAAAAAGGCAGGCGCACCGCCAAGGAATGACTTGCGGTCCACGTCATAGCATTACACCTAAGACGCATAACATTTGGAGGTTCCCATGCGTGTTCTTAATGCCCTGCTGCTGTCTGCTGCCCTTGTCCTGCCGATTGCGGCTCCGGCGCTTGCCGATAATGTGATCACCGTCACCGGTGAAGGCACGGTTCAGGTGACACCCGACATGGCGACGATCTCGCTGGGCGTGACCACCGATGGCGCATCCGCTGCCGAGGCGATGGCGGCCAATTCCAAAGCCCTGCAAGCGGTGATCGACAAGCTGAAATCGGCGGGGATTGAAGACCGCGATCTGCAAACCTCAAACTTGTCGCTGAATCCGAACTGGGTCGGCTATGATGCAGGCCAAACTCCGAAAATCGCGGGTTATGTGGCGTCAAACATGCTGAGCGTGCGGGTGCGCGCGTTGGATACCTTGGGCACCGTGCTGGATGCCAGCATCACCGATGGTGCGAACACCTTGAACGGCATCACCTTTGATCTGGCGGCCCCGCGCCCGGCACAGGACGAGGCCCGCAAGGCCGCTGTCGCTGATGCAAAAGCCCGGGCGGAACTGCTCGCAGGCGCGGCAGGGGTCAAGTTGGGCAAGATCGAGTCGATCACTGAAAGCGCAGGTTACGGCGCCCCGATGCCGATGTTCCGCGATGAAGCCAAAGCGGCATCTGCCGTGCCCGTGGCCTCGGGCCAGATCGGTATGACGGCCTCGGTGACGGTCACCTATGAGATCGTGGAGTGACCTTGCGTTTCATCTGTCCTTAAATATCCCCGCCGGAGGCATCCGACATTGGCCTCAGATGCCTCCGGCGGGAGTATTTCAAAAAGAGCAAGCCCAGACGGGATTAAGGTCTGGGCTTGTCTGTTTTTACGCCGTAGCCGCCGCCAAAGCCTGATCCAGATCGGCGATGATATCTTTCACATCCTCGATCCCGATCGACAACCGCACCACATTTGGCGCGGCCCCCGAACGGATTTTTGCCTCGTCGTCCAACTGGCTATGGGTGGTCGAGGCCGGATGGATGATCAGACTGCGGGTATCGCCGAGGTTGGCGACATGGCTGAACAATTTGACACTATCCACCAGTTTGACGCAGGCGTCATAGCCGCCTTTCACCGCGAAAGTGAACAACGCCCCAGCGCCTTTCGGCGTGATCGACTCGGCCCGTTTGCGGTAGGGTGAGGAATGCAGCCCGGCGTAAGTGACGAATTCCACCCGAGGGTCTTGCTCCAGATATTCCGCGACGATCTTGGCGTTCTCGACATGGCGTTGCATCCGCAGGCCAAGGGTTTCGATCCCCATCAGCGTGTAATGCGCGCCCTGCGGGTTCATCGTCATACCCAAATCGCGCAGGCCGACGGCGATGGAGTGGAAGGTGAAGGCCATAGCACCCAGTGCCGCGTGGAAGGTGAGGCCGTGATAGGCGGGTTCGGGCTGGCTGAGGCTGGGGAATTTATCGCTCGCCGACCAGTCGAATTTGCCGCTGTCTACCACGACGCCGCCCGTTACGGTGCCATTGCCGGTCAGGTATTTGGTGGCGGAATGGACGACGAGGGTGGCACCGTGTTCGATGGGTTTGCAGAGGTAAGGCGTGGCGGTGGTGTTGTCGACGATCAGCGGGATGCCGGCTTGATTGGCGATGCGAGCCAAGGCGTCGAGATCGCTGACATAGCCGCCGGGGTTGGCGGTGGTCTCACAGCAGATCGCGCGCGTGTCTTCATCCATGGCGTGCTCGACCGCCAGCAGGTCGTCGGTTTCGACAAATTTCGCCGACCAGCCGAAACGTTTGATGGTCTGGCTGAACTGGGTGTTCCTGCCGCCGTAGAGGCGGGAGGAGGCGACAATGTTCAGGCCGGGACCCATCAGCGGGAACAGCGCCATGATCTGGGCTGCGTGGCCAGAGGAGCAGCAAATCGCCCCGGCGCCGCCTTCGAGGGCGCAGACCCGGTCGGCGAGGGCGGAGACGGTGGGGTTGGTCAGGCGGGAATAGATGTAGCCGACTTCCTGCAGACCGAAAAGTTTGCGGGCGTGCTCGGCGTCGCGGAAAACGTAGGCGGTGGTTTGGTAGATCGGGACCTGCCGCGCGCCCGTCGCGGGGTCGGGGGCGGTGCCTGCGTGGATGGCGAGGGTGTCGAAGCCTAGGGGTGCGGTCATGGTATCCTCCCGGAATGAATGGCGGCAGGGTAGGACGTTGCGGCGGCGCGGGCAACGGGAAAGACCGCGACATGTCCACGCGTGGACAGAATGGGGGTTTGTTCTTTTTCAATGAGTTATAGGGGGGTGATTCATCTTTTCTTAACGCTTGCGCGCAAGGTTTGATTGCCAGACCGCGCAATTTGGG
>CAYLYV010000198.1:0-7063 GCA_964387655.1 uncultured Cypionkella sp. | reverse complement strand
TAGCTCAGCCGGATAGAGCGACGGTTTCCTAAACCGTAGGCCGCGTGTTCGAATCACGCCGGGGTCACCATTCCTAATCAGCATAGGGGCGTGGCGATGCGCGACAGGGTTCTCAGCGATTTTCTACAGGCGGCCGAGGCGGGGCTTGCCGTGACGACGGGGGCGGCTGCGTCGGTTGCCGCTGAGGTGGTGACGCGGTGGCGTGGGTCGCAGGGGGGGCCGGGGGCTGCGGCGAAGTGGTTGCCGGTTTGCGATTGGATCGCCCCGGCGGTGGCGGGCAATCCGGGGGCTTTGGCGCAGAGTTTTGCCAAGCTTGCACCGGGGTTGCGCTGGCAGCGGCGGGCTTCGGCGGATCCGAGCGATGCGGCGTTCTGGAATGGGCACGCCAATGCGCTGATCCTTGGGCCGGGCGGGCTGGAGGATCGCGCGGATGTTTGGCTGGGGGTGACGGTGATGGCGCCGGGCATTTTGTATCCCGATCATAGCCATCCACCTGCGGAGGTGTATCTACCGCTGAGCGCGGGGGAGTGGTGGAACGCGGAGATGGCGTGGACCGATCCGGGAGTGGCGGGGTTCATCTACAACCCGCCGGGGATTTTGCATGCGATGCGGGCGGGGCAGGGGCCGTTTCTGGCACTGTGGTTTTTGCCGATTTAGCCGGAGTATGGGGCCCGCTGTGGCGCGGGCCCCCTGATTTTAGGCGTCGAGATGTTCGACGTTCAGCGCATTGGCCTGAATGAACTCACGCCGGGGTTCCACCACATCGCCCATCAGTTTGGTGAAGATGTCGTCGGCTTCGGCGAGATCGTCGATCTTGACTTGCAGCAGGGTGCGGGCTTCGGGGTCGAGCGTGGTTTCCCAAAGCTGTTCCGGGTTCATCTCACCCAGACCCTTGTAGCGTTGCAGGGTCAGGCCTTTTTCGCCTTCCGCCAAGATCGACTTCAGCAGATCAATCGGGCCATGCACCAGTTGCTCGCGGTCTTTGCGGGTCAGCTGGGCCGGGTCCCGGTAGTGGTCGCGGGTTTCGCGTGAGATGGCGGCGAGGCGGCGGGCTTCGCCGGAGCGCAGAACCGCCCCGTCCAACGTGCGCAACTCTTCGACGCCGCGCAGCACGCGGCTGAGGCGGATGCCGTGGTCTTGGGTGATGCGTCCGGTCCAGCCTTTTTCGTATTCGGGCGCGATCAGGTTCAGGCGATTGGCGACGGTGGTGGCGACGGCTTGCAGATCGGCGTCGGCTTGGCCTTGGTCGAACGCGCCTGCGAGGGCGGCTTGTTCGAGAATACCGCGCGGATAGTTGGTGGGGAAGCTGTCCAAAACGCGGCGGAACTGGCGCGCGCCGTCGATGACGCGGCGCAGGTCGGCGCCGGCGATTTCTTCCCCCGTCGGCAGGGCCAAGACGGCACCTTCGACGCCCATGTCGATCAGATAATCTTCAAGGGCGGCTTGGTCTTTGATGTAAACCTCAGACTTGCCACGCGCGACTTTATAGAGCGGCGGCTGGGCGATGTAGAGGAAGCCACCTTCGATCAGCTGCGGCATTTGCCGGAAGAAGAAGGTCAGGATCAGGGTGCGGATATGCGCGCCATCGACATCGGCATCGGTCATAATCACGACCTTGTGGTAGCGTAACTTCTTGATATCAAACTCATCCCGGCCAATGCCGGTGCCAAGGGCGGTGATCAGCGTGCCGATTTCCTGTGATGCCAGCATCCGATCAAAGCGCGCGCGTTCGACGTTGAGGATCTTACCCTTCAGCGGCAGCACGGCCTGATTGGCGCGGCTGCGGCCTTGCTTGGCGGAGCCACCTGCCGAGTCACCCTCGACCAGGAAAATTTCGGCTTTCGAGGCGTCTTTTTCCTGACAATCGGCGAGTTTGCCGGGCAGGTTCGACACATCCAAAGCGCTCTTGCGGCGGGTGAGTTCGCGGGCCTTGCGGGCGGCTTCGCGGGCCATGGCGGCCTCGATGATCTTGCCGACGATGATCTTGGCGTTCTGCGGGTTTTCCTCAAACCACTCCGCCAGCTTTTCATTGACCATGTTTTCGACTGCGGGACGCACCTCGGACGACACCAGCTTGTCTTTGGTTTGGCTGGAGAATTTCGGATCGGGCACTTTTACCGACAGCACGCAGGTCAGGCCTTCACGCGCGTCATCGCCGGTGAAGTCGATCTTCTCGCGCTTGGCGATGCCAGACGACTGCGCATAGGCGTTGATGGTGCGGGTCAGCGCCCCCCGGAAGCCCGCCATATGGGTGCCGCCGTCGCGCTGCGGGATGTTGTTGGTGAACGGCAGCACCATTTCATTGTAGCTGTCGTTCCACCACATCGCGACTTCGATGATGATGCCATTGCGTTCACCAATCATATAGATCGGCTCTGCCATGATCGAGGTTTTGGAACGGTCGAGGTATTTGACGAATTCTTTGACGCCGCCGTCATAGTAAAGCTCGGTGTGCAGAGGCTCGGCGGGGCGGTCATCTTCGATGATGATGCGCACGCCAGAGTTCAGGAAGGCGAGTTCGCGCAGGCGATGCTCCAGCGTTTTGAAGCTATAGTCTAGGTTGGAAAACGTGCCATCCGGGATGTTGGTTTTGGCCGCAGCGAGAAAACGCACCTCGGTGCCGCGCATCCCCGGCGCGGGGCCGACCTCATAGACATGCACCACACATTCGCCATGTTCAAAGCGGGCGCGGTATTCGATATCGTTGCGCCAGACGGTGAGTTCCAGCCATTCCGACAGCGCATTGACCACCGAAACGCCAACGCCATGCAGACCGCCGGAGACTTTGTAGGCATTGCCGGAATCGTCGGTGTTGTTGAATTTGCCGCCCGCGTGCAACTGGGTCATGATGACCTCGGCGGCAGAAACGCCTTCCTCTTTGTGGATATCGACCGGGATGCCGCGACCGTTGTCGCGCACCGAAACCGAGCTGTCGGCGTGGATTTTTACCGTCACCGCCGTGGCATGTCCGGCCAAGGCTTCGTCGATGCCGTTGTCGACGACTTCATAGACCATATGGTGCAGGCCCGAGCCATCGTCGGTGTCGCCGATATACATGCCAGGACGCTTGCGAACGGCCTCTAAGCCTTTGAGAACTTTGATAGAATCGGCGCCATAGGATTCAGGCTTCTTGGGCTCAATGGCCATGTGGTTTTCACCCCTTGAATTACCCGCCATTTATAGCGGTTCAGGGGGGGGATGTCACGCCTTGGGCACAAGATTTAGCGGTTTGACGCCGCAATCACCACGCCAACACCGATCAGCAAAATCCCCGAGATCAGGTTGAGTTTGCGGATGCTTTCGGGGCTGGACAGGAGCTTGCGGGCGCGGTCGAGAAACAGCGCGAGGCCGAGGTTGCCGAGCATTGGCACCGCTGCAGAAATCAGCAGAATGGCGGCGATGTCGGGGGCTTTGACGCGGGAAAGATCGAAGAACCCCGGAAGCACGCCCATGTAGAACAGGATGGCTTTGGGGTTGCCGATCACTGCCGCCACACCCACCGCAAAGCCTGCCCACATGCCGGGCTTGGTCATGCGGCCATCGGTGGTGGGGGCCACGGCGGGTTTGCGGATCAGCAGGATGCCCATCACGACGAACACCACAGCGGCGACCCAGCGCAGGGCGTGCAGGAAATCGGCGTAGACCGAGACGATCCATGTCAGGCCGAAAATCGCGGCCATTGGCCAGATCAGATCACCCAAGGCGACGCCAATGGCGAGTGGCCAGGCAGAGGCAAAGCCGCCCGACAAAGCGCGGGCGGTCAGCGCCACCCAGACCGGGCCGGGAACAACCCACAGCAGCGCCATGCCGCCTGCGTACAGCATCAGTTCATAGAATGTCACGGTCATGATGGCCCCCCGCGCCTTGCTTAAAAGAGCGGGCCGAGCATGTCCAGCGGGGCTGTCGCGGGCCAGATTTGGCCACGCAGGGGCAGCACCATCAGGGTCTGCGCAGGTTCGGTCAGGATATCGCGGCTGCGGGCCTCGGTGAGATCGAGGTAGGTCAAGATGTTGGTATGGCGGGTGAAACCGTTTCCGGCGTAGAGCGCGGCCTCGCCGAACAGCAGCAGGTGTTCGGCTGGGGTGGCGTGGGCCTGGGTGATGGCTGCGTGCAGCAGATTGGTGGCGATGGTTTGGCCGCGATGGGCAGGGTCGGTGGCGACCTCGACCAGACCTGCGATTTCGGTCAGGGTGCCGCCCAGCCGGATCGGGCGCAGCAGCAGGCCGATATGGCCGATGATCTGGCCGTGCTGGCGCTGGATCAGCCGCAGATGCGGGCGCTGGCGGAAATAGCTGCGGTTGTGGAAGTTTGTGTCGAAGCAGCGGGTGAGCAGGGTGGCGATTTGAGTTTCATCATCCGTGGTCAGGGCGGTTTCGGGGAGGGTTTCGATCATGCCTGCACCGCCGAGGTGCCGTGGTTGTCGGTGACGGTGAAGCTTTGCGCGCGGGGGCCGAGGCTGTCGAACAAAGCGGCCTCGGTGCCGGTCATCAGGGCTTGCGCGCCCAAGGCGCAAAGCTCGTCGTAGAGGGCGGCGCGGCGGGCGGTGTCGAGATGGGCGGCCACCTCGTCCAGCAGCAGGATCGGGGCTGCCCCCAGATCGGCCGCCAGCGCGCGGGCGTTGGCGAGGATCAGGCTGATCAGCAGCGCCTTTTGCTCTCCGGTCGAGCATTGCTCGGCGGGGACGGCTTTGGCGGCATAGGTCGCGAACATATCGGCGCGGTGCGGGCCTACCAGCGTGCGGCCAGCGGCCATACGGCGGCGGCGGTTGTCGGCGAGGGCTGCGGCCAGATCATCGGCATCTTCGCCCGTCAGCATCAGATCGGCGCGGGGGAAGGCGGTTTCGGCATCCTGCTGGGCTTGGCGCAGGCGGGCAAGGGCGGCTTGGCGGTTGGCGGTGATCTGCGCGCCTGCGCTGGCCATTTGGGATTCCAAAGCGCCATACCAATGCGGGTCGGTGATCTGGTCTTTCAGCAGACGGTTGCGGTCGCGCATGGCTTTTTCGTAGGCCAGCACCGCCTCGGCATGATCGGGGGCGAAAGACAGCGTCATACGGTCAAGGAAGCGGCGGCGGCCCTCGGCAGCCTCAATCCACAACCGATCCATCGCGGGCACCAGCCACAACACACGGGCAATGCGCCCTAGCGCGGATTGGGTGGCGGCCTTGCCGTCGATGCGGACAGATCGCGTGTCGCCGCCTTCGGCCCAGGTTTCGACCTGATGATCGGCGCCAAAGCCGCGCAGATCGGCGGTGACTTTCCAACCCAAGGCTTCGGGCCTCCGGGCGATCTCATCGGCTGTTGCCCGCCGCAGCCCCCGACCGGGCGACAGCAGCGACACCGCTTCCAGGACATTGGTCTTGCCCGCACCATTGGGGCCGACAATCGCCACCGGGCGACCATCAAAGGCCAGCCGCGCGGCTTTATGGCTGCGGAAATGCGAGAGGGTTAGCGCGGTAATAGCCAGACCACTCACGCTTTGGTCATCCTCTCTGCTCAAATATCCTGGGGGTTTGGGGGCTAGCCCCCAAGCGTTTGTTACACCCGCATCGGCATGACGACATAGACCGCCGACATGTCATTGCCTTCGCGCATCAGCGTCGGATCGCCAGAGGAGTTGAACAGGAACACGGCGTTCTCGCGGTCCACCTGAGACGCGATTTCCAGCAGGTATTTGGCGTTGAAGCCGATTTCCAGCCGCTCATCGGAATAGGCCACCGCGAGTTCTTCCTCGGCAGCCCCGGAATCGGGGGCGTTGACCGAGAGGATCAGGCGATCTTCATCCAAGCTGAGTTTCACCGCGCGCGAGCGCTCTGACGACACCGTGGCCACACGGTCCACCGCTTTGGCGAATTCGGTGGCATCGACTTCCAAGCGGCGGGTGTTGCCGGTGGGGATGACGCGGGTGTAGTCGGGGAAAGTGCCGTCGATGACTTTCGAGGTCAGGGTGATCAAGGGCGTGGCGAAGCGGACCTTGGTTTCCGACACCGACACCGCGATGATTGCGGCATCGTCATCCAGCAGTTTCTTCAATTCATTCACGGTCTTGCGCGGCACGATCACGCCGGGCATGCCTTGCGCGCCCTCCGGCAAGGGCGCGTCGATACGGGCCAGACGGTGGCCGTCGGTCGCCACGCAGCGCAGCACCGCGCCGACATCGCCGGTTGAAACATGCATATACACGCCGTTCAGATAGTAGCGGGTTTCCTCGGTCGAGATCGCGAATTTCGCTTTATCGAACAGGCGGCGCAGCACCGGGGCGGGGGCGGCGAAGTTCGAGGAATATTCCGAGGTCGCCATCACCGGGAAATCTTCGCGCGGCAGGGTGGCGAGGCTGAAGGTCGAGCGGCCAGCGGCAATGGTCAGACGGCCCGTCGCGGCGTCTTCGGTCAAAGCCACCAAAGCGCCATCGGGCAGTTTGCGGATGATCTCATGCAGCATGACAGCAGAAACCGTGGTGGCCCCGGCGCGTTCGACCATCGCTGGGGCGCGATCCACCACTTCGATATCCAGATCGGTGGCGCGGAACGACACCGTATCGCCCTCGGCCTCGATCAGCACGTTGGCGAGGATCGGGATCGTGTTGCGGCGTTCGACCACGGATTGCGCCTGGGCGAGCGCTTTCAACAGCGTGGCGCGTTCGATGCTGAGCTTCATCTGGCTTCCCCCTGCCGACCCGTTGAAGGGACGACGAATTTATCCG
Organism: uncultured Cypionkella sp.; assembly: GCA_964387655.1. Lineage (GTDB taxonomy): Bacteria > Pseudomonadota > Alphaproteobacteria > Rhodobacterales > Rhodobacteraceae > Cypionkella. Next base: position 364 of record CAYLYV010000198.1, on the reverse strand, counting down.
GTTTCCACCGGTTCACAAGCGTTTGTTGAGACTGTGGAAGGCTTTGCGGGGGCCGTCAAGTGCGGCCCCTGCCTTAGCCTTGCAGCAGACGGCGCAGAAGCTGCAGATCGTCGGAAAGCTGGCTGTCCGTGGTCATCAGCTCTTCGATCTTGCGAACGCCGTGCATGATCGTGGTGTGGTCGCGGCCCCCGAAACGACGGCCGATCTCGGGCAGTGAACGCGGGGTCAGCTGCTTGGACAGATACATCGCCACCTGCCGGGGCCGCGCGATGTTGCGCAGCCGCTTCGGCCCGATCATGTCGGACAGGCGGATGTTGTAATGCTCGGCCACCTTGCGCTGGATTTCCTCGATCGAAAGCTTCCG
>CAYLYV010000197.1:0-7068 GCA_964387655.1 uncultured Cypionkella sp. | reverse complement strand
CTGCTTCCACCACTTCGCCAGACCGTCCTTGTTGACCTTGCGACCGCGGGCTTTCCAGAGCCGCAGCGCATCCACCAGCACATGCCCCACATCGCCGACGATGCCCACATCCACCAGGATCACCTTGTTGATCGAGGACGGGTCGATGTCGACATGCACCTTCTTCGAATGCGGGCTGAAATCGGCGATGCGCCCGGTGATGCGGTCATCAAACCGCGCACCAATGTTGATCATCAGATCGCAGCCATGCATCGCCAGATTGGCCTCATACAGCCCATGCATCCCCAGCATCCCCAACCAGGCCGGGCCAGAGGCCGGATAGGCCCCCAGACCCATCAGGGTCGAGGTGATCGGGAAGCCCGTCGCTTCCACAAACTCGCGCAAAAGCTGGCTCGCCGCCGGGCCAGAGTTCACCACCCCGCCGCCGGTGTAGAACACCGGGCGCGCCGCGGTTTCCATCATTTCCACCATCTGGGTGATGGCGTCGATATCGCCCTTCACGCGGGGTTGGTAATGCGAGACGCGGGTTTTCTCCATCGGCGTATAGGTGCCGGTGGCGAATTGCACATCTTTCGGAATGTCGATCAGCACCGGGCCGGGGCGGCCGTGGCTGGCGACATGAAACGCCTGATGGATGGTTTCCGACAGCTTCTCGGTGTCCTTCACCAGCCAATTGTGCTTGGTGCAGGGCCGGGTGATGCCGATGGTATCAGCCTCTTGGAACGCATCGGTGCCGATCATAAAGGTCGGAACCTGCCCGGTCAGCACCACCAAGGGGATGCTGTCCAAGAGCGCATCGGTCAACCCGGTCACCGCATTGGTGGCACCGGGGCCAGAGGTCACCAAAGCCACGCCCACCTTGCCGGTCGAGCGGGCATAGCCCTCGGCCATATGGATCGCGCCCTGTTCGTGGCGCACCAGAATATGCCGGATGTCGTTTTGCTGGAAAATCTCGTCATAGATCGGAAGTACCGCGCCACCCGGATAGCCAAAGACAACTTCAACACCCTGATCCTTCAGGGCTTGAACCACCATTCGTGCTCCGGTCATCTGACGCGTCATGATCTTTTCCTACGTTTGGGCCTTAGGCCCTTTTGGTCAACAAAAAGCCCCCGGAGGTGTCTCGGGGGCGCATGGGAAACCTGATGGTCAAACCGTTACCGGCCCATGCGCTTTATCCTTACGACGACTAGAATGCCAAGCATTGCAGACCCCTTGAGCTTCGTCGGGGAAACTAGGGCGGCAGGGCAGGGGCGTCAACTGCAAATCGACAAGAAATATGTCGCCAGAGGTGAGTTTTTTGAACTTTAATTACGAATTTATGCCGATATCGGACATTTTAGAAAAACTCCCGTGCTCGGGGACCCGCTGCGCCGCGAGTCGTCTGACCAGATGCTCACTCCCCCCAAATATGCCTTGGTCATCCTCTGCGCTCAAATATCCCCGCCGGCGGCATCCAGCATCCACCAAAAAGCCTCCGGTGGGGATATATAGGAACGAATGAAATTCTTCCTGTGGCTTTGTCCCGATAGAGCGAGACTGCCTGAGCAGGCCCTCCAGCGCAGGCGAAAAGCATGATTAGCCTAGGTTCCAGCACAAGCGTTGCTATGAAAACGCCTCAGCAGGCCCGTGCCAATGGTTAAGACTTTACCAAGGGCATATGCTTAACCTGTTGATTTTATTGAAATGGAAAGCCTGTCCACGCGTGGACACTCACTCCCTCGGGACACTGCGCGCCTCAGGCAAAGAAATCCGCGCCACCTGCTCGGCAATCGGATCGACCGACAGCGGGTGAAGTTCAGCCCGGTGATCGGCAGGATCCCCAATATCCTGCCAAGCCCCATGCTTGAAAATCTCCAGCGCGTTGAACCCGGCCTTATAGCCCATCTTGCGGCTGCCCGGCACCCAATAGCCGAGGTAGACATAGGGCAGCCCAGCTTCCCGCGCGATCGCGATATGATCGAGGATCGCAAAGGTCCCCAAGGACAGATCAATCATATCGGGGTCATAAAAGCTGTAAACCATCGACAGCCCATCATCGAACACGTCCGTCAGCGCCACGCAGGCGAGGGGCCGCCCGCGCTCTCCCGGACCCGGCGCCCGCGTATATTCGATCACCCGGCTTTTGATCGGGGTTTCCTCGATCATCGCGGCGAATTCAAACACATCCATATCCGCCATGCCGCCATCGGCGTGGCGGGCATCCAAGTAACGCCGGAACAGGCTGAACTGATCCTCGGTCGCCCAAGGGCTGGTCGCGTTGCGGCGCAAGTGGGCGGCGTTTTTCAGGATCTTACGCTGGGTGCGACTGGGTTTGAAATCGGCCACTCTGATCCGCGCCGACAAACAGGCCGAACATTCCGCACAGGACGGGCGATAGAGCACGTTTTGCGAGCGGCGGAAGCCCTGTTTCGACAGCGCGTCATTCAGCCGTTGCGCCTGATCACCCTGCAATGCGGTGAACAATTTGCGTTCCATCCGCCCCTCCAGATAGGGGCAGGGCTGCGGGGCAGTGACATAGAATTGGGGCGCAATCGGAAGGGTGTGGCGCATTATCTCAGGCTGCAAGGTTAGGGATGCGACACCCTAGCAAGGCCAGACGCTGCCGCCAAGCGCAATCAGAAGCGTGACCCGCGCGGGGCAGGCCTGCGGAAACCTTGCGCAAACAAAAGCCCCCCGGCGCGAACCGGGGGGCTTTGGCGTTAGACGATCATTCGAAGATCAGTATTCGCCGGGCCGTGTCACTTCGGTTGCCGCCGGAGGCGCAGAGGCGGCGCGGGCGCGGTCTTCCATGAAGCTGTCGAATTCCGACTTGTCCTTGGCTTCGCGCAGGCGTTGCAGGAAGGACTCGAACGCGGTCTGCTCGTCTTCCAAGCGGCGCAGCATATCGGCCTTGTAGGCGTCGAAGGCGGCGTTGCCCGAGGGGCGCATCGCCGAATGGCCGCCCCAATGATGGGCGTGACGATCAAAGTGACGGGCGCGGCGTTCCGCGCAAGAAGAACGGCTGAACATACGTTTGCTCCAGATCATATAGGCCAGAAAGGCCAGGCCTACGGGCCAGATGAAGATGAAGCCAAGCACCATGGCGGCGATCCAGGCGCCTTTGCCTTTATCATCCAGCCAAGCCTCGGCGCGGCGCAGGATAGAGAAGATGCCGCCGGAGGAAGGGGCGGTGGTCGAACTGGTATTCATCGGCGGACTCCCGGTTGAACGTGTATGTGAATGTCTTTCACATGAGCCAAGATGCGCTGTGCTGGCTTTGCTTTCACGGGGTATGTAAAAGATATTTACATCGGGATGGGCCGAGCCGAAAAAACGCGCGAAAACCCGCCTAACCCGTGAAATCCGCCACAATCGCCCCGGTGATCACCTGCAACCGCGCAGGCGGGATTGCAAAGATATGCCGGGGCGTACCTGCCGCGGCCCAAACGGTTGGATAGCCTAGCAAGGTTGCATCCATCCACAACGGCAGCGGCGTCAGATGGCCCAAAGGCGAGACGCCGCCAATCGCAAACCCCGTCACTGCGCGCACTTGGTTGGCATCGGCGCGGCCCAGCGTCTCGCCTGCTAATGCGCTGGCCTTGGCGGCATCCACCTGATTGCCGCCTGCGGTCAGAAACAGATACAACCCGCGCTGCCCGCCAAACAGGATCGACTTCACGATCTGATTCAAGGCACAGCCTGCCGCCGCAGCGGCTTGCGCGGCGGTGCGGGTTTCATCGGGCATTTCCAGTGGCGCACCTTCGAGCCCATGCGCCTGCATGGCCGTCACCACCCGCCTCAAACTCTTGCTCATCACCACCTCCGCTTCCCGGCTTTATCGACAAAGCCTAGGCCGCCGACAAGTCTGCCCGTTGACCTCGCTCGCAACCCGCCGCAAATTGCGGGGATGAGCCAGAATTTCGCAGCCCGCATGACCCGCCAACCCATCGCCTATGACCGCGATCAGGCTGCCGATATTGCCACCAGCTTTGCCGATCTTTCCCCTGATCTGCGCGGCCTTTTGGCCAATACCGCCGGGTGCAGCCCCTATCTGAAAGCCCTGATGCTGCGCGAGGCGCAATGGCTGCGCATCGCTTTCACGCTGTCGCCCGAAACCGCCTTCAACGCGGTGTTGGTGGCGCTGAATGAGGCGGCGCTGGATACGCTGCCCAATGCGCTGCGCCCAGCCAACCGCCGCGCGGCTTTGCTGACGGCTTTGGCCGATCTCGGCGGCGTGTGGTCGCTGATGCAGGTGACGGGGGCGCTGACCGACCTCGCCGACCGCGCCGTCGATCTGGCGATGCAACGCTTGGTGGCCGAGGAAATCCGTCGTGGCAAACTGCCCGGTGCCACCCCTGAGGATGCCGCCACGGCAGGCGGTATGGTCAGCCTCGCGATGGGCAAGATGGGTGCGGGGGAGCTGAACTACTCCTCCGACATCGACCTGATCTGCCTGTTCGATCAGGACCGCTATGGCGATGATTGGCAAGACGCCCGCGCCGCCTTCATCCGGGTCACCCGCAAAATGGCCGCGATGCTGTCGGATATCACCGCCGAAGGCTATGTCTTCCGCACCGATTTGCGGCTGCGCCCGGATGCTTCTGTGATGCCCGTGTGCCTGTCAATGGCCGCAGCCGAAGCCTATTATGAAGCCCATGGCCGTACTTGGGAGCGTGCCGCCTATATCAAAGCCCGGCCCTGTGGTGGCGATATTGCGGCGGGCAATCGCTTTCTGAAGATCCTGACACCGTTTGTCTGGCGCAAGCATCTCGATTTCGCGGCGATCCAAGACGCCCATGACATGCGCCTGCGCATCCGCGAACATCGCGGGCTGAATGGGGCGGTGACGGTTGAGGGCCACAACATGAAGCTGGGCCAAGGCGGCATCCGCGAGATCGAATTCTTCACCCAAACCCGCCAGTTGATCGCCGGGGGCCGGGACGTCGCTTTGCGCGACCGCACCACTTTGGGCGGGCTGGCGGCACTGGCGGCGAAAGACTGGCTGCCGTCCGAGGTGGCAGACGATCTGTCGCAGCTTTATACCCAGCACCGCGACCTCGAGCACCGCATCCAGATGGTGAATGATGAGCAGACCCACAATCTGCCGACCACGCCCGAAGGCATCGCCCGCATTGCCGCCTTTTGTGGACAGGATGAAGCGCGCTTCCGCGCTGACCTGCTCGACCGCTTGGCCAGAACAGATCGCCTGACCGAAGGCTTCTTCGCCCCCAGTGCTGTGGAATCCGGCCCCGAGCTTTCCGATCACGCGGCCACAATCGTCAAAGGCTGGAGCAGCTATCCCGCCCTGCGCTCTGACCGCGCCCAAGCCATCTTCCTGCGCCTGCGCCCGGTCTTATTGAAACGCCTGAGCCGCGCCGCCAACCCCGATGAGGCCTTGGTCGCCCTGGATGGCTTCCTCGCCGGACTGCCCTCCGGCGTGCAAATCTTCTCGCTGTTCGAGGCCAATCCGCAACTGGTCGATCTGATCATCGACATTGCCGGCACCGCACCCGCCCTCGCCCGCTACCTGTCGCGCAACGCAAGCGTGCTGGATGCGGTGATCGGCGGCTCGTTCTTCGCCGCTTGGCCGGGAACCCCGGCACTGACCGCTGAACTGACCAAACGCTTGGAGGATCTCCCTGACTATGAACGCAAACTCGATGCCGCACGGCGCTGGATGAAGGAATGGCACTTCCGCATCGGGGTCCATCATCTGCGCGGGCTGATTGATGGCTTTGAGGCGGGCAAGCAATATGCCGACCTCGCTGAAGCGGTGATCGCAGCGCTTTGGCCCGTTGTCTGCACCGATTTCGCAGCAAAACATGGAGCGGCGCCGGGGCGCGGCGCGGTGGTGCTGGGCATGGGCAGCCTCGGCTCGGGGCGGCTGAACGCAGGCTCTGACCTTGATCTGATCATGATCTACGATGCCGCCGGGGTGGAGAATTCCGACGGCAAACGCCCGCTCGCCGCGCGGGCCTACTACGCGCGCCTGACGCAAGCCATGGTCACGGCGCTGTCGGCGCAGATGGCGGAAGGGCGGCTCTATGAGGTCGATGTGCGGCTGCGGCCTTCGGGGCGGCAGGGGCCGGTGGCGACCTCGATTGAATCGTTCCGCAATTACCAGAGCCATGAAGCTTGGACCTGGGAACATCTTGCGCTGACCCGTGCGCGGGTGCTGGCGGGCGAACCCACCCTTGCCGCCGAAGTGGAAGCGTTCCGGCGCGAGACGATTGCTGTGAAGGGGCAGGGGGCAACCGTGCGGCAGGACGTGGCCGACATGCGGGCGCGATTGGCCGAGGCGAAGCCGGGCGCGGGCGGTTGGGATGCCAAATTCGGCCCCGGTCGGATGATGGACATCGAACTGCTGGCGCAAACCGTGGCTTTGCAAGCCGCCAGCCCCGCGCGCGGGGTGGAACGCCAGATTGCGGCTGGGGGCCAGATAGCGGGGCAAACTACGGCTAAACTGTCGCATTCGGATCAGTCGGCGCTGCTGGGTGCCTATAGGCTGTGCTGGCAAATGCAGGCGGCCAGCAAATTGCTGTCCGACAAGCCGCTTGATCCTGCCACTTTGGGACTCGGCGGCGTGGCGTTTCTTTTGCGCGAGGCCGGGGAAGCGACCATTGAGGCGCTGACCGAACGGCTGGTGCGCACGGCGGCGCTTGCAGAGCAGGTGATTTCGGCCCATTTGGACGGGTGACAAGCGGGTGACGTATGGGGAGACGCGCGGTGGATCTATCAGAGGCAGACCCAAAAGGGCTGGTGCGCGAAAGCTACAACATTGAGGGCATCAGCTACGGCGAATGCGGCCAGATCTTCATCGACTGGGTGCTCAGCCTGCCTGCGGTGGTCAACACCCCCGATTGCATCCGCGCACTGCTGGCGCATTACGGCATCCCCAACCCCGACCACCCGATGACCAAAGTGCTGACCGAGGCGCTGACCGCCCCCGAACAGCCCAAGCGTCGTGGCGGGCGGGCGGGGCGGTTTGCCGACAATCCCTGACGGCCTACCCGCCGCCGCCCCGGACTTGATCCGGGGCCTCCTGCATTGACCAGAGGCCCCGGATCAAGTCCGGGGCGGCGGGGA
>CAYLYV010000196.1:0-7249 GCA_964387655.1 uncultured Cypionkella sp. | reverse complement strand
ATTGGCCATTGCTTCTGACATGATCCAATAGACAACCGTGGATTCCATCGCCACATCCTGCTCATCTCGCGTTTTGATCGCGTGAAGGCTGCGAACGGGTGGCAGCGGCGGGCGATGGTTTCCGCGCTGACACTCCTCGGCCTTGACGAAATGATGGCGCGGTATGCCTCCTACGCAGACTTGGCAGAGATCATCCGCCACCGCTTCTCGTCCCCCAAAGACACTCTGCAGGAACTCTTCGGGCGGATCTGTTTCAACATCCTGTGCGGCAATACTGACGACCACGCGCGCAACCATGCCGCGTTCTGGGACGGCAAGATGCTGTCGTTGACGCCTGCCTATGACATTTGTCCGCAAGGCAGAACGGGCACTGAAGCCACTCAGGCCATGCTGATCACCGGCGACAACCGCATGAGCACGCTGGCCAGTTGCTTGGCTGCTGCTCCAACCTTCCTGCTGAGCGAGGACCGCGCAACAAAGATCTTGCAAGAGCAGATCACCATCATCGCGGGTGAATGGGACAGCATCTGCGACATCGCCAAACTGAGCCAGACCGACAAAAGTCTCTTTGCGGGGCGACAGTTTCTGAACGCCTATTGCGCTCAGGGTCTGGGCAAGGAGCAGGCCGCATTGCGCGAGGCGTTCGAGCAGGCGCGGACGAAGATTTCCGGTTGATCGCGGGGTTTGCGTGCTGAGCGTGCTGGCTTCGCGGATCTCCTGGTTTTGGTCTGGTGCCTTGGCCCCGGTCTTTCGACCGGGGCCTTTGCCGCCTGCCTTCAGACAGTTGCAAGATCACATGCTGCGCAAACCTGGCGGTGACCGCGAGCCTCTCGGCGACGGTTTGCCTGCAAACCGTGAGGGGGCGCAAGGTGCATCTGGCCATGGATACGGCCACTTCGGACATCCGAAAGAACGGGCGGCCCTGGAAAGAAGACTGCCCGGCCGCAATCGCCAGAAACGAAACCCTGCGCGCCACCCGGCACTACGGCCGGGCCTTCTGGAAGCGCTGATCCGGATACCGCGCCCGAAGCCGGATCGAGGCAAAGATGCGCTGCCTCAAGGCCTTCGGAGACCGCATCGCGGCAAGACACCTCGATAGCCAAATCGCCGAAATCTAGATCCACGTCGCCCTCATCAACCGCTTCAATGCACTCGGAACCGCGGAGATCGTCCGCATGGCCTGACATCAATGGGCAGAGGGGAAGTCACGCCTCAAGCGTGAGTTGCAACAACGCCGTCCCACTGGGGCCTAACGCCTGCCTCAGATCGCTATTCGGTCGCCACTTGTCAGGCCCACTGCACCCGTCGCAACACTCGCGTGATGGGACAATCAGATGGCCATAATGTGGACTATGCTTAGCAGGGATAGTAGAAAAGTTGGCCATTTTTCCGGTATTTGGCAGAAATCCGGGTTGCAAATGCGTTTTTCTTCAACCTATTCTCCGATACAGGCAGCTATTTCGTCCATATTATGGACAGATACATCACGGTTGAGGGGCCGTGACTGCCAGAGGGAGGACGACGCATGCAATTGACCGACACCAGGGCAGAGGCCGAACTGGGCCTTGGCGGCATCGAAACGCTGACCGAGCCGAAACGCGCGGAGCGTTGGATGCGGCCTGTCGAACTGGTGGCGGCGGCGCTGTTGCTGCTGATGATCGTGATCGTTCTGGCCAATGTGTTCTTCCGCTATGTGCTGGCACAGCCGCTGATCTGGGGTGACGAGGTGGCCTCGCTCAGTTTCATCTGGATGGCGATGCTGGGTTCGGCGCTGGCGGTTGACCGGCACGAGCATATGAAGCTGACCATTTTCCTGCCAATGATGCCACCCGCCGTTGCCCGTGCGGCCGAGGTCGCAGGGCAGGTGCTGGTCTGTCTGCTGCTGCTGCGGCTGTTGCCGGTGGCCGTCGAGTATGCCTATGAGGAATCCTATGTCACGTCGCCCGCGCTTGGCCTGCCGATGACGTGGCGCGCGTCGGCGCTGCCGATGGGCATTGGACTGATGGCGGTCCTGATGCTGCTGTCGGTCGTGCGCACGCGGGCTTGGGGGATTATCGCCGCGACCCTGCTGGTGACAGCTGCCGTGGTGGCCGTGCTGTGGTTTGCCCGCCCGGCGATGCTGAACATCGGCAACTGGAACCTGCCGCTTTACCTTGGCCTTTTCGTGGGGCTGCTTTTGGTGATCGGCGTGCCCATCGCCTTTTGTTTCGCGCTTGGCACGCTGGCTTACCTCACCTTTGCCACCAATGCCCCGGTGTTCGTGATGATCGGGCGGATCGACGAGGGCATGTCGTCGATCATCCTGCTGTCGGTGCCTGTCTTTGTGCTGCTTGGCTGCATACTGGATGCGACCGGCATGGGGCGCGCGATTGTCATGTTTCTGGCTTCGCTGTTGCAACATGTGAAGGCGGGAATGAGCTATGTTCTGCTCGGGTCGATGTTCCTTGTTTCGGGCATCTCCGGCTCAAAGGTGTCGGACATGGCGACCGTGGCCCCGGCGCTGTTTCCCGAGATGAAGCGGCGCGGCCATTCGCCGGCCGAGATGACGGCGCTGCTGGCAACCGGCGCAGCTATGGCAGATACCGTGCCGCCCTCCATCGTGCTGATCGTGCTGGGGTCGGTGGCGGGCGTGTCTATCGCCGGGCTGTTCACCTCGGGATTTGCCATTGCGATGGTGCTGCTTGCCGTGCTGGCGCTGCTGGCGCGCTGGAAGGCACGGCACGAGATCATGGCCGGCATCGGTCGAGCCAGCACGCGCGATATTGCACGCACGCTGGTGATCGCGGCACCCGCGCTGGTGCTGCCGTTCATGATCCGCAGCCTTGTCGGCGGCGGCGTGGCGACGGCGACCGAGGTATCGACCATCGCCGTGGTCTATGCCTTCATCATCGGCATCGTGCTTTATGGCGGCATCCCGCGCGCGCGGCTGCTGCCAATGCTGGTTGAAACCGCCGCCATGTCCGGCGCGATCCTGCTGATCCTGGGGGCCGCTTCTTCGATGGCCTGGGCTTTGACCCAATCGGGCTTCGCACGCGACCTGATGGGCTTTGTTACGGCATTGCCCGGCGGTTGGGGCGTGTTCATGCTGGCCTCCGTTGTGATCTTTCTGGTGCTTGGCTGCATTCTTGAAGGTCTGCCCGCCATTGTGCTGCTGGCCCCGATCATGTTCCCGATCGCACGGGGGCTGGGGATAAATGATATCCACTATGCCATGGTGGTTGTCACCGCCATGAACATCGGCCTGATGGCCCCCCCCATCGGCATCGGTTTCTACATCGCCTGCAAGATTGCCAAGGTGCCTGCCGACGCCGTTATGGCCCGGATCTGGCCCTATCTGCTGGCCCTGCTGATCGGCCTTGGGGTTATCGCCCTTGTGCCGTGGTTCTCGACTGCGTTGCTTTGACATCCTGAGGAGGAGGAAAACATGAAACTCACACGTCGTTCGATCATGCTGGGGGCTACCGCCAGCGCACTGTCTGCGCCGTTCATCCGGCCCGCCAGCGCGCAAACTGCCGAATTCAGCTACAAGTTTGCCAACAACCAGCCGCTGACCCACCCCAGCAACGTCCGCAGCGCCGCGGCGGCGGCGGCGATCTTGGAAGAGTCTGGCGGGCGTGTCGATATCCAGATTTTCCCGTCGAACCAGCTTGGCGCCGACACCGATGTTCTGGGCCAGTTGCGGTCGGGCGGGGTTGAATTCTTCCTGCTGTCGCCCGTGATCCTATCCACGCTGGTGCCCAACGCCTCGATCAACGGCATCGGCTTTGCCTTTCCGGATTATGATGCGGTGTGGAAAGCGATGGACGGCGAACTGGGTGCCTATGCCCGTGGCCAGATCGAGGCCGGTGGTCTCGTTGTAATGGACAAGATCTGGGATAACGGCTTCCGCCAGACCACCACCTCGACCAAACCGATCGTGACGCCCGCCGACCTTGAAGGTTTCAAGATCCGTGTCCCGGTCTCGCCGCTATGGACCTCGATGTTCACGGCCTTCGGGTCGTCCCCGACCTCGATCAACTTCGCGGAAGTGTATTCGGCGCTGCAAACCGGCGTGGTGGACGGGCAGGAAAACCCGCTGTCCATCATGAAGACGGCCAAGCTGTCAGAGGTGCAGAAATACTGCTCGCTGACCAACCACATGTGGGACGGCTTCTGGCTTTTGGGCAACCGCCGTGCCTGGGGCGCGCTGCCCGAGGATCTGCAACAGATCGTGGCAAAGCACTTCAACGCCGCAGCCGAAAACCAGCGCGCCGATGTGCAAGCGCTGAACGACTCGCTGCGCAGCGAACTGGAAAGCGAAGGGTTCATCTTCAACGAGGTCGATCCTGCGCCCTTTGAAGCCAAGCTGCGCGACGCGGGCTTCTATGCCGAGTGGAAGAATACCTACGGCGACGAGGCCTGGGCGATCCTTGAAAGCGCCATCGGTCGCACGCTGGTATAAGGACCGCGCCCGTGACCCTGCCGATGCAAGATCAGATGCTGACCGATGTCCCTTCCGGGGCGTCGGGCGCGCAGGCGGTGCAGCGGGCGCTGTCGCTTCTGTCGCTGGTCGGCAGGGGCGGCAGCGCGGGTCTGGGTCTGGCGCAGCTGACAGCGGCATCACGGCTGACGCGGCCCACCGTGCGGCGGCTGCTGATTGCGCTCGGAACCGCGCGGATGGTGGAACAGGACGCGGTGACGCGGCGCTATCACCTTGGGCCCGAGGCCTATCTTCTGGGCAGCTTCGCCACGCCGCGCCACGGTATCCTTGTGCACGCGGCGGACAGCCTGAAGCGGCTGGCGGCTGAAACCGGCGATACTGCCTTCCTGTCGGTGCAACAAGATGATCACGCGCTGTGTCTGGCGCATGAGGAGGGACGCTTTCCGATCCGCACCCATGCCCTGATGGCAGGTGACCGAAACCCCATTGGCCGGGGCGCAGGCGGGATCGCGCTGTTGGCCGCCATGGCGGAAACCGAGGCGCATGCCCTGTTGCAACGCACGGCCCCCCTGCTGTCGCTGCCGTCGCCCGAAGACCTGCGCGCCGATGTGGCCCGCGCCCGCGCGCTTGGCCATGCGCTAAACCCCGGACGGGTGGTGCAGGGGTCGTGGGGGCTGGGTGTGGCCGTGCGCTGGCCCGATGGCCGCCCCGCAGCCGCACTGTCCATCGCCGCGATCGAGGACCGCATGGGGCCAGAACGCCAGCTTGCGTTGGTCGCCCTGCTGCACCGCGAGGCGGCAACGGTAGAGGCGCGTCTTTCGCGGCATTTCATCCCCTCTGAGTGACAGGAGATATTGATGTCTGAACCCATGATCGTTGGCTGGGCGCATACCAAATTCGGCAAGGCCAACGCGCCCGACACCATCACCCTGATGGCCGAAGTGGCCCGCCCCGCACTGGACCACGCGGGTATTCCGCCCGAGGCGGTGGATGGCATTTTTGTCGGCGTCTACAACAACGGCTTTTCGCGGCAGGATTTTCAGGGCGCGCTGGTGGCGATGGGCACGCCGGAGCTTGAAGGCGTGCCGTTCCTGCGCTGCGAAAATGCCTGTGCCACAGGGTCGGCGGCGCTGTATGCGGCGGCGGATTTCATCGCGTCGGGGCGCGGGCGCACCGCGCTGGTGATCGGGGCCGAAAAGATGACCGCTACGCCGATGGACGAGGTGGGCAACATCCTGCTGTCGGCCAGCCATATGGCCGAGGAGGCCGGGATCGACGGCGGCTTTGCCGGGGTCTTCGGCCAGATTGCCAACAGCTATTTCCAGCGCCATGGCGATCGGTCGGAAGAAATGGCGATGATCGCTGCCAAGAACCACGCCAACGGGATGCTGAACCCGCTGGCCCACATGCAGAAAGATTTCGGCTTCGACTTCTGCAACCGGCCTTCGGACAAGAACCCGCTGGTCGCAGGCCCGCTTCGCCGGACCGATTGTTCGCTGGTATCGGACGGCGCCGCAGCGATCGTTCTGGCCGATGCGGACGTGGCAGCAGGTCTGGCCCGCGCGCTGCGGTTCAGGGCACGTGCGCAGACGGGCGACATCCTCGCCCTGTCGCGCCGCGACCCCATTGCCTTTGACGGCGCGCGGCGGGTCTGGACACAGGCGCTGGCGCAGGCCGGATGCGGAGTGATGGACCTTGATCTGGTGGAAACCCACGACTGCTTCACCGTGGCCGAAATGATCGAATACGAGGCGATGGGTCTTGCCGCCCCCGGCATGGGCTGGAAGGTCGCGCGCGAGGGCATCACGCGGGCCGACGGTGCGCTGCCGGTCAACCTGTCGGGCGGGCTGAAATCGCGCGGCCATCCGATCGGGGCGACCGGCGTATCGCAACACGTGATGGTCGCGATGCAGCTGATGGGCGAAGCGGGGGCGATGCAACGGCATGGCGCAGCGCTTGGCGGCGTGTTCAACATGGGCGGGGCTGCGGTGGCGAACTACTGCTCGATTCTGGAGCGCGTGCGATGACCGACCCGAAGGGCGGCGTGGCCCCGGTATCCACCCGCGTGATGAACCTTGCCACCCTGCTGTCGCAGGTGGTGCGGCGCGATCCGGACGGCATCGCACTGGTGATGGGCGAGACGCGCTGGACCTGGGTCGATTTCGAGGCGCGGACTGATGCCCTCGCCACAGCCCTGCAACAGCGGCTTGGCGTGCAGAAGGGCGACCGGGTGATGTGCCAGTCGCAGAATTGCCTTGAGATGCTGCAAGCGATGTTTGCGGTCTGGCGCGTGGGCGCTGTCTGGGTGCCTGCCAATTTCCGCCAGACGCCGGAAGAGGTGGTGTATCTCACGCAATCCGCCGGCGCGCGGCTGATGCTGTGCAGCGCATCCTTCGCAGATCATGCCGCCGCCTGCCATGAGGGCTGCGACGGATTGCAACTGCTGTCCTTCGGGCCGTCGGACTTCGCGCCTTCGGTGGAGGCGCTGACGGCGGATTTCGTGGGCCAGAAACCGCAGGTGGCCGTGGTGGACCGGGACGACCCCTGCTGGTTCTTCTTCACCTCCGGCACCACAGGGCGGCCCAAGGCGTCGGTCCTGACGCACGGGCAGATGGCCTTTGTCGTCACCAACCATCTGGCCGATCTGATGCCCGGCCTGACCGCTGACGATGCATCGTTGGTTGTGGCGCCGCTGTCGCATGGCGCGGGCGTGCACCAGCTGACCCAGATTGCGCGCGGCGTGAAGACGGTCCTGCTGCCGACCGACCGCTTTGATGTGCCGACCGTCTGGGCACTGGTCAAGGAATGGCGCATCTCCACCATGTTCAC
>CAYLYV010000195.1:0-7278 GCA_964387655.1 uncultured Cypionkella sp. | reverse complement strand
TTGGTTTGACGGACAATCACTTCCGTATACTGGTCCAGATCCTCGGGGTCTTGCACTTGCGATCTGAACTTGCGCTTGATGCGTTCGGCGGACAGCTGGATCGGGGTCAGCGGGTTTTTGATCTCATGCGCGATGCGGCGGGCCACGTCGCCCCAAGCGGCCATGCGCTGCGCAGACACCAGTTCGGTCACGTCATCGAAGGCCACCACATAGCCTTCCAGCCGCCCGGACTCGCTGCGCCGCACCGAGACGCGGACCAGAAGGCTTTCCAGTTTGCCCTTGCGGGTGAGGCGGACTTCTTCTTGCACGGCGGAACCACCCACCTCGCGCAGACGCTCAAACAGGGCGGCGAATTCGGGGACGGCGGCGGCGAGCGGCACCTCGGCGGCACCATCGGCGAGTTCCAGCAGACGTTCCGCGGCGCGGTTGGCGAAATCAATATCGCCCTCGGCATCCAGACCGATCACGCCTGCGGTGACGTTGGAGAGCACGGAATCGAACAGGCGGCGGCGTTGTTCGGTTTGGCGATGGCCGTCCAGAAGGGCTTCACGTTGTCCTTTAAGTTGATGCGTCATCTGGTTGAAAACGCGGGACAAAGTGGCAATCTCATCATCGCCTTCTTCTTCGATCACCTGCACGTCCAGATCGCCCGCGCTGACCCTTCCCACGGCATAGGCCAAGCGGCCGACCGGACGGCTGAGGCGTTCGGCGAACCACAGGCCCAGCCAAACGGCAGCCAGAACGAGGATCAAAGCAAAGCCCAAATACAACAGCCCAAAGTTGAACAGGATCTTGCCGCGCTCGGATTCCAGTTGTTGATAGAGGCGGACGGTCTCTTTGGTTTCATCCAGCAGCGACAAAATCCCGCCATCCACCTTGCGCGAGACATAGAGATAGCGATCGGCGAAGGCATCCAGATGCACCAAAGCGCGGAATTCGTCGTTGGCCCAATCCTGGATCACCACCACTTCGCCCTGTTTGGCGCGGGCCATTTCCTCGGGCTTGGGCGGTTCAAAATCGAACAGATAAGACCGCTCGCCGCGGGTTTTCAGGGTGGCGGTGCCGTCGATCAGATAGACCTCTTTCATGCCGCGCTGAATGGCGGCCTGACCTTGGGTCAGGATCGGGCGGACCTGATCGTCTTGCAGGAAGAAGGTCTTTTGCTTGGCGAGGTTCAAAAACGCACCAAGCGCCGAGGCATCGTCTTTCAGCGCCTTGGTCTGCTCATCTTCATAGGCTTGCGCGGCGGTCAGCGAGGCCGAAACCACGTTGCTGACGCGGTCGGAAAACCAGCCTTCAAGGCCAATGTTCACCGTCAACACCGCGAAAACGGCGACCAGAATCGTCGGCACCAAAGCCACGAAAGCGAACACCCCGGTCAGGCGCAAATGCAGCGCGGAGCCCGCCGATTGTGAGCGGCGGTCGGCGATCATCCGCATCACGCGAGCCAGTACGAGGCCCGCCACGAGCAGGATGTAGACCATATCGACGAGCAGGATCAGCCGGAGGTTTTGCGACGAGGCGCCAAGGTTGAACGGCCCGAGTGCCAGAAACGTCGCCACCGCGAGCATTGGGCCAAGGAACACCAGCCCAAAGGTCAGACCGTTTTGCACGCGCCGCATCCGGCGCAGGCGCGCCAGTTTGGCCCATGTGAGACTGCGGTAAGCGCCCTGCACGTTTCCCCCGACATTCGCGGGGAGTGTCGCCCCCGCCACAGCGTTGTGCTTTCCGCGCCACGTTACGCGCAAAGCACTGCCCTGTGGCGGTTTTACATCAGCTTACGCCGCCGTGTCACGCGGATATCGAGGTCTGTGATCTTCTTACGCAAGGTATTGCGGTTGATGCCCAGCAGATCGGCACATTTGGCTTGGTTGCCGCCGGTGGCGTCGAGGGCGATTTCGATCAAAGGCACCTCCATTTCGCGCAAAATCCGGTCATAGACGCCTGCAGGGGGCAGTTGACCGCCGTGCAGATCGAAATAGCGCTGTAAATGTCGCGCCACCGAGGCCGACAATTTTTCGCCGTCCATGCCACCGGATCGGCTGATTTGCACCGGCTGCGTGGCACCGAGGGCCTGTTCGATCTCGGTTTTGGAGATTTCCGGCTCGGTCGCTGTCACCAGCAGGCGTTTGAGCAGATTCTCCAACTGCCGCACGTTGCCCGGCCAAGGATAGGCGCGCACAATGGCCATGGCTTCGGGCGAGAGGCGGCGTTGCAGGCCCATGTCACGCTCGCCACGGGCGAGGAAATGTTCGGCCAAGAGGGGAATATCTTCGACGCGTTCGCGCAAGGGCGGCACTTGCAGGGTGACGCCGCCCAGACGGTAGAACAAGTCTTTGCGGAACACCCCGGCTTCCATTTTTTGGCCCAGATCGGCTTGGCTTGTGGCCATGATGCGCGGGGCATGGTCGCCCATCACATCGAGCATCCGCACAAGGCGGGCTTGGGCGTCTTCGTCGAAATCCGAGACCTCATCCAGCACAAGGCTGCCGCCTTTGGCGCGGGCGAGAAGCGTTGCGATGCCGTCCACGCCCGCCAGATCGGTGGCTTGCGCGGTGACAAAGGGCTGGCTGCGGCGGTCGGAAAAGTCGTGAACGGCGCGGGCGATCAGCGATTTTCCGGTGCCGGATTCGCCGGAGATCAACACGGGGAGGTCGGCGTTCATCACGCGGGCGACGAGGCGATACAAAGCCTGCATCGAGGGCGTGCGGCCCACCAAAGGCAGATCATCGCCCACCTCACGCGGGGTCAGGCTGGGTTTCGGCGCATGGCGTTTCAAATCCAGCGCGCGGGCGGAGCGTTTCATCAGATCGGGCAGATCGAAGGGCTTTGGCAGATAGTCAAACGCCTCGGCCTCGGCGGCCTGAATCGCCGTCATGATGGTGTTTTGCGCCGAAATCACGATCACTGGCAGGCCGGGGCGCAGTTGCGCAATGCGCGGCAGGGCTTCAAGGCCGTTGCCGTCGGGCATAACCACGTCTGAAATCACCAGATCGCCTTTGCCCTCCTCGACCCAGCGCATCAGGGTCATCAGGCTGGAGGTGGCATGCACTTTGCACCCGGCGCGGGTCAGCGCTTGCGTGAGAACGGTGCGGATGGTGCGGTCGTCATCGGCGACAAGAATGGTGCCATCCATCAGTGAGACTCCTCGGGTAGCCCGCGGGGTGCGAGCGGTAGGGAAATGCGGAAAACGGTGCGACCGGGGGCGGAATCGACGGAAATCCAGCCCTCATGGTCGGAGATGATTTTGGATACCAAGGCGAGGCCGAGGCCGGTGCCATTTTCGCGGCCAGAGACAAACGGCTCGAAAACATCGGTGGCGATGCCGGGCGGGATGCCGGGGCCGTCGTCGATGATTTCGACTTGCAGGGGGAGCGTGGAGCCAGAGCCATCTTTGCGGCGGCGGCGCAGAGAGTGGTCGTAGAAGGTGTGCAGCCGGATGGTTCCGCCTTTGGAACCAGCGGCTTCCGAGGCGTTCTTCAACAAGTTCAGGAACACCTGCATCAATTGATCATTGTCGGCGAAGGTGGCGGGCAGCGAGGGGTCGTAATCCTCAACAATGCTCATATGCGCGCCGAAACCGACCAGAGCCGAGCGGCGGGCGCGGTCGAGCGCGTCATGGATGTTGACGGCGCGGCGGGCGGGCGGGCGCAGGTTGCCGAATTGCTCGACCTGTTCCAGCAGTTTGACGATGCGGCGGGTTTCTTCGACGATCAGGTCGGTGAGTTCCAGATCTTCCGGGCCGAGACCCATGGCCAGCAGTTGCGCGGCCCCCGAAATGCCTGCCAGCGGGTTCTTGATTTCATGCGCCAGCATTTCGGCCATGCCGATGGCGGATTTCGCCGCCGAAGTCACCTGCATCGAGCGGCCCAGACGTTCAGCGATTTCACGCGGGGAAATCAGCAAGAGCACGCAGCCGGAGCTGTCTTGCAGAGGGGCCATTTGCAGCGCGCATTGCACCGGGGCGCGTTCGCCTGTGGTGACGTCAGCCTCGGCGATGAATAGAGGCGATTCGTGAGCATGGACGCGGGCGAGCGCGTCTTCCATTGGGGCGTCGATGGAGAGGCGGTCGAGCAGCGGCTGGCCGACGAGGCTTTTGGAGGAGGCGTTCAGGAAGGTCTCGGCCGGCGGGTTCACGTCAAGGATCAATCCGCTGGGACCGATCAAGAGCGCGGGCAGCGGCAGCGAGGCCCAAAGTGCGGGGCCGTTGAACTGGGTCATGCGGCCACCTCGCGGGGTTCGGTGAAGCTGTCGCGGATCAGGGCGCGGACGGTGGCGGGATGGGTGGCGGTGAGGATAGCCTCGCGGTTGGTTTGGATGCCTGCGGCTTCGAGATACCAGCCGAGGTGTTTGCGGGCGACGCGGATGCCGAGGTCGGGGCCGTAGAAGTCGAGCATGTGATCGTAGTGCTCGATCACCAGATCGGCGAGCGCCTCACCTTGCGGGATTTGCGGGGCTTGCGTGCCGTAAAGCGCATGGGCGATTTCGGCCAGCCGCCACGGTGCGCCCTGCGCGCCGCGACCGACCATGACGCCATTGGCTTGCGACAGGTGCAGGGCTTGGCGGGCGGTGGCGATGTCGATGATATCGCCATTGGCGATCACGGGGACAGAGACCGCCGCTTTCACCGCAGCAATCGCGGCCCAATCGGCGCTGCCCTTGTAGAACTGGCAACGGGTGCGGCCGTGGATGGTGATCAGCTGCACCCCTGCCCCCTCGGCGGATTTGGCAATTTGTGGCGCGTTCAGGCTTTGGTCATCCCAGCCGAGCCGGGTTTTCAGCGTCACCGGAACCGTGACGGCGTTGATCACCGATTCGATCAGCGCAAGTGCGAGTTCGGGTTCCTTCATCAGCGCGGAACCGCAAGCGCCATTGCCGCCCGCAGCGGTGACGCGTTTGGCGGGGCAGCCCATGTTGATGTCGATCACCTGTGCGCCTTGGTCTTGCACATAGCGCGCGGCCTCGGCCATCCAATAGGGATCGCGGCCTGCGAGTTGCACGGAAGTGGCGGCCTCGGAAAACCCCAGTTCCGCCCGCGCCCGTGCCAAAGGCTGCGCCTTCATCACTTCTTCGGACGCGATCATCTCGGACACCACCAAGCCCGCACCAAAGCGCGCCACCATCCGCCGGAACGGCAGATCGGTGATCCCCGCCATCGGTGCCAGAATCACCGGGGGGTGTAGAGAGAGTGCGCCTAATGACAGGGACATTGCGGCTCCTTTGGCTGAAACATGCGCTTGGGCGGGGGGTTCGCCAAGGGCTTGCCTTCCACTTTATGCCCTATTTCTAAGCAATGCACAAATTATAGGCTGTTGTGCTGCATTTCGCGACCAGTTGGGCATTGGCTTGGGGCAGATTGTCAGGCTTACGCCGCTGGCTTAGATAGGGCGAAAAGGAAACAGCATGACAACAGCTGCGATCATCACCGCTGCGGGGCGCGGTTTGCGTGCCGGGGGCGACGTGCCAAAGCAATGGCAGCTTTTGGGCGGTCGTGCGGTGGTGGCACATGCTCTGGCGGCGTTTGAGGGTATGCTGCGGGTTCTGGTGGTGCATCCCGAGGATCGCAGGAGAGCCGAGGCTTTGGGGCTGGATGTGCTGATCGTGGATGGCGGCGCTTCGCGGTCGGCTTCGGTGCGAAATGCGCTGGAGGTCTTGGCAGGGCGTGGCGTGGCGCGTGTGTTGATCCATGACGGCGCGCGGCCTTTGGTGTCTGGGGCGGTCATTCAGCGGGTGATCGGGGCACTCGATCAGGCAGAGGGGGCGGCCCCGGCGCTGATGGTGACGGATGCGCTTTGGCGCGGGGATGCGGGGCTGGTGGTGGGCACGGTGCCGCGCGAGGGATTGTTTCGGGCGCAGACGCCGCAGGGGTTTCGCTTTGAGGCGATCTTGGCGGCGCATCGGGCGCATCCCGGCGAGGCTGCCGATGATGTGGCGGTGGCGCGCAGCTATGGCATGAATGTGGTGATCGTCGCGGGCGACGAGGATAATCTGAAACTGACCTTTCCGGGCGATTTTGCCAAGGCAGAGGCGATCTTAAAGGGGCGGCAGATGGATCTGCGGGTGGGCAATGGTTTTGATGTGCATGCGTTTTGTGAGGGCGATGGCGTCTGGCTCTGCGGGGTGAAGGTGCCGCATGGCCGCGGGCTTCTGGGCCATTCGGATGCGGATGTGGGGATGCACGCTTTGACCGATGCGATCTATGGCGCTCTGGCCGAGGGCGATATTGGCCGGCATTTTCCGCCGTCTGATCCGCAGTGGAAGGGGGCGGAGAGCAAGATTTTCCTTGCCCATGCCATGCGGTTGGCGCGGGCGAAGGGGTTTCAACTGGCAAATTGCGATGTGACGTTGATTTGCGAGCGGCCCAAGGTGGGACCCCATGCCGAGGCGATGCGCGCGGCTTTGGCAACGATCATGGCGGTTGATCTCGAGCGGGTTTCTGTGAAAGCCACCACCTCCGAACGCTTGGGCTTCACTGGGCGAGAGGAAGGCATTGCCGCGATGGCGACCGCCGCTTTGGTGCGGGCATGAGGCTGACGCGGGTTCTGGCGATCTGGTTTGGCGCGGGGCTGCTGCGGCCTGCTCCGGGGACTTGGGGATCACTGGTGGCGGTGATCCTGGCGCTGCTGATCGACCGTTATCTGGGGTTTCCGGTATTGCTGGTGGCGACGGTGGCGGTGACGGCCTTGGGGTTCTGGGCGGTTTCGGTGGAGTTGCGCGATACGCCCACGGCGGACCCATCCGAGTTTGTGATTGATGAGGTGGCGGGCCAGTGGATTGCGCTGCTGTTTTCCTCGGCGGCGTTCTGGGGACGCGGACATGAGGGCTTCCTGCCCTACCCTGCCCCGATTGCGGCGTTTTTATTCTTTCGGCTCTTTGACCTCTGGAAGCCTGGGCTGTTGGTACGGGCTGACCGTCGTGCTCCTCGGGTCCCGCGTCGCCGGTGATCGAGACCGCGACGTCGGCACCGAGCGCCCGGCGGGCGCTATCGGCCATCTGGATCGCGCACTCTTCGCTCACGACGTGCTCGCTCGTGACGCCCAGGAGCGAGCGCTTCACGTCCTCGGCGTAGGACGCGATCGATCCGCGGTAGCTCTTGCTCGCGCCGGGGACGTTCGCGAAGCGCGCCCCGATCAGACCGCCGGTGAGCGACTCCGCCACCCCGATCTGCAACCCCCGCGCCTCGCAGAGTCGCAGCACCTCGGACTCCATCGTCTCGTCGTCGACGCCGAACACGAGCTCGCCGATCACGGCGCGCACCTCCTTCTCCTCGGCTTCGAT